>JAGCNZ010000123.1 GCA_017645655.1 Bacteroidaceae bacterium | reverse complement strand
TCGATGGCATCCTGCAGCTCGTCCTTGAGGTCCTCATAGGGGTCTTTCACGTCGGAGAGCTCTTTGAGGAAGGCATCGAGCAGAGGTTTGAACTTGGCTTCTACGTCGCTCTTGAGGCGAAGGTTCTTCAGTACGTAAGCCACGCGAGCATCACGCTTCTTGCCTGCTTGTGCAGATGTCGGGACGATTAAGGCCAAGCTTAGGAACATGGCCATGATGAGCATGAACTGTTTCATAGTAAAATGTGTTAGTAGTTACAAATGGGATTATTTGCCAGCGAAGTGGCTGTAGATGACTTGCATCTTGATGGGATTGGCTTCCGTGCCTCGCACAAGCTTCGTGCTGCAGAGGCTGAGGTCGTGATTGACAGAAACCTGAACGCCGTCTCCCATATTGTTTGCTGCCGTGGCAATGCTGACGGGGACAAGCACTACGTGATTCCATTCGGGATGTGCTGCTTCCCATTCTGCCTCGCTCTTGCCCTCTGCCTTCATGCCTGCCTTCTTCTCATACTGGCAGTAGGAGATGAGGCGGCCGATGTTGTCGAACCTGTAGCAGTTGTAGGTGTCGAAGAAATAGGTGGAGAAGGATTGCTGATTGTCTGCCACCTGATGTTTCTCGAAGAATGTGTTGAGGTTCTGCTTGCGAACGAGCAAAAGGTTCTGCGGAATGCCGAGAGCATATGCGTCGTCCTGTGCGTCCTCGTCCTGATTGTTGAGGCGTGTGAGGGTAATCGCGGCTCGGCTGATGCTGTCGTTCTCGTGTCCTTCATAGATGGCGTCGATGGGTAGGACGAGTTCTGTGCAGATGCCGGCAGGTGTCTTGAGCATGGTGTACTCCTCGTTGCCGATGAGTCCTGCCAGGTTGCTGTTCTCAAACTGTGTGCTCTGTATTACCTCGGGCGTTGCGGCGAATCGACAGTTCGTTGCCACCGTGTTGCCTTCGTTGTCTTTGTGTGTGAAGAAGAGGTTCATTGTGCATACCTCGAGGTTGAGCATTGTGCCGGTGCCGCTGACGGTGCGGAACAGGAATCCTGCGCAGACGTTGCGGATGAAGGAGTAGGAGTCGCGGAATGTGTTGGGGTCGTCGTAGTAAGTCTTCATGATGTCCTCTCCGCATTGCCGGGGCAGCACGATGCGCACATTGTCTAAATAGTCTTTGCTTGCTCGCTGCCCTTCGCTTACGATGTAGTCGGTAGCAGTGAAGACTTTCGTAGCGATGGGACCTTCGCTTTCATCCACGTATTGCCAGAGGTCAGTGTTGGTGTAGAAGCTCATCGACTCCATAATCAGCTTATCTTCGTTTCTGCTGAGCGGCCACACCTCGACCTTCATGGGATTGTTCTTGTCGCCAAAGGTGTTCCTGATGAAGAGTCGAATCTCGATTGAGTCACAGAGGAAGCCATTGTCCGTGATGATGTTCTCTCTGTCGGGGAAGGTGTAGCCTTCGAAGGTGTGGAACTGTGCGGCGAAGGTTGCCGTGATGGCTTCGTCGGTTTCGGGGTCGATGACTTTGCCTAAGAAGCATGCTGTGCTGTTGGCGGGCACGACGGTGTTGAGCAGGTCGCTCGATAGCACGCCGAATGTTGCGGTCGATGTGCTGATGGCATCTTGCTGAGGATAGACGCCGAGCGAGCCCGTGTCTTCGCTGCATCCTGTGAGCATGAGGGCGAGTGCCGTCATGAGTGCAGTCCAGGCGCGATATGTCTTGTTGATGTTCAATGTTCTGTGTTTACTGTTTAATGTTGAATGTTTAGCCTTCTTCCTCTTCCACGCGGCCGATGTTCCAGATGGTGTCGTAGAAGTTGGGGTAGTGGACGCCGTATTCTTCTGCGTCGACGGGTTGCAGGCAAGGCTTGCCGAGTCCTTCGGCGAAGCTCTTCAGCTCGTCGTTCTCAGCGAGGAAGCCGATGCCGTCGGCATACTTGATGCCCAGTTTGTTGAGCAGCGCTCCGAGTTTCTTTTCGCCCAGTCCTCTTGTGGCGGAGATGGTTGCATTGCGGAAGGCTATGATGCCGTCCATGTTTTGGGGGACGGGTGCCATGAGCTTCTTTGTGGCGGGAGTGAAGATGACTTTGCAGTCGCGGAATGATGGCTCTTCGGCATATGCTGTCTTGATGTAGAGGGGCAGGAAGCTGCTCATCCATCCGAGGCAATGTATGATGTCGGGCGACCACTTCAGTTTCTTGATGGTTTCCAGCACGCCGCGGGCAAAGAAGGCTGCGCGTTCGGCATTGTCCTCGTACTCATTTCCCTCCTCGTCAACTGCGAGTTTGCGCTTTTCGAAGAAGTCGTCGTTGTCGATGAAATAGATTTGCATCCTGGCAGCCGGGATGCTTGCCACCTTGATGACGAGCGGATTGTCGATGTCGTCAACTACGATGTTGATGCCACTCAGTCGGATGACCGGATGCAGCTGGTTGCGACGCTCGTTGATTGTCCCCCATTTTGGCATGAAGGAGCGTATCTCCCGACTCTTTTCCTGTACTGCCTGAGGCAAGTATCTACCCATTTGCGCCATATCGGTCTCTGGCACAAAGGGCGTCATCTCTTGGGTGACGAAGAGGATCTTCTTGGCTTTAGTCATCTCCTTACAGACTATAATATCCACGCAAAGATACGATTATTTTCGCACATGACAATGAGGAAGTTCTCATTTTCTTACCTTTTGAGGTGAAAAACATAAAATAATTATGAATAAAGAGCAATGAATTATGAATAAATGTGTAACTTTGCATGATTTTATGTCTAAGCCATGGAGGTGATTAACAACATTAAGCAGCTGCGCGAGTCTTTGGCGAAGCACCGCAAGGAGGGACGTTCCGTCGGACTGGTGCCGACGATGGGTGCCCTGCACGAGGGGCATGCCTCGCTCGTGCGCAGAAGTGTCGAGGAGAACGACGTCACGGTGGTCAGTGTCTTCCTCAACCCCACACAGTTCAACGACCCGAAGGACCTGGAGCGCTACCCACGTACGCTCGACGCGGACTGCCGTCTGCTCGAGGAGTGCGGTGCCGACATCGTCTTCGCGCCGACAGTGAAAGAAATATATCCTGAGCCGGACACCAGGCAGTTCAGCTATCCGCCTACAGACAGCGTGATGGAGGGCGCCATGCGTCCCGGCCACTTCAACGGCGTGTGCCAGATTGTGAGCAAGCTCTTCATGTACGTCGAGCCCGACCGTGCCTACTTCGGCGAGAAGGACTACCAGCAGATTGCAGTCATCCGCCGCATGGCAGAGGACCTGGGTTTCAAGTTGGAGATTGTGCCGTGCCCCGTCATCCGTCAGGAGGACGGCTTGGCCATGAGCAGCCGCAACACGTTGCTTTCGGCAAAGGAGCGCAAGACGGCAGCCAACATCTATCGCGTCATGAATGAGAGTCGTTCGCTCGGCCTCTCGGTGCAGCAGACGCACGACTATGTCGTCAGCGAACTCAACGGCATCGACGGCCTTGAGGTGCAGTACTTCAGCATCGTCGATGGCGACACCCTGGCCGACGTCGGTTCGTGGGACGATGCTCCGAGCATCGTGGGCTGCATCACCGTCTTCTGCGGCAAGAAACCCATCAGGCTCATCGACCACATAAGATATAAATAATTTACGATTTCACTATTTACTATTTACGATTTATTTACGATTTTGTTATTTAGTCATTTATGAATAAGGACGAGCTTCGCGAGCGAATGACTGACTTTGCAGTCCGTGTCATCAAAATGGTGGACGCTCTGCCATCCAGCATTTCTGGAAGCACAGTAGCACGCCAAGTTATCCGTTCAGGCACGTCCCCCTCTGCAAACTACAGGGCAGCATGCCTTGCGAAGTCTGACAAGGATTTCATAAATAAGCTGAAAATGGTGGAAGAGGAACTCGACGAGACTTGTCATTGGCAGGAAATCATCATGCGCAGCCAGATGATGAAAGAATCCCGGCTGAGGCCGCTGCATCAGGAATGCTGCGAATTGCTGAACATCATTGCGAAGTCCATAGTGACGACTAAGGCAAGGATGAGTGCCGACGAAATAGTAAATTCAAATAAATAGTAAATCAATAGTAAATAGTAAATAGTCACATAGTAAATATCCCAATCGTCAACTCGTAAGTAAATAGTTAACTTGCCAAATTGTAAAT
>JAGCNZ010000020.1 GCA_017645655.1 Bacteroidaceae bacterium | reverse complement strand
TGAAGAATTATAATTACCAAAAGAGATTGCACTGGGGTCAATGACAAACTCTGATTCTTCACTCTTCACTCTTCGTTCTTCACTCAATAAAGATACAAACTCATCGAACATCCATTCCGTATCTGTCGGTCCGGAACAGGCTTCAGGGTGGAACTGAGCAGAGAACCAAGGCTTAGATTTGTGACGGATGCCTTCGTTCGAGCCATCGTTCATGTTCACGAAGAGCGGTTCCCAGTCGGCGGGCAACGTCGAGGCATCGACTGCATAGCCATGATTCTGGCTGGTGATAAAGCACCGATTGGTACCCACTTGCCTTACGGGCTGGTTGTGCGAGCGGTGACCATATTTCAGCTTATAAGTCTTTGCCCCAGCTGCCTTAGCCAACAGCTGGTTTCCCAAGCAGATGCCCATGAGTGGACGTACGTTCTCATGATTATTAAGGAAAGTACGAATGTGCTCCACCGTCTTCTCGCATTGCTCGGGGTCGCCGGGGCCGTTGGCAAGAAAGAGACCATCGAAGTCGAGCCGGTTGAAGTCGTAGTCCCAAGGCACTCGTATGACCTCAACACCTCTATGCAGCAGACAGCGAATGATGTTTGCTTTCACGCCACAATCCACGAGCACTACACGCTTGCCTCTTCCCTCGTTGTAACGAATGACTTCTTTGCAACTTACTTGTTCCACCCAGTTTATGCTTCCGTAATCTGAGCTCTCAGAATAATCAGAGTCATTAGAACAGTAAGTATAATCAAAGCTCTCAGAAATAACGATGCGTCCCATCATCACACCGTGCTCTCTCAGTTTCTTTGTAAGTGCACGGGTGTCGATGCCGGTAATGCCAGGTATCATTTCGCGCTTCATCCATGCAGCGAGCGACTCCCTAGCGTTCCAGTGGCAATATTCCTCGCTGTAATCTGCGACTATGATGCCCTTGGGATGAATGTGGTCGCTTTCCATGAACTTGGGCAGAGGCTCGCCTCCTGTCTCTGGTACACCGTAGTTGCCTATCAATGGGTACGTCATCACCAGTATCTGTCCTGCATAGCTTGGGTCGGTCAGGCTCTCGGGATAGCCTGTCATCGCAGTATTGAACACCACTTCGCCCACGGCATTTGCCTCGTAGCCAAACGACCAGCCGCAGAACTCTGTGCCGTCATCAAGTATGAGTCTCGCTTCCTTCATAGTCATTAAGAATTTGATGCCTTAAAAAAAAGAGCATTTTGCTCCGAATTTGCTTAAATCGCTTGCAAAAGTACAAAATTATGTTCAAACACACAAGCAAACTGTCATAATTCATTGCTATTATCCTTCTTTTTGCTTATTTGTCTCCGTTTCGTGGACAAAAAGAAGCCCCCTGACTTTCGCCAGAGGGCTATCCTATTCAATTTCGAAGGCTATTCCAAGCCTTGAATCGTGTCCTTGTTGCGGATGACCGCCGTGCCGCCGCCATCCGTCACCTCGCCCTCCATTTTTAATATATATTACGCGAATACGCACAGAAACAGCCCTCGGCGAAGCTTGAAAATCAAGTGCCGAGGGCGGAATACTGAAAATAGTTTCAGAGTTTCTCGGAAAAGATGTGAGAATTACTTCTTGGTTGTGATAAGAATGACACACTTGGGTTCAGTCTTTGATGACTTCTTGTATTCCTTAGCGTATTTCATAAAAACGGAACTTCCCTTGTCCTTGATAACCGTCATGTTGTCAATCCTGGACGATGACAGGGATTCGATTTCAGAGTAGGGGACAATCTTTCCATCTAGTATATATACTATCTCCTCCGCATCCGCACGAATGACATTGGTTGTAATTCCAGATGCGACAGGCGTGTCGGTCTTGTTTACCTTCATCGTAGAAAATACCTTCACGCTCTCCACATCCTTTCCGCCTGCCAGGTCAGAGGTGATGATGGCGTGAATGTTGTGTTCGGTTTCAATGGTGTAGCTGACAATCGTCTTGCCGACTAATTGCGTTCCGTCGAAGTTCTCGACCTGCTTACCGTCAATCCAATAGATTGGTTTTCTTGTTTCCTGTGCATTCACAGATGCAACAGAGAGTACTGCTACGAGCAGCGAAAGAATCATTTTTTTCATTTTGGATAAATTAAAAGTCCGTTAATTGTGATTTTATTTCTATCGACGTTCCGTCAGAACATCGTTTTAATATGTACGAACTTGGTGGTTCATTTGAGGTAGAAGTCTTTATGATAAAGCCATCATTACATGAAGACGCTGTTATGGTCATATTATCACCTCCTACATCAGAAAGGATGTTAATGGCTTCCAGTAATTCAGAAGTGCTAATCTCGGGCTGTTCCTTAGCATTGTCTGTAGGGCGGACTGGCAAAAACAAGACGGCGCATATTATAGCGGCAGCGGCTGAAACAATCCAGCGCAGAGCGACAATCTTGCTTTTTTTACTTCCTTTTTGCATCAGTCGGTCGAACTCCTCGGCTTTTTCATCTGAAAGGACAAAGCCGCCACTGAGCCTGTCGGTCGCATACATAAGTAGCCGCATATCCTCGTCCTCTGGTGCGAGTGGTTCTTCTGCATGGCTATAGAAGTCACGAAGCATACGCTCTTCCTCTACGGAGGTCTCTGCATTCAGATATTTTTCCGCCAGTTGCCTCCGTTTTGTTATGTCATTGATATTTGTCATTTCTAGTCCCTCCTAATCTTTAGTATTTCCATCAGTTTCTTTCTCGCAGCACATATCATCGTCTTTGTGCTGGTGGGCGTTGCATTACATGTTGCGGCGATTTCCACCATTGACATTCCTTCGGCTCGCATCATCAACATTCGCCGTTGCGTTCTCGGTAGTCTTGCCATAGCATTGCTTATTATCCTCTCGGTGTCGTGAGCAATCATCGACTGGTCAGCCTGCACGTTTCCGATGATGTTTCTGGTCTCGTCAAGCGGCTCATGTTGCTCTTTATTGAGTTTCAAGATGTCAATGCACACATTCTTTGCAATCAACATAGCCAGTGCTTCGGGCTTCTGATATTCGCCTAGCCTGTCTCGCATCTGCCACAGACGTAAAAGAGTTTCTTGTACGGCATCCTCTGCGTCGTAAGCTAATTCCTGCCTATCGAAGAAACTGCGGCAGAGATTCATCAGCTTCGGACGGACGGATGTTGCGATATTTTGAAAGTCTTGCGATTCCATTTTGTTTATGCATTTCTGCTATTAACACGAATAAGAACGGGAAATGTAAACTAAAAAATGGAAATATCTCGTTTGAGGCACTCATTTCATGATGTGACTTTCTCCAAAAGTCTATTCAGACAGCAAAGTTATGAAATTTTTCCGCCCCCGTCACCTTGCCCCACATTTTTTAATATATACAACCATTTTCTCACATCCAAGGCAAAAACTCGCACCACGACGCGCACGAATGAGAAATGAATAATTGAACAGCGGATTTAAGCGGATAGTTATTAAACAACGGATTAAACGGATACGCCTGTACGCATCACGTCATCGTAAAGAGGCGACTGACGGTCATCGGCCATAAGGACGGGTTCGATGAGAAGGCTCACCTGATCAACGTCGCGCCAAAGATTCTTGGATATTTCAAACTTTCTGTCACCATAAGTAGGAACAATGACAGCAACGTCAATATCACTGTCGGCATTGGCATTGCCCTTGCTGTAGGAACCGAACATCAGTACGCGAGGCTCCACGTCGAAACGCGGACGTATCACGGCTTTGTAACGGCGCACCAACTCCAAGGCTTCCTCACGGGTCAAAGGTTTTCTTTTATCCATTGCTGTAATTGTTTTGTTTCGTCTATAATAGAACGGCATGTCTGCGGAGTGAGCATACGAGAAAGGGCTTCTTTATCTTCAGGGTAACGAGCCTCGATGTTGTAATTCGTAATGGTGTTGAGAAAATCCTTCTGTTCTTCACTCATCACAGCATAAAGTCCGCAACCATCAGCCAAACGTTTGTGGCTGTGAGTATATGGCGGGTCTGACTCCTGAGTGCCGCACCAATAAGCTTTGAGGGTCTTCTCTATCACCTGATGACACATGAAAGCCACATACAACCATCGACCAGTCTGGTACATCGCCTCTGCGGTCTCAATGTCGTATGCTGCTATATCTAACCAGTAATGGACCTTTTCTTCTGATGTCATTTTTATATCTTATTTTATTCTTTTCGTTTGCAAAGGTACAAAAAAATCGGGAAAGCTTGTCACTTTCCCGAAAAAATTTCAATAGGCCTGCTCGTGCACGCCTTTGACGGCTCGGCCGCTGGGGTCGTTCATGTTTTTGAATGCGGCATCCCATTCAAGGGCGATGGCTGTGGAGCATGCCACGCTTGCTTCCTGGTTGACGCTTCGGGCCGCGGAGTCGCTGGGGAAGTGCTCGGCGAAGATGCTGCGATAGTAGTACTCCTCTTTGTTGAGCGGCGGATTGATGGGGAAACGCTCGGCAGCATGTGCCATCTGTTCGTCGCTGACGGCTTCGGAGGTAATCTTCTTCAACGTGTCAATCCACGAGTAGCCCACGCCGTCGCTGAACTGTTCCTTCTGCCGCCATGCAATCTCCTCGGGCAACATGTCGGCAAAGGCTTCGCGGAGGATATACTTCTCGATAGCAGACCCTCCCCCTTGCCCCTCCCTTGTAGGGCGGGGAGTAGATACCAAGGGATGCTGAGGGGATGTTGTAATCACTCCCATCCCTGCAAGGGAGGGGTTGGGGGTGGGTCTTGGCCTTTTTGCCTCGGGATTCGTTCGCATCGCCACATCGAGGAACTCCTTGTCGAGGAACGGCACACGCCCCTCTACGCCCCAAGCCGAGAGGCTCTTGTTGGCGCGAAGGCAATCGTAGTAGTGAAGCTTGCTGAGCTTGCGGACCGTCTCCTCATGGAAAGCCTTTGCGCTGGGTGCCTTGTGGAAGTAGAGATAGCCGCCGAACACCTCGTCGGCGCCCTCGCCGCTGAGCACCATCTTGATGCCCATCGACTTGATGACGCGGGCAAGCAAGTACATCGGGGTGGATGCGCGGACGGTCGTCACGTCGTATGTCTCGATGAAGTAGATGACGTCACGGATGGCATCAAGGCCTTCCTGTATCGTGTAGTTGATTTCATGATGCACGGTGCCGATGTGGTCAGCCACCAGCTTTGCCTTTGCAAGGTCGGGAGCGCCCTTCAAGCCTACCGCGAAGCTGTGCAGACGAGGCCAATAAGCCCGTGTCTGTGAGTTGTCCTCGATGCGATGCTCGCTGAACTTCTCGGCAATGGCAGAGATAACCGAAGAGTCAAGGCCACCAGAAAGCAAAACGCCATAAGGCACATCGCTCATCAACTGCCGCTTCACGGAATCCTTCAAAGCATCTCGAATGGCTTCTACCGAAGACGAGTTGTCCTTTACAGCATCATATTCGAACCAGTCACGCTTATAGTATCGCTTCATGCCTGGCTCCTCGCTCCAATAATAGAACCCCGGCAGGAAAGGCTCATATCGCTCACACTGGCCTTCGAGTGCCTTGAGCTCTGAAGCCACATACACCGTGCCGTCGCTGTCATAACCTATATATAAAGGTATCACGCCGATGGGGTCGCGGGCAATAAGGAAGGCGTCCTTCTCCTCGTCGTAAAGGGCGAAGGCAAAAATGCCGCTGATGTCCTCCAGGAAGTCGATGCCTTTGTCACGATATAGCGCAAGAATGACTTCACAGTCGCTGCCCGTCTGGAAGTCATACTGCCCTGCATAGCGGCGACGAATCTCCTGATGATTGTATATCTCGCCATTGACCGCCAGCACTTGTTTCCTGTCGGGCGAGAACAAAGGCTGTCCGCCGCTTTCGGGGTCAACGATGGAGAGACGTTCATGGGCGAGGATGGCCGATCCGCCACAATATATGCCGCTCCAGTCTGGGCCGCGATGACGGATCTTCTGACTCATACGCAGCGCCTTGTCGCGCAGTTCGTGCGTCTGCTGCTTAATGTTGAAGATTGATACGATTCCACACATAACGATATTTACTATTTAAGCATTTACAATTTACCATTTATTCCCCCTAAAGGGGGTTAGGGGGTCTTTTATTCCACTGTGACGCTCTTGGCAAGGTTTCTCGGGCGGTCAACGTCCTTGCCTTTGCAGACGGCGATGTGGTAGGCGAGCAGTTGAAGCGGGATGCTGGCGATGAGGGGCTGGAAGCATTCGAGCGTGTCGGGCAGAGTGATGATGTGGTCGGCAAACTTCTGTATCTGCGTGTCGCCCTCGGTGACAAGTGCCGTGACGCGTCCGCCACGCGCCCGCACCTCCTGTATGTTCGAGATGACTTTCTCGTAGAGGCGGTCGCGAGTGGCAATGACGAAGACGGGCATCTCGCTGTCAATAAGGGCGATAGGACCATGTTTCATTTCCGCAGCAGGGTAGCCCTCAGCATGAATATAGGATATCTCCTTCAGCTTCAAGGCACCCTCAAGTGCTAAGGGATAGTTGTAGCCGCGCCCTAAGTAGAGGCAGTTCTTGGCGTAGGTGAAGATGGGAGCAAGGTGTTCTATCTGTTCGTTTGTCTTGAGGGCTTGCTCCATCTTGTCGGGAATCTGTGTGAGCTCCTTTACCATCTGCTTGTACAGGTCTTTTGAGATGGTCTTTCGCTCTGCTGCCAAACAGAGTGCCAGCATCGAAAGGACCGTCACTTGCCCCGTGAAGGCTTTTGTGGAAGCGACGCCAATCTCCGGACCGACGTGGATGTAGGTTCCTGTATTCGTGGCACGGGGGATGCTGGAGCCGATGGCGTTGCAGATGCCATAGATGAAGGCTCCCTGCTCCTTAGCCAGCTGGATGGCAGCCAGCGTGTCGGCTGTCTCGCCGCTCTGCGAGATGGCAATCACCACATCGTCCTTCGTCACCACGGGGTTGCGATAACGGAACTCCGAAGCGTACTCCACTTCGCATGGGATGCGGCACAGGCTCTCGAAGAGTTGCTTGCCAATGAGTCCGGCGTGCCACGAGGTTCCGCATGCCACGATGACGATGCGCTTTGCACTGAGCAGCTGCTGGCGATAATCAATCATGGCAGACAGCGTCACATGATTGCCTTCCACATTGATTCGCCCTCGCATACAATTCACAAGGCACTCCGGCTGCTCGAAGATTTCCTTCAGCATGAAGTGTTCGTAGCCGCCTTTCTCTATCTGGCCGAGGTCGATGTCAACGGTCTTAATCTTCAATTCCTGTTCCTGACCGAGGATGCTCAGCACTTTCAGCTCTTCGCCCATCCGTATCACCGCAATGTTGCCGTCCTCCAGATAGACCACTTTATCCGTATAGTCAATGATAGGACTTGCATCTGAGCCGAGGAAGAACTCATCCTTGCCGATGCCTACCACCAAAGGGCTCTGCTTGCGTGCTGCTATGATCTGTCGGGGGTCGCGTTTGTCGATGATGGCAATGGCGTAGGCTCCAATCACCTGATGGAGCGCCACCTGCACAGCTTCGAGCAACGGCAGGTTCTTCTTCACCATGATGTACTCCACGAGCTGCACAAGCACCTCGGTATCGGTGTCGCTCTTGAACTCCACGCCTTTCGCCTGAAGCTGTGACTTGATGTCGGCATAGTTCTCAATGATGCCATTATGAATGATGGCAAGGTTGTGGGTACTTGAATAGTGCGGATGAGCGTTGCGTGCCGACGGTTCGCCATGCGTGGCCCATCGCGTATGAGCTATGCCGATGCAACCCGACACGTCCTTGTCGCCGCAATACTCGGTCAGATTGTCAACCTTTCCCTTTGCCTTATATACATTGAGGTTGCCGCTGTCGCTTATCATCGCCACGCCCGCGCTGTCGTATCCTCGATACTCTAGGCGCTTCAGACCTTTAATCAAAAGGGGATAGGCCTTCTTCGTTCCGATATATCCAACTATTCCACACATGATGTGATTTACTAAATGACGATTTACAATATGTTTTCTTTATATTTCACAAATGCTTGATTTACGAGGCGATTGCCGCCAGGAGTGGGATAATGTCCAGTGAAGTACCAGTCACCTTGGTGATTGGGACAAGCAGCATGCAGACCTTCTATTGTCTGAAAGACGAACTCCACAGGTGCTTGCATCCCTGCGGGACGAAGCATCTCGGCCATCTTTCTGTTGATGTCTTCGATGGTAAAAGGCTTGTAAATAGCGCTGACGCAATTGGTCTGTTCTGCTGCCGGCTTACAAAGTTCGGCAAGACAGGCCTCATAGACATCATTGATTAGTTGCCACATGCCACGCTCTTCGATGAGAGCAATGGTGGCGCGGAAGGCACAGAACTCTTCCAGTCGCGCCATGTCGATGCCGTAGTAGTCGGGATAGCGAATCTGCGGTGACGAGCTGACCATCACTATCTTCTTGGGATGCAGGCGGTCGAGTATCTTGAAGATGCTCTCCTTCAGTGTAGTGCCTCGCACAATGGAGTCGTCGATGATGACGAGGTTGTCTTCGTAGGGGCGCAGGGAGCCGTAGGTGATGTCGTATACGTGCGAGGCGAGGTCGTTGCGTGCTCCGGCCTCCGTGATGAAGGTACGCAACTTGATGTCCTTCCATGCCACCTTCTCGCTGCGGACGCTGAGTCCTTGGCCTCGCAAGCCTTCCATCATGCCGTAGAAAGCAACCTCTGCCGTATTAGGGATAAAGGAGAAGACGGTGTGGTCGGTTTCTCCGTTGATAGCCTTGAGGATAGGAGCCGTGAGCTGCTGGCCAAGTTGCTTACGCTCGTTGTAGATGTCGCGGTCAGAGCCTCGGCTGAAGTATATGCGCTCGAACGAACAGCGTGTCTGCTCCTTGGCTTCCAGAATGGTTTCGAGCATCGACGTGCCGTCCATATGAACGATGAGCGCCTTGCCTGCCGGTAACTCTTGAACGTCTTCACAAGCAAGGTCAAAAGTCGTTTGCAATACAGCACGCTCGCTGGCAACTGCAATCACCTCCTCATTCTTGTAAAAGAAGGCCGGTCGGATGCCCCAAGGGTCGCGCATAGCGAACATCTCGCCGCTGCCTGTCATGCCGCACATCACATAACCACCATCGTAGTCCGTCATCGTTGTGCGCAACACGTTCGACATCTGCACATGCTCCTCGATGAAGCGCGTGATGTCTGTGTTCTCCAAGCCTCTCTGCTTGGCCTCCACGAAACAACGCTCCACTTCGCGGTCCAGGCGGTGTCCCATCAGTTCGAGCGTGATGTACGAGTCGCTATAGATGCGAGGGGACTGTCCTTGCTTTACTATCTTCTCGAATATCTCCTCGATGTTTGTCATGTTGAAGTTACCGCAAAGGCAAAGATTCTTGGCTCGCCAGTTGTTGCGACGCAGGAAAGGATGTACATACTGCAGCCCGCTCTTTCCCGTAGTGGAGTATCGCAAGTGCCCCATGAAAAGCTGGGCATTTGTCCATTCGGGTGTTACGAGGTCGAATATCTCCGTGATGGCATCTTTGCCTAAAGCCTTTTCACGAAACATGTACTCCGTGCCGACAGGTGCATTCATGTCAACACAAGCGATGCCAGCACCCTCTTGACCGCGGTTGTGCTGTTTCTCCATCATCAGATAGAGCTTGTTCAAAGCGTAAGACCCGGTGCCATATTTCTGCTTGTAGAAGTCAAGAGGCTTTAACAAGCGAATTAACGCCACGCCACATTCGTGCTTCAACTCTTCCATCTTCTTCAGATTATTCAGAATACTCAGATTATTCGGAACATGCCTTAATGAACGACATAAACAACGGGTGCGGATGCAAGACTGTCGAGGTGTATTCGGGATGGAACTGCGTTCCGATGTACCACTTCAAAGAAGGCACCTCGACAATCTCAACGAGGTTCGTGTCAGGATTAATGCCCACACACTTCATGCCAGCCCGTTCATATTCCTCTTGATACTTGTTGTTGAACTCGTAACGGTGGCGGTGGCGTTCCTTGATAAGAAGACCCTCTCCCCGCTCCCCCTCTAAGGGGAGGGCTTTTTTCTCCCCTCCATAGAGGGAGGGGTTGGGGGTGGGTCTGTATGCTTCAATTGCCTTGCTTCCTTCCTTCAGTTCGCACTCGTAAGCCCCAAGCCGCATTGTGCCACCCATTTGCGTGATGTTCTTCTGCTCTTCCATCATGTCGATGACGTTATGAGCCGTTTCTTCATCCATCTCACTACTGTTGGCATCCTTGTAACCAAGCACATTCCTTGCAAACTCTATAACCATCATCTGCATTCCGAGGCAGATGCCGAAGGCTGGGATGTTGTTTGTGCGGGCATATTCGGCAGCAAGTATCTTGCCTTCTATACCTCTTCTTCCGAAGCCGGGACAAATCACGATGCCTGCCATGTCTGCTAATCGATGGGAAACATTCTCGCTTGTAATCTCTTCGCTATTGATGAAATGGAGTTTCGCCTTACGTCCGTTGTAGATGGCAGCAAGGTAAAGGCTCTCGCGAATGCTCTTATAGGCATCCTGCAAATCGTACTTGCCGACCAAACCTATCTGCATTTCCTTCTTCGCCTCCTGTTGGAGATGAAGGAAGTGATACCACGAAACGAGTCCCGGAACCGTTTGTTCCTCGCCATCTTTCGCAGAGAACTGAAGCGGCGAACCAAGTTTTCTCAGTATTGCAATATCGAGACCTTGGTGCTGCATATTGACCGGAACCTCGTAGATGCTTGGCATATCCTCGCTTTGCACCACGCATTCCGGCTCGACATTACAAAACGAAGCGACCTTCTTCAAGATGCTATCCTCCAGATGATGCTCGGTACGAAGGATGAGTATATCAGGCTGAATGCCCATGCTCTGCAGTTCCTTCACCGAATGTTGCGTGGGTTTCGTCTTGAATTCGCCTGCTGCATGAAGATACGGAACATAGGTAAGGTGTATGTTTACTGCGTCCTTTCCCATTTCCCAACGCAGTTGACGTATGGCTTCCATAAAGGGAGCACTCTCGATGTCACCTATCGTGCCGCCAATCTCCGAGATAACAAAGTCAAAGTGTTCCTGCGCAGCATTCTCTTTAATACGTTTTTTGATTTCGTCCGTGATGTGGGGAACCACCTGAATCGTCTTGCCGAGATAGTCGCCGCGACGTTCCTTGTCGATGACTGCCTGATAGATGCGACCCGTCGTTATCGAGTTGTGGCGAGTGGTTTGTATGTCTGTGAAACGCTCATAGTGACCAAGATCGAGGTCTGTTTCCATGCCGTCTGCGGTCACATAACACTCTCCGTGTTCGTAAGGATTGAGTGTACCTGGGTCGATGTTGATGTAGGGGTCGAACTTCTGGATGGTGACCTTGTAGCCTCGAGCCTGCAGCAACTTGCCTATACTCGCGGAGATGATGCCCTTACCCAACGACGAAACTACACCACCTGTGACGAAGATATACTTTGTTTCCATATCACCTGCCTTATTTATGTCACTTTTCTTGATTTCGATGCAAAGTTACGACATTTTGTTAATGATACAAAGTTAAACCTATCAAAAAGTAAAGAAAACTCAAAAATAATTGACTAATATCAATTTTATAGTGAGGCAAACAGAGAAACAACCAGCCACAATTAGTCAAAAGAGCATCTCCGTATAGTTCTGAAGCACCATAAAAATGCTTCTATTGCATTGTTATGCTTCCTTTGATTTCTTCGCAAACGACCATTTTGGCGTTTTACAAAAAGAAAGCAGTTCTTGCAATCTGCTTTCTTTTTGCTTTTATTGCACACTGTGAAAAGTGGCAAAAATAGACACATTTCACGCTGAATTTGGCAACGCAACAGGGTGCATCCGCCAACGTAACACGTTAAGTTGGTCAACATAACACGTTATGTTTGCAAATCACCCACGTTGCGTTTACCGAAAACTTGCGCCAAAAAGTGTGCAAAAACGTGTAAAAATCCCCGATTTTGCAAGGTGCAGATGTCATTTTCCTTCACCACGTCAATTCTTCAGCCTTGTAACATACTGAATATCAATACACTTTTGATTTAAGCGCATTTCTTCGAAAAAATGACTCAAACCATGTCCGAGACCATTTTCGTCGAAATTTGACGGTCCCTTAAAAAGGAGCATGTAAGTAAAATGGCGTTTTTGCTTGCAAAATGTCAGAAGACAAACGCTCTCTAATTCCCTTCCTCAAGGAAGGGTTGGGGAGGTCTACTGGTTCTTGAAGTCCATATGGAACGCGACTCCGAAGATGAAATAGAACTTCCCTGAACAGGGATTCGAGGTCAGACCTGCATAGACGGGCAGGTGGTACTTCTGCTTGATGAGGAAGTTCTTCGTGGCGCGGAGCGAGACGTTGGTGCAGGCAAAGTCGTGCGTGTCGTAGGTCGTGGTGTGCCAGGGCACGATGCCAACCGTCCCCAGCCAGTCGAGTTTTGCCAGGCGGAAAGGCGCCGACAGCTCGAAATAGCTGCTGTAGGCTCGCTTGTCGCTGCCGTTCAAGCCGTCGTTGCCTGCAAAGTTCGTGTACCATGTAGCGGAGAGGAAACCGAAGTCGTAGCCTATGAAGCCTTCCCAGACGTGCGTCGTCTTGTGGGCATGGTACTGGAAGTAAGTGCCTTCGGAGAACCAGTAGTCGGTCACACCTACGCTGAAACCTTTGTGTTCATACTTAAGGATCAGGTCCAGCTCCTTCGTGTCGGAGCTGTTACTGATGCCAACGCTGCCCCATGCAGAGAGGCTGATGCCCTTGTAAGCAACGCCAAGCGTGGGCTGCAGGCTGAGGTCGCCGAGGTTCTGCCCGCGCCAAATGTACTGGCTGACAAGGTCGGCACCTATCGTTGCTTCTACTTTGTCTTTTGCGCCCGCTGCGGTCATACCGACCATAGACAGGACTATGATGAGAATTCGTTTCATGTCAAAGTTATTATGAATTATGATTTATGAATTATTAATTATAACAAAGTTCTCCATGCTCATAGACATCAAGGCCTTCGTCCTCAATGCGTGCAGGCACTCGAAGGCCGTGAAGCTTCTTGATGCCAAAGAAGAGAAGGAAACCGCAAACTGCAGCCCAGAGGTCGATGACAAGGACGCCGAAGCATTCTGCTCCGAAGAAGCCCCAGCCGTAGCCGTAGAGGACACCGTTGCTCGTAGAGAGAAGGCCCGTCATCAGCGTGCCGAGGATACCGCAGATGCCATGCACGGAGCTTGCACCAACAGGGTCGTCGATGTGCAGACGATGGTCGATGAACTCAATAGAGAAGACCAGAACCGTTCCGCAGACAAGGCCGATGATAACCGCTCCGGCAGGCGAGACGAGGTCGCAACCTGCCGTAACACCTACGAGACCCGCCAATACGCCGTTCAAAGTCAGGGAGAACGAAGGCTTCTTGTACTTCAGCCAGGTAATGAACATCGTGGCGGCTCCACCGGCGGCGGCAGCAAGGTTGGTCGTCAGAAAGACGTGGCTGATGGCAAGACGGTTGACGGCTCCGCTGGCAGCTAACTGTGAACCGGGGTTGAAACCGAACCATCCCATCCAAAGAATGAAGACGCCGAGTGCCGCGAGGGTCAGCGAGTGACCGGGAATGGCACGGCTGCTGCCATCCTTTGCGTACTTGCCTCGCCGTGCGCCCAACGCCATCGCCCCTATCAAAGCCAGCACGCCGCCCACGCTATGCACGATGGCCGAGCCTGCGAAGTCGTGGAAGACGGTGCCGAAGGTCTGCATCATGAAGCTGTCACTCGCTTCGTTGCATAGCCAGCCGCCGCCCCAAGTCCAGTGTCCTTCAATAGGATATATCAATAATGATATGATGGCGCTGTAAATGACATACATCGAGAACTTCGTCCGCTCTGCCATCGCGCCGCTGACTATCGTGGCACTCGTGGCGCAGAACACAGTCTCGAAGATAAGGAAACCCTCTACGGGCAGGTCGCCTTTATAGAAAGAGAGGTCGCCCCAATTGGGCATCCCGATGAAGCCGGCACCGTCTGAGCCAAACATGAAGCCAAAGCCCACGAACCAGAACAGCAAGGAGCCGAACATGAAATCCACAAAGTTCTTGAACAGGATGTTAGCCGTGTTCTTGCTTCGTGTAAAGCCTGCCTCACAAAGCGCAAAGCCCGGCTGCATAAAGAACACAAGCATAGCCGCCAATAACATCCATACAGTATCTAATGAAAGTGCAATATCGTTCATAATTAAATAATGTGTTAAGTGTTGTTATCCTGATTATTTCTTGTCTCTCAGCACCGTGTCGCCGTGTTCGCCTGTACGAATGCTCCATGTGTCAATCACTTCGCTGACAAAGATGCGACCATCGCCAACTTCGCCTGTGTGAGCAGTATCTATGATGACTCTCACGGTAGGTTCCACAAACTGGTCGCGACAAACAATAGTCAATGCCACGCGCTCTATGACATCCGTTGAATACTGAACGCCACGATAGATACGTTCTTGTCGACTTTGACCGATGCCATGTACGTCGTGATACTCAAACCAATCAATGTCCGAGGAAAGTAAGGCTTCCTTGACTTCCTCGAACTTGGTCTTCCTGATGATTGCTTCAATCTTCTTCATACCTTAAGCTGTTAATAAATGAGCGTCCTATGTGTCACATTGCAATGTTTCGGGTGCAAAGGTAAGGCAAAACGTTAGAATAATTGCAATAAAATGTGCAAAAAGAAACCAAAACACGTGTAACTATTGATATATGTCAATAATTAACGACGCCGTTGTGTGTTTTTGATGCAAAGACAAGGCAAGTTTGAACAAATTGACATATCTTTGCAGCAGAAACGAACAAAGTGACAGCGAAAGCGCAAAATGCAGAGCACAATGAAACGAACGATACGCTTCACAAAGATGCACGGAGCAGGCAACGACTACATCTACATTAATACATTATTATATAATATAGATGAGCCGTCGGAGTTGGCACGTCTTTGGAGTGACAGACATAAAGGCATCGGCTCTGACGGACTCGTCCTGATTGGCCAAAGCCCCATTCCTGAGGCGGACTTCACGATGCGCATCTTCAATGCCGACGGCTCAGAGGCAATGATGTGCGGCAATGCCTGTCGCTGTATCGGCAAGTATCTCTATGAGAAAGAACTGACCAAGAAGACTGAAATCAGACTTCTAACGCTCTCTGGCATCAAGGTGCTGATGCTGAAACTCACCTCTACGAACATCGTTGAAACTGTGACAGTAGATATGGGTGAACCTGCTTTCGATAATGAAGAGCAGTTCAATCCAACAGAGAAGACGCTCCCAGAAGGCCTTTATGTTTCGATGGGCAATCCGCACTATGTTATATTTACAGATAATGTGGATGCCGTCGAAGATAAAGGAAGAGAACTGGAATACCACTCAGCGTTTCCCGAACGCGCTAACATCGAATTTGCCGAAATGCGTCCTGACGGCATTCGAGTGCGCGTTTGGGAACGCGGAAGTGGTATCACAATGGCTTGTGGAACAGGAGCTTGCGCCGTAGCAGTAGCGGCAGCCATCACCGGCAAGGCAGGACGCACGAGCCGCATCATCATGGACGGCGGCACACTCGAAGTGGAATGGCGTAAGCATGACAATCACGTCTATCTTGCCGGCCCAGCAGAGTTCGTGTTCGAAGGGGAAATAGAAACCTCGTAACAACGAAATAACGATATAACGTAATAACGTCATAACAAAGCATGATCAACGAGAACTACTTGAAGCTATCCGAGTCTTATCTCTTTGCCGACATTGCCAAGAGGGTGCAGACTTTTAAGGCAGAGAACCCGAAAGCAGACGTCATCAGTCTTGGCATAGGCGATGTGACGCAGCCGCTTGCCCCGGCAGTCATCGAAGCCCTGCACAAGGCGACAGACGAGATGGCTGTGGCTTCCACATTCAGAGGCTATGGTCCTGAGCGAGGTTATGACTTCCTGCGTGAAGCCATCGTAGAGCATGACTTCCGCAGTCGCGGCATCGACATCGAGGCGGACGAGGTGTTCGTCAGCGATGGTGCTAAGAGCGACACAGGAAACTTCCAGGAACTTCTCTCCGCGAAATGTGTAGTAGCCGTTACAGACCCTGTCTATCCGGTCTATATTGATGCCAACACGATGGCGGGAAGGGAAATTGTCAATCTTCCCTGCACGGCGGAGAACGGCTTCGTACCCAAACTTCCCAAAAGACATGTTGACGTCATCTACCTCTGTTATCCTAACAATCCGACAGGCACGACGCTCACAAGGGAGCAATTGAAGATGTGGGTAGATTATGCACTCGCCAATGATGCTCTCATCTTCTACGACGCAGCTTACGAGGCGTATATCCAAAGCGAGGACGTGCCTCACAGCATCTATGAGATAGAAGGTGCTAAGGCATGTGCTGTGGAGTTCCACTCTTATTCCAAGACGGCAGGCTTCACTGGCATCCGATGCGGATATACTGTTGTGCCAAAGACCTTGAAAGAACCACTCAACAAACTCTGGAACCGTCGTCAATCGACGAAGTTCAACGGCACAAGCTATCTCGCTCAAAGGGCTGCCGAGGCCATCTATACACCTGAAGGCAAGACTCAGACAAAGGCTACGATTGCCTACTATATGGAGAATGCACGCATGATGCGGGAGGCGTTGACAGGCATGGGCTTCAAGGTCTATGGCGGCATAGATGCACCTTATCTTTGGGTAAGTACACCCAGCAAAATGACTTCCTGGGAGTTCTTCGACTGGATGCTTCATTCTGCACATGTCGTCTGCACTCCTGGCGTTGGCTTCGGTGCCCAGGGAGAAGGCTTTGTACGACTCACAGCCTTTGGCACACATGAGAACACAGAAAAGGCACTTCGCCGAATAAATAGTAAATTGTAAATCGTCAAATAGTAAATGAACAAGGGTTTATATCAAGAAGCATACGAGCACGATGCCTGCGGCGTTGGCATGGTGGTTAACATTCATGGAGGCAAAAGCCATGAACTGGTCGATAACGCCTTGAAGGTGCTGGAAAACATGGAGCATCGCGGTGCCGAGACGCGCGATAAAACAGGCGACGGTGCCGGCATCATGGTGCAGATTCCTCACGAGTTCATTCTCCTGCAAGGCATTCCCGTACCAGAAAAAGGCAGGTATGGCACAGGCCTCGTCTTTCTTCCAAAGGACGAAAAGGCACAGCAGGCGATACTGAGCATAATGATCGAAGAGATAGAACGCGAAGGACTGGAGTTGATGCATGTCAGGGCTGTGCCGACCTGTCCCGAAGTCTTGGGCGCAGGAGCAAGGGAAGTTGAGCCTGACATCAAGCAGATCTTCGTGACAGGAGCGACAGAAGAACAAGCGCCGAGGATCGACAGCACATTATATAAAATAAGGAAACGCATAGAAAACCGCATAAACAATGAGGACTTCTACATCTGTTCATTATCAAGCAAGAATATCATCTACAAAGGCATGTTGACATCTGGGCAGTTGCGACGCTACTTCCCTGACCTATCAAGCCCATACTTTACGAGCGGACTCGCCCTCGTACATTCCCGTTTCTCTACCAATACTTTTCCAAAGTGGAAACTGGCGCAACCCTTCCGTCTGTTAGCGCATAACGGAGAGATCAATACCATCCGCGGCAACCGCGGTTGGATGAAGGCAAGGGAGAGCGTGCTCAGCAGCGAGGCTTTGGGTGACATCAAGGACTTGCGGCCTATCGTTCAGGAAGGCATGAGCGACTCAGCAAGCCTCGACAATGTCTTCGAGTTCCTCACGATGAGCGGCCTCTCGTTGCCTCAGGCAATGGCGATACTTGTGCCCGAAAGCTTCAACGACAAGAACCCAATTTCTGAAGACCTCAAAGCTTTCTATGAGTATCACTCCATCCTGATGGAGCCGTGGGACGGTCCGGCCGCCCTACTCTTCTCGGACGGACGCTTTGCAGGCGGTATGCTCGACAGAAACGGCCTTCGTCCAAGCCGATACACCATCACCAAGCAAGGCATGATGGTCGTGGCTTCGGAAGTTGGTGTGATGGACTTCGAACCAAGCGATGTTGTCAGCAAAGGCCGCTTGCAGCCAGGAAAGATACTGCTTATCGACACGCAGGAGGGCAAGATATACTATGACGGTGAGATAAAGGAGCAGCTGGCAAAGGCGCATCCCTATCGCGAGTGGCTCTCCACGAACCGCATTCAGTTGGAGAAGCTGAAGAGCGGTCGCCATGTGGAGAACGGCGTGGCCGATCTGGAACGCAAGCTCATTACATTCGGCTTCGGCCAGGAAGACATCGACAAGACCATCGTCCCGATGGCCACAGCCGGTCAGGAGCCTGTTGCAGCGATGGGCAACGACACGCCGCTGGCAGTCATCAGCGACCGTCCGCAGATTCTCTTCAACTACTTCCGTCAGCAGTTCGCGCAGGTAACGAACCCTGCCATCGACCCCATCCGCGAGGAACTCGTGATGTCGCTGACAGAATACATCGGAGCCGTCGGCACCAACATCCTGACGCCCGACGCCTCGAACTGCAAGATGGTTCGCCTACCGCAGCCTGTGCTGACGAACACGCAGCTCGACATATTATGTAATATAAGGTATAAGGGGTTCAAGACGAAGAAGCTTGCCATCCTTTTCGATATGGATAAAGGAGAGGAAGGCATGCGTCAGGTACTTGATGATCTCTGTCATCAGGCAGAGGCAAGCGTTGACGAAGGCGTGAACTACATCATTCTCTCTGACCGCGACATCGACGAGAGACATGCGGCAATCCCAAGTTTGCTGGCCGTATCGGCTGTGCATCATTATCTGATAAGTGTAGGCAAGCGTGTACAAACGGCTCTCATCGTGGAGAGCGGCGAGATACGCGAAGTGATGCATGCTGCTTTACTGTTGGGTTATGGCGCGAGTGCCATTTGTCCTTACATGACTTTTGCAGTCTTGGACGACCTCGTGAAGCGTCACAAGATTCAGGAGGAATACGCAACCGCAGAAGCCAACTATATCAAGGCGGTCGATAAGGGCTTGAAGAAGGTGATGAGCAAGATGGGCATCTCGACCATACGCTCATATCGCGGTGCAAAGATTTTCGAGAGCATCGGGCTTAGCGAGGATTTGCTCAGAAGGTACTTCGGGACAGAAGTCAGCACCATCGGTGGCATCGGACTGAAGGAGATTGCCCGTGATGCTATCCGCCTGCACGATGAGGCATTCAGGCCAGTTGACATTAACGAGTTCTTGCCCAACAACGGCCAGTTCTCTTGGCGAAAGGACGGCATCCTTCATGCCTGGAATCCCGATACGATTGCCAACCTGCAAATTGCCACAAGGCTTGGTTCTTACAAGAAGTTCAAGGAATGGGCAGCGATGGTGGACGAGTTCCGCCCGCGCCTGACCGAAGGGAAGAAGGAAAAGCCTATCTTCATCCGTGACTTCTTTGGCTTCAAGAAGGCTGCCAAGCCGACGCCCATCGAAGAGGTGGAGCCAGTGGAAAGCATCGTCAGGCACTTTGTGACAGGAGCTATGTCGTTCGGCGCTTTGAGCATCGAGGCGCATGAGGCTTTGGCTTTGGCTATGAACAAGCTCGGCACGCGAAGCAATACCGGCGAAGGTGGCGAGGACAATGCCCGCTATCATACAGAAGTCGATGGCGTGAGCCTTTCCAGCAAGACCAAGCAGATTGCCAGCGGACGCTTTGGCGTGACGGCAGAATACCTTGTGAATGCCGAGGAGATCCAGATTAAGGTGGCACAGGGTGCAAAGCCCGGCGAGGGCGGACAACTGCCCGGCTTCAAGGTGAACGACATCATCGCCAAGACGCGCAACGCCATTCCAGGCATCAGCCTTATCTCTCCCCCACCTCATCACGACATTTACAGCATCGAAGACCTTGCGCAACTCATCTTCGACCTGAAGAACATCAATCCGACGGCTGCGGTCAGCGTGAAACTTGTTGCAGAGAGCGGTGTCGGAACAATAGCCGCCGGTGTGGCAAAGGCAAAGGCCGACCTCATCGTCATTAGCGGTGCTGAGGGTGGTACAGGTGCAAGCCCTGCAAGCAGTATGCGTTTTGCTGGCATCAGTCCTGAGATTGGACTTGCCGAGACACAGCAAACGCTTGTGAAGAACGGCCTTCGGGGTCAGGTTCGCCTGCAGACCGACGGGCAGTTGAAGACGGCCAAGGACGTCATCATCATGGCGATGCTCGGGGCCGACGAGTTCTCGTTCGGCACGTTGCCGCTCATTGTCTTGGGCTGTGTGATGATGCGCAAGTGCAACACCAACACCTGTCCTGTAGGTGTGGCTACGCAAGACGAACGCCTTCGTGCCCGTTTCATGGGCAAGTCGGAGTATGTGGTCAACTTCTTTACCTTCCTCGCCCAGCAGGTTCGCGAATATCTTAGCGAGATGGGCGTGCACAAATTGAAGGACATCATCG
Organism: Bacteroidaceae bacterium; assembly: GCA_017645655.1. Classification (GTDB taxonomy): domain Bacteria; phylum Bacteroidota; class Bacteroidia; order Bacteroidales; family Bacteroidaceae; genus Physcousia. The sequence goes on along the minus strand of JAGCNZ010000020.1, from coordinate 3,692 downwards.
GCCACACAGAGTTGATAGAGGTGAACACCGACAACGCAACTGATAAGCAGAAGACTATCGACTTCTCCCGCCTTTTTTATCAGCCCACCACAAGTCAGCCTCTTTATTGGGACAGAAGCGAGTTTACAAAGGTCTGCGGCGTTAAAGATGAAGACATCATCAAAGAGGTGCAGAAGAGCATCGACGAACAGGAAGAGGCAACGCTCGACTATGCCATCAAGAATACCGACCGCGCTGTGGGCACAATGCTTTCGGGCGTCATTGCCAAGAAGTACGGCGAGGCAGGCCTGCCCGACGGCACTATCAACATCAAGTTCAAGGGTTCTGCAGGACAGTCGTTTGGCGCTTTTGCCGTAAAGGGACTGAGCCTGAGGCTCGAGGGCGAGGCTAACGACTACTTCGGCAAAGGACTGTCGGGAGGTCGTATCAGCATTCTGCCGCCTGCAAGGAGCAATGCGGACTTCCATGCCGAAGACAACATCATAGCAGGCAACACGGGACTTTATGGCGCCACGAGTGGCGAGCTATATGTCAACGGACAGGTGGGCGAGCGCTTTGGTGTGCGTAACAGCGGAGCGATTGCGGTCATCGAAGGCGCAGGCGACCATTGCTGCGAGTACATGACTGGCGGACGCGTCGTCGTTCTTGGCAAGACGGGACGCAATTTCGCAGCCGGCATGAGCGGCGGCGTGGCTTACGTCTATGACCCTGACCACACTTTCGACTACTTCTGCAACATGGATATGGTGGAAATAAACCTTGTGGAGGATACTGTCTCGCGCAAGGAACTGCTCGAACTCATCCGTCAGCATTACCTCCACACAGGTTCTGCCCTTGCAGGTCGGATGCTCGACGACTGGCAACGTCACGTCGAGGACTTCATCCAGGTAGTGCCTATCGAGTACAAGCGCGTACTTCAGGAGGAGCAGATGGCAAAGCTTTCACAGAAGATAGCAGAGGTTCAGAGAGACTATTAAGACCCCCTAACCCCCTTTAGGGGGAATAAATGGTAAATGATTAAATGGTAAATAAGAGATGGGAAATCCAAAAGCATTTCTGACTGTGCCTCGCAAGGAGGCAGGATACAGACCGGTTCACGACCGCATACATGATTTTGGCGAAGTGGAACAGACGCTCAACACGCGCGACCGGCAGGAACAGGCCAGCCGCTGCATGGACTGCGGTGTGCCTTTCTGCCATTGGGCCTGCCCTCTTGGCAACAAAGACCCCGAATGGAACGACGCGCTCTATCGTGGCGAATGGGAAACTGCCTACAAGTTATTGAAGAAGACCAATCCTTTCCCGGAGTTCACGGGCCGCATCTGTCCGGCTCTTTGCGAGAAGGCTTGCGTCCTCTACCACACGACGGGCGAGGCTGTCACCAATCGCGAGAATGAAGCCGCCATTGCCGAGCGAGCCTTCCTTGAAGGATATGTCACCATCGAGCACCCCAAGCGCAACGGACTTCGCGTCGCTGTCGTGGGAAGTGGCCCTGCCGGACTTGCCGCCGCGAATGCCCTCAACCTGATGGGCTACGAGGTAACGGTCTTCGAGAAGAACGAAGCCGCGGGCGGTCTCCTGCGTTATGGCATCCCCAACTTCAAGCTGAACAAGAAAATCATCGACCGCCGCATCAGCGTCATGGAGCAGGAAGGCGTAACCTTTAGGTTTAATGAAGAATTTGCTACCGCATTGTCCACAATAGATGATTCTTCACTCTTCACTTTTCACTCTTCACTTAGCGATTACGATGCAGTCGTAATCGCTACCGGCACTCCTGTCGCTCGCGACCTCAACATTCCCGGCCGCGAACTTAAAGGCGTGCATCTTGCCCTCGAACTGCTCTCGCAGCAGAACCGTGTCCTTGCAGGCATGGAGTTCAGCAAAGACGAGCGCATCACGGCAAAGGGCAAGGATGTCCTCGTCATTGGTGGTGGCGATACGGGAAGCGATTGCATCGGTACGGCTCATCGGCAGGGATGCAAGAGTGTCACGCAGATTGAAATCATGCCCAAGCCGCCCGTCGGTCATAATCCTGCTACGCCTTGGCCCAACTGGCCTGTCATTCTCAAGACAACCAGTAGCCACGAAGAGGGTTGCACACGTCGCTGGAACATCAACACCCTTGAGTTCCTCGGAGAGAATGGCAAGCTGACAGGCGTCAAGGTGCAGGAGATAGACTGGAAGCCCAACCCAGAAGGCGGACGTCCTATCATGGTAGAGAAAGGCAAGCCGGAGATTATCAAGGCCGACCTTGTCTTGCTGGCGATGGGCTTCCTCAAACCCGAACATCCCGAGTACCCGGAGAATGTCTTCGTCTGCGGCGATGCTGCAAGTGGTGCCTCGCTCGTGGTGAGAGCCATTGCCTCGGGCTTGCAGACGGCTAAAAAAGTTAACGAATACTTAAGTAAACGATAATTATTCACCCTTTAACAAACACAATTATGGCAAACGATTTGAGATTTCAGGTTGTCGGCGAGGCATTCAAGAAGAAGCCTCTTGACGTAAAAGCACCGAGTGAGAGACCCAGCGAGTACTTTGGCAAGCACGTCTTCAACCGCGAGAAGATGTACAAGTACCTGCCGAAGGACGTTTATGATAAGATGGTGGATGTCATCGAGAACGGCTCGAGGCTCGACCGCACAGTGGCCGACGCTGTGGCTGCCGGCATGATGCTGTGGGCGAAGGAGAACGGCGTGACGCACTACACGCACTGGTTCCAGCCTCTCACGGAAGGCACTGCCGAGAAGCACGACTCGTTCATCGAGCACGACGGCAAGGGCGGCATGATTGAGGAGTTCAGCGGCAAGCTGCTCGTTCAGCAGGAACCCGACGCATCTTCGTTCCCTTCAGGAGGCATCCGCAGCACCTTCGAGGCTCGCGGCTACTCGGCATGGGACCCCACAAGCCCCGTCTTCATCATCGACGACACGCTCATCATCCCCACAGTATTCATATCTTATAGCGGCGAGTCGCTCGACTACAAAGCACCGCTGCTGCGTGCCCTGAAAGCCGTCAACGTGGCTGCCACGGAGGTGTGCCACTACTTCGACCCCGCCGTGAAGAAGGTGACGAGCAATCTCGGCTGGGAGCAGGAGTACTTCCTCGTCGATGAAGGACTCTATGCCGCTCGTCCCGACCTGTTGCTGACGGGCCGCACCCTCATGGGACACGACTCGGCGAAGAACCAGCAGATGGACGACCACTACTTCGGCAGCATTCCCGAACGCGTCGCTGCCTTCATGCGCGACCTCGAGATACAGGCCCTGATGCTCGGCATCCCGTGCAAGACACGCCACAACGAGGTGGCGCCCAACCAGTTCGAGGTGGCTCCCATCTTCGAGGACACGAACCTCGCCGTTGACCACAACATGCTGCTCATGTCGCTGATGAAGCGTGTGGCGCGCAAGCACGGCTTCCGCGCTCTCCTGCACGAAAAGCCCTTCGCCGGCATCAACGGCTCGGGCAAGCACAACAACTGGAGCCTTTCTACAGACACCGGCGTGCTGCTCCACGCTCCGGGCAAGACAGCGGAACAGAACCTGCGCTTCGCCACGTTCATCGTCGAGACGCTGATGGGTGTCTATAAGCACAACGGCTTGCTCAAGGCCAGCATCATGAGCGCGACCAACGCCCACCGTCTCGGTGCAAACGAGGTACCGCCAGCCATCATCAGCTCGTTCCTCGGCAAG
>JAGCNZ010000122.1 GCA_017645655.1 Bacteroidaceae bacterium | reverse complement strand
TCGAAATAACCTGTGCCTGAGAGGTTGAAGACGATGACCTTCTCCTCGCCCGTCTCCTTGCACTTGAGGGCCTCGTCGATTGCAGCACGGATGACGTGGCTGCTCTCGGGTGCGGGCAAGGTTCCTTCAGCGCGGGCAAAGAGTTCTGCTGCCTCGAAGACTGCGGTCTGCTCGTAGGCGCGAGCCTCGAAGACACCCTGGTCGTAGAGTTCGGACAGGATGGGGCTCATGCCGTGGAAGCGAAGTCCGCCTGCATGGTTGGCAGAGGGGATGAACTGGCTGCCGATGGTGTACATCTTTGCCAAGGGGCAGATGCAACCTGTGTCGCAGAAGTCGTAGGCATAGATGCCTCGCGTGAAGCTCGGACAAGAGGCTGGCTCGGCACCGATAATCTTGTAGTTCGCCTCGCCGCGCAGCACTTCGCCCAGGAAGGGAGCAGCAAAGCCGCCGAGGTTACTGCCACCACCAGTGCATCCGATGAGGATGTCGGGCTTGATGCCGTACTTCTTGAGTGCTGCCTGAACTTCGAGACCGATGACGGACTGATGCAAGAGCACCTGATTGAGCACGCTGCCCAACTCGTAGCGATAGCCTTCGTTGGTCACTGCCACCTCAACTGCTTCGGAGATGGCGCAGCCGAGGGAACCCGTTGTGCCAGGGAACTCGGCCAATATCTTGCGGCCAACCTGAGTCGTGTCGCTGGGCGAGGGAATGATGCTGGCGCCGTATGTGCGGATGACTTCGCGGCGGAAGGGCTTCTGCTCATACGAGCACTTCACCATGAAAACCTTGAGGTCGAGGCCGAAGTACTGGCAAGCCATGCTTAGCGCCGTGCCCCACTGACCTGCACCTGTCTCGGTCGTCACGCCCTTCAGGCCTTGCTTCTTGGCATAGTAGGCCTGCGCGATGGCGGAGTTCAGCTTGTGAGAGCCGCTCGTGTTGTTGCCTTCGAACTTATAGAATATCTTGGCAGGCGTGTCGAGAGCCTGCTCCAGGAACTTCGCATGCACGAGTGGGCTGGGGCGGAACATCTTGTAGAAGCCCAATACCTCGTCGGGGATGTCGAACCACTTGGTGTCGTTGTCGAGTTCTTGCGCTACGAGTTCTTTACAGAAGATGGGTTCCATCTCAGCAGCCGTGAGGGGCTGTCCTGTGCCTGGATTCAGCAGCGGTGCCGGCTTTACCTTCATGTCAGCACGCACATTGTACCACTTGGTGGGCATCTCTTCCTCACTCAAGTAGATCTTGTAAGGGACGTTTTTCATACTTTACTTAAATTTAAACGTTGCCAATAAAACATAATTAGTTACTTTTTGCTGTTGAATCCGTCGCAAATTTACGAAGAATAGTTGAAACTACAATGCAATGAGGCCACGTTTGATGCATTTTTTTGCATAAAACGACACAAAGAGGGTCTATACATTATAAATATGCAAAGAGCAGAGCCACTTCAGTTGCCAATGGCCCACTTGATGTTGTACGCATAATCGTGGGTCGCTCCGTCGTTGAAGGTGACGTTGGATTTCATCCGACTGACCATTTGCCGATTGTCCTGCAGGTATTCTATCTGCTCCATAAAGTCATCGCCCTCCACGCTTTGCATCAGGTTTCGGCAATTAGTGCCGAAGAATCCGGTAGAGATGAGAGGCACGAAGTCGAACAGGACGTTTCTCGGGTCGCTGCCCGGAAGGGAACCTGTCAGCTCGGAATAGCTGTATTTCCATGTCTCCGTCTTCTTTTGCTGGGGGATGGTGCAAGTTCGGCCCGTGATGTTGCCGTCCTGCCATTCCAGCGTGTAAAGCTCTGTGTACCAGGGCTCTCCCGCCTTATACCTTGCGTAGGGGTAGCGCTTCACGTTGTCATTCCTGATGGAGACAAGTTCGCCACGCTCGTTGTAACGGAACTTGAAGAAGAAGCTGTTCTCGCCCACCTGACTTGATTGTGGCCTGTATCCAGCCAGACTATCTACTCTTCCACCCACGAGGAAGAGGGTGTCGTAATGGCAGAAATCACGGCTGTAGTTCGGGGCGTGTTCGCCGTTTGGCATTTCCGCGAACTCCTGATGCTTGATGTAGATGCAGTCTTTTGCATAACTGTACTCGGCCAGACACTTCACGACGTACCATGTCGTGTCGAAGCGTTCGGCCCGAACCACTCTTCCTTCTGCGTCGTAGTCGAAAGCAAGATGCACGTGTCCGCCGTCCATAGAGAGCAGTTCCCCTGTATTCAGGGCGATGGGCTGCGGGTCAGGTCCTACAATGGCATCGTTGTTGTCCGCATCATTCGAGCAAGCAGAAAGGAGCAGAATAGCGGAAAGAAAAGCAAAGAGAGGTTTCATAGTTTCGTTTTCTTTAATAACGTCCATCGCTTTGCATTTATTGCCATTTTGCCTGTAAAAAAAAAACAAAAACGGCATGATGCGGTAAAGTCGAAATGAAAGCAAATTATATGTTTTAGTTAGCAAAGTGTCAGTTTTGAAAGTGTCGAAAATGACCGCAAAACACGTCGAATTTGGCGATTCGACGTGATGTGTTTCTCAACTTCACACGTGAACTTTGCAAACATCACACGTTATGTTTGAAATTTAACCTGTAGAAGTTTGCCCTCGAAAAAGGTCGAAAAAGGCCCCAAAACGAGCCGTTTTGCCATCTTTAGTTAGCAAAACCAACACTTTACATTGAAGATTGATGGTTGAAGATTGAAAGATATTAGTTGATACTCAGTGCGTTACAAACCATTTTCGTTTTAAGCGCGTCTTTTTGTCTCAGGGTAGAAAAGTGCCACTGAAGCAATTTCAAGCGATTCTCGCGAGTCGGCTAAAAATCGTGAAGTAAGCAAAAATGATGTTTTCGTTGCAAAGTGTCATCCCCTAAATGCATGAAATGTTTGGTCGTTTGATTCTTTTCCGCTACCTTTGCAGCAGGAAAAGATGATTTTCGATTTATGTGAACGATTTCCCGTTTCGTGTGTATGCTGTCAAAACAAACGCAAAACCAAACAAACTAAAGGAACATGAAACGAACAGTTATGACCTTGCTGGCCTTCGCCTTGCTTCTTGCAAGTGCCAGCGCACAGAAGGTAACGATAGCAAAAAAAGGAAAGGTACAGGTAATACTTGATGACGGACAAACGCTTCGCCGTATGGATTCTCTGCAGTTGGACAGTGTGTATAAGTATTGGGATAATGTCGTTGCGGAACATCCAAAGGACGAAGCAGCCTGGCGAAAGCTTAGTGACGTTGAACTTGAGAGGGTTACCCGCCTGATGCTTTATGGAAAAGATAAAGAGGCAGAGCAACTCCACAAAGAGTTGGATTTGCTGGGACACATGTCGCAGGCAATTCCCGGCACCTATACCTATTATCATGCTGCAAACGTGAATGGCTGGGAACGTCCAATAGCGTATGCCGATTCTGCCATCGCTATTCTGCCTAAAAAAGATGTTCCTGCAGAGGATTATGACCGATGGGCGGCTTATCTGATAGGCAAGAAAGACACATTGCGACTCACCAAAGTGCTTACCCAATACTACGAAAGCGGCCAATATCCCGCTTCTGCCTTGCAATATGACTACAACGAACTGCAGGGCATGGAGAAAGGCGGTGTCTATCTGGGGCAGACTCAAGGCTACATCTTGGGCAAGCTCATCCTTCAGCTCGTGTTAGGCGTACACAAAGACAAGATCCTCTGCAGCGAAGGCAACGTGAAGAGTCATGTGAAACGGATGTTCGAGAGCATCGGCATTCCATTCAGCGATGAGATATACAATTCGTTCAAAACCTCTAAGCAAGATGACGAACTGATTGCCATCATGCGCTACATCTTCGAGCACAGCAAGCGGCCCGTCTATCTGTCTGCCAGCACCAGGTTCCTGACGGGGATACCCGACGACCTGAAGGCCTGCCTCTACAATGAAGGGCTGACCATGCGCTATTCGGCAAAGCCTTACAACAATGTGGCTGTCAAGCGTCGCAATGTAGAGCAACGTTACATGATGGATTATCTTGTCTTGCAGTTTCACCCGGAAGTGAAAAGCTTTCGTACCTCCAAATCTTCTTCCTCGCTGGCTTTCAACTATCTCATTCTGCTTTACGACTTGATGCCGTACTACAAGAAACATAACGCAGATCAATATGCGAGGCTTAACCGCATCTTCACAGGTATCATGAGCAAGCTGAGTGAACGCGGCTGGAGTCTTCCCAATAGCGACAAGTCCTACTATGTCAATTACAGTAAAGAAGGCGGTCCTCACTATGAGTTCAAGGAACAAATTGGTTACAAGAGCGACCCGAACGATGACGCGGAAACAGACAAGCGGAAGCGCGACGAGTTCTTCAAGAAGAACACACGAGTACTCATTAAAACAGAACCGTTAGAATGAAACTCTTCCGTCTTAACTCCCTGCGCCACCAGACCGACGAGCAGCTGATGGCGCAGGCTGCGGCAGGCAGCGATACAGCTTTCGAGGAGCTGTATCGTCGCTATGCCCGTAGGCTGAAAGGTTTCTTCTTCATGCAACTCGGCGGCAACGAAGAGCTGGCAGCCGATGCCACGCACGACGTCTTCCTCCGTGCCTACGAAGCCAGAAGCCGCTATCGGGAAGGCAGCAACGTCGGCACTTGGCTCTTCACCATCGCCTACAACATCTGCAAGAACCACTATCGCAGCAATGCCTACGAAGCAGAGTTGCTTGCCTCTCTTGATGCCGAACCCGTCTCTGACCACCAAATAGAAGTGGAACTCGATGCAGCTCAACTTGATGAAGCCCTCGAGCAAGTGCTCTCCGAACTGCCTGCACCGCTGCATCAACTCTTTTCCCTGCATTATCAGGAAGAGCTTACCGTTCCGCAGGTGGCAGAGATTGTCGGTATTCCCGAAGGAACAGTAAAGTCCCGCCTGCACAAGACAATGAACATCATCCGCAAAAAACTTAAGCAATATGAAAATAAGTAACGAACAAATCATCGCGTCGGCCCGCCGAGGGCGCCAGAAGGTAGAGAACCAAATGCATATTGAGCCTTGGTATGGACAAATGGTAAATAGTAAATGGTTAAATGGTAAATCAATTGCTGTTGCCGCAAGCCTTGTCAGCTTCTTTGCCGGCTATGCCCTTCATGGGGGCATGCCTCAGCCACAACCTGCCGAGAACCCCGTGGCTCAAGTCGTCGAGGTGCAGCACGACACCATCATGCAAGTGCAGACAGTCCGCGACACCATCTACGAGACGCGCGTCGTCACCAAGTACGAGCCATTGCTGGCAAAAGCAGAAGCTTCGCCTACGCTTGAGGCAGAAGACGACACATCGTCAGAGCTGAAAGCCTGCTCCATGCTGTGCGACGACATTCCCTACGAGCTATTGGCAGCAGGAAGATAATGTGAAATTGGTTTTTAGAAGTTAATATATTGGTGCGCCACCCTGCTCCTGCGTCGTGATGATGCGGGAGCTTTATTCTTTGTCGCCCTAACCTTTAGCTTGATGCCGTCAAAGGCTCAAAAAGCGAACCGAAGGTCGACGAAAGTCAAGCTTTAGCTCGACGTTGCCCGAAAGGCTTGCTTTTGAGCATTTCGGGCAGCTTTTTGTATATAAGCGGGAATTTTTCACTTTTCACTTTTCTTCGTATCTTTGTCGAGCAAATATAAATATAATGTGTAATATTGCAACATCTGTGCCAATGTCTCCTCAGACAGCGAATACGTTTACACTGACCGTGCCGCCCAATAGAATATTATTATTAATGTAAACATATATCAACATGAAACCTATCAACACATTCAAACAGAAAGTCCTCGCCCTGATGCTGACGATGGCGGCACTTGCGGCGTTGCACACCAGTGCGTGGGCCGCAGGCACGTTCAGCGTGACGAGTGCCACCAGCGGCACCACCACCACGTTTACCATCACCCGTACCGATGCAACGACTGCTCAGGAAGTCCGCTACCGCACGGTAGATATCACGGCATTGCGCCCCTATCACTATGATGGAGCCGCCGGCAGGCTGACCTTCGCGGTGGGTGAGACGAGCAAGACCGTTACCGTGACGGAGGTAGCATCGGCCGACATCACCAACGTGCTCAACCGCTACCAGAGCGGCACCCGTCGCGAATACCGCTTCGAGGTGACTGACATGTACGGCTTCCTTCTTGCCGAAACCACGCGGCGGATTACCTACAGCTCGGCCTACCAGTTCTCGAACAACCACATCAACCGCAATCCCACCCCATTAGTGTATATCAACAAAGTTACTTACGATTCCACATTAGGAAGCAGCCAGTACTACGATGTGCAATACGCTGCCTCCACCAACAATCCCATCACTGTGACCGACGGCGGCTACCAGCAGGCAGTGCATACCGTGCCCCTCAGCGGCATCTTCACCGCCTACAGCCAGCCCGCCGACTACCTCAACGCCATCGGCGACAAACTCTACGCCACTGTCTGCTTCTATTCGTCAGATGTCCAAGACGGCTACCACTACATTCAGGTGCTGGCCGACAATGCCACGACCTACGACGGCAACGACCCCAACGGCGCAGTCAACACCCCCTCCACCTCGCTCTACAAGGCATGCTTTGAAGAGTACGTAGGAAACATGGAAGGGCGAGGTTACTGGTTCTTTCCTCACTTTTATGACTATCAGACCTATTCAGAAGCCGAAAGTGCGGGAGTGAGCACCGATCCTTACAAAGAGTTTTATGTCGACCAAGAAAAGCTTTGGGAGCAGGAGTTTCGTAACGCTTCTGTCCGTTCATCCTCTTCGGGAGCCCTCGTCCTGCCCACCACGACGAGCGAACTCAACATCCGCTTCGATGCGGCAGGCTCAGGCGATGACGACTGGACGTTCAAAGACCTCTTCGTCCGCCTTGCCCTTGCCGACGACCAGGCACCGCTACTTAGGGGCGTGGGCGTTTCGGAAGGGCCTTACTATCAGCACAACCGTGTGACCATCACTCTGCTCTTCAGCGAGATTGTCAAGCCTACCGGCAGTACGTTAGTGCTTCGCACCAGCTGGGGCGACTTCACCTGCGACCAATTCAACAGCAGTGAATTCGGCAATGCGCTCTCATTCACCGGCATCATCACGGCCAACACCAACACTACACTGCAACTGTCGAGCATCACGAGCGGCAACATCGTCGACCTCATCGGCAACACCTTCACCGGGTCCCTGGCGCAGACAATAAGTGGCAAGACGGTCGCAACACTGCCAGCGCCTCCCCTCGTGGGCGGTGTCTATCAGATATCGACGGTAAGCGAACTCTATGCCTACGCCGACCTCCTTGCCGCCAATCCCACGCGCTCTGCTGTGCTGACAGCCGACATCGATATCAGCACGACAGCGGCCGCCTCGGGCTTTACGGCAATGGGCGGCACCTCTGGCTTTGCCGGCACCTTCGACGGTCAGGGACACACCATCTCGGGTCTGCAGAACATCAGTGCTGTGAACGGTGGGGCAGGCCTCTTCGGTCGGATTGCCACAGGCGGCAAAGTCTGCAACCTCTACCTCATCGCAGACATGAATCAAATTGACCTTGCGAGTGTTGGCGGCATTTGCGGCATCAACCAGGGCATCATCGAGCAGTGTAGTGTCGGTGGCTATGTAGGCACCTCGTTGCAGAATGCCAGTTCGGCAACGACCTCGAACTGCATGGGCGGCCTCTGCGGCGAAAACCAGGGCACCGTGCGCAACTGCTACACCACCTGCGAGATATATCACAGATGGCAGAACGCTCCGGCGAGCGGTCTCGTGGGACGCAATACTGCTGCCGGCACCATTGAGAACTGCTTCTTCTATGGCTCATTCTCTTCACATAATGCCGTGACGCGCGGCGCCATCTGCGGCGAGAACGCGGGCACCGTGCGCAACTGCTATGGCCTGCACAGCAACTCCAACTACCTCAACGGTGCCGTCGGCTCAAACAGTGGCACGGTGGAGACCACCGAGTTCCCCGAGGATAGCGATTTTGCCCGCGGACGTATCTGCTACTTGCTCAATGGCGGCGTGGTCGATGGCACGCAGGTGTGGTATCAGCGTATTGATAGTAACCCTAAGGACAGTTATCCCTTGTTCGATACAACGCACCCTGTCGTCTATCAGCATGGCGACAATTATTACAACGGCAGTTTTAGTCACTCCTGGAACGAGGACTGGCACTGGACAAGTCGCGAGGCTGTCACGCTCACCATCACGTGCAGCGTCTGTCAGGCGACGGAGACATTTAATCTCACCTCAGAGCAAGAAAGTGTCAGAAGATACTTTGCCTCGACGAGTTACAGCACCCCACGCTCAACGACCCAACAATTCACGGACATAATGCTATTCCTTGTTGACAATGGTGACAACCAGGAGGCAATCCAGAACTATCGCAATTCCTTTAACAACATCATGCTCGAAGGGCGTACGCTCTACAAGGACGGCGGCTGGAACACACTCTGCCTGCCGTTCGCCCTCGCATCCTTCACGGGAACGCCACTGGAAGGTGCCACGGTGAAGACACTCGAATCATCTTCGTTCTCAGGCGGAACACTCACGCTCAACTTCACCGATGCCGAAAGCATCATTGTAGACAAGCCCTACCTCGTGAAATGGGACGACGGCGACGACATCGTCAATCCCATATTCCGTAACGTGTACCTCCCTTCTGTTCACAATTACATGGAAATCGAGACGGACATCGTTACCTTCGTTGGCATATTCAACAGAGAAAGCTACGACCGTGAGAATCGCAGCATCCTCCTCATGGGGGCGGATAACAAACTCTTCTATCCCGACGGGAGCGGCCTCACCTGGCTCAATGCCTTCCGCGCATACTTCCAACTGAAGGACGGCTACACGGCAGGAGAGCCGACAGACCAGAGCGCCGGTATCCGCGCCTTCGACCTCAACTTCGGGGATGATGACGCCACTGGCATCAGCCTCACCTCCGCCCCCTCTCCAAAGGGCGAGGGGAGTAGTTACTGGTACACCATCGACGGTCGCCGACTGAGCGGCAAGCCCACTCAGCAAGGCGTGTATGTGAACAACGGACGTAAGATTGTAATCAAATAAAAGGAGGACACAGAAATGAAGAAAACATATCTGAAGCCCACCTCGACAGTGGTCAAGCTGCAACAGACTGGTATCATCTGCACCAGCGATGTAAGAAGTGTCAACAGCAATGCCGACATTGACTACGGTGGCGGCGGCTCCGGCTCTGGCCGCGTGAAAGGCATAAGTGATTACAACGTCTGGGACGAGGAATGGTAGAGTGACAAGTCCTTCCGAGGCTTCGGCAAGGACAAGGATTTTATTAAAAGCAGAATGTCAGCGTTTCGATTGGAATGCTGACATTCTGCTTTTGGGTCTTGAGATGTAAATCGACATCATGTTACGTGAGATATAACTTCTCACGCTAAACCTCGGAACAATTGGCCGCAGCTTTAGCTCGACGTTGCCCGAAAGGCTTGCTTTTGAGCATTTCGGGCAGCTTTTTGTATATAAGAGATTATTATTCTTCATTATTCATTCTTCATTCTTCATTTTTTTGTACCTTTGTCGCGCAAACAAAATAAAACAGCTATGAGTACTGCAACATTATCAAGCTTGCTTGAATATCTCTACGGCACACTCTCGCCAAGCAATATGCGCTGGGTAGGGGAGCACTTGATAGAATACGCCAAGAGAGAAGCCTCGGAGGAAACGCTGCAACCTTACACCAAGGAAGAACTGCTGGAAAGGGCAGAAGAAGGTCGCAGGCAGATTGCTATGGGCAATTACTGTACGATGGAAGAACTTCTTCATGAACTTGATGAAGATTTTGCGGAAGATAATGGACTTCAATCTGGAACGGCATGAGGATATTTGTCCACGATATTGTAAAAGAGAAAATTCGCAAGACTTCGAGATATATACAGGCAAGCTTTGGAAAGAAAGCTCGCTTGAAATTCCGTCACGAAATCGCCCATGTATCAGAGCTTCTTTTACAGAATCCCAACCTTGGACCAGTTGAGCCATACCTTGCAGACGCTCCTGTGCTGTATCGAAGCATCGTAGTGAACCGTCTCAACAAAATCATCTACTGGATTAACGACGACGTAATAGAAATCGTTGATTTCTGGGACACGAGACGTGAACCGATGGCACAAGCGGGACAAATGAACAAATCGTAAATAATAAAGACCCCCTAACCCCCTTTAGGAGGAATGTAAATAGCTAAATTACTAAATAGTACATAAATAGTAAATTGTAAATCATTAAATAGTAAATTAAGTTAATGAACGCATTGAACATACTTGAACTGAGTGAACAGGAGATTATCCGCAGAAATAACTTGCAGCAGTTGCGCGACTTGGGCATCGACCCTTATCCCGCTGCCGAATACCCCACAAACGCTTTCAGCACGGAGATAAAGGAAAGTTTCGTTGACCTGCCCGTCGTAGGTAAAGACGAGGCAGGCAATGACATCCGCGAGACTGCCACGCCCGAGAACAGCCGCAATGTCTGCATCGCAGGCCGCATCATGTCGAAGCGCATCATGGGTAAGGCAGCCTTCGCAGAACTGCAAGACTCGAAGGGTAGGATTCAGGTGTATGTGACTCGCGATGCACTCGCAAATGGCGAGGACACTACGCAATATAATGTGGTTTTCAAGAAGCTTCTTGACCTGGGCGACTTCATCGGCATCAAGGGATATGTGTTCCGCACTCAGACAGGCGAGATTAGCGTTCATGCGCAGGAACTGACGGTATTGAGCAAGAGCCTGCGTCCGTTGCCCATCGTCAAAACGGATGCCGAGGGCAATGTCTATGACTCTTTCGACGACCCCGAGCTTCGCTACCGTCAGCGCTACGTCGATCTCGTTGTCAACGATGGCGTGAAGGACACCTTCCTGAAGCGCAGCATCGTCATCCGTACCATGCGTGCCTTCTTCGACCGCCACGGCTACACCGAGGTCGAGACGCCAACCTTGCAGGCCATCGCTGGCGGTGCATCGGCACGTCCGTTCATCACGCACTTCAACGCCCTGAACATCCCGATGTACATGCGCATCGCCACTGAACTCTACCTCAAGCGGCTCATTGTGGGCGGCTTCGAGGGCGTCTATGAAATCGGCAAGAACTTCCGCAACGAGGGCATGGACAAGAACCACAACCCCGAGTTCACCTGCATGGAGCTGTACGTCTCGTACAAGGACTACAACTGGATGATGTCGTTCACCGAGCAGCTCCTCGAGGAGATTTGCATCGCCGTGAACGGCAAGCCCGAAACGGAAATCGACGGCAAGGTCATCTCCTTCAAGGCTCCCTTCCGCCGCCTGCCCATCCTCGATGCCATCAAGGAGAAGACGGGCTTCGACTGTGAGGGCAAAAGCGAGGACGAGATTCGCGCGTTCTGCAAGGAGAAAGGCATGGAGGTGGACGAGACGATGGGCAAAGGCAAGCTCATCGACGAACTCTTCGGCGAGTTCTGCGAAGGCACGTTCATCCAGCCGACCTTCATCACCGACTATCCCGTCGAGATGTCGCCCCTGACGAAGATGCACCGCTCGAAGCCCGGACTGACCGAGCGCTTCGAACTCATGGTGAACGGCAAGGAACTGGCGAACGCCTACTCCGAGCTGAACGATCCCATCGACCAGGAGGAGCGTTTCATCGAGCAGATGAAGCTCGCCGACAAGGGCGACGACGAGGCGATGGTCATCGACCACGATTTCCTGCGTGCCCTGCAATACGGTATGCCTCCCACGAGCGGCATCGGCATCGGCATCGACCGTCTCACAATGCTCATGACGGGCAAACCCTTCATCCAGGAAGTCCTCTTCTTCCCGCAGATGAAGCCTGAGGTCAAGGCACCGCGCGACAAGGACGAACTCTTCCTCGAGAAAGGCGTCCCCACCGACATCATCCCCATCCTGCGCAAGGCCGGCTACAACCTCGTGAGCACCCTCGCAGGCGTCGCTCCTGCTAAGATACAGCAGCAAATCATCGAAATCATCAAGAAGTACAAACTCGAGGTCGAGAAGCCCTCACAAGACTTAATTGCGACTTGGACAGCTTAGGAAACATAGCAGTACTGGGTGGCGGCAGCTGGGCGACGGCGATTGCCAAGATGCTC
>JAGCNZ010000121.1 GCA_017645655.1 Bacteroidaceae bacterium | reverse complement strand
TGCCCTCGAACCGTCTGCCATCGGAACGGGGAGTCCGCCTTGCAACATGTATTGCAGCACGCCGACAGTCTTCAGGCAGACGCTCTTGCCGCCTGCGTTCGGTCCGCTGATGATGAGGATGTGCCTCTTGCGATTGAGCATGATGCTGAGCGGCACAATCTTCTCGCCTTGCTTCTTGAGCTTGGCTTCCAGAAGTGGATGTCTTGCGTCGAACCAGTCAATAAGGGGCGTCGAATAAATCTCTGGCGAAAGGCCTGCGATGGCTTTTGTGAAGTGGTACTTCGCGATGAGGAACTCGATGTCGGCAAGGAACTCGAAGCCTCGCAACAGCTCCTTGATGTTGGGGCGTAATTGCTCGGTAAACTCACGAAGGATGCGAATCAACTCCCTCTTCTCGTCGGCTTCCAGCTCACGAATGCGGTTGTTGGCCTCCACCACTTCTGCTGGCTCAATAAAGACAGTCTTGCCCGTCGCACTCTCATCGTGCACGATGCCTTTGATGCGACGCTTCAAGGCAGGAGCGACTGGGATGACGAGTCGTCCGTCGCGCATTGCAGGAGCAACATCTTTCTCGACAAGACCCTCCGCTTGAGCCGATTTGAGGATGTTTGCGAGGGTGCGACTGACACTTCCTTCGGCATGCTTCAGTTCCCGACGAATCGATGCGAGTTCGCTGCTCGCGTTGTCTTTTATGCGACCGAACTTGTCCAGCATCTGCTCAAGACGGCGCGTAATGGACGAAAAAGTGAAAACTCCTTCGGCAAGCTTCTCAAGAGCGGGATACATGATGCCTGAGCTGTGCTCTTCATCTTGCCGACGTACACAATCCACCCATCCATGAAGCGTTCGCAAGGCTCGCAAGAGCTCCCAAGTCGTCTGCTCTTCGAGGTATGTTCCCTCGATGTGAATGCGATGAATATCAGCTCTTAGGTCGAAGAAGTCTTGCTCTGGTAACTCCGTAGAAGTCTGTAGGATATGACTTATCTCTGCAAGCTGCAGGTGAATGGATGTGACGGCTTCATGATTTGTAAGAAACTGCATAGCATCCACCCGCTCATGTCCCAACGGACTGAAGCAGTAGCCGTGCAGCATAGCACGAATCTCATTGAATCCTATCTTCTCTTCAAATGTCATATCTCTAATCTCTAATCCCTAATCCCTATAACAACCAAACCCTAATCCCTAATCTCTAATCCCTAATCCATTTCACTTAATATTCTTCTCCGGATACATCGAGTTCCACCAGGTCGGGTCGTCTTGCAGCCACTTTGCAAACCATGCCATGATGCTGTCGTGCCAACGAATGCGTTTGTTGTAGTTCAGGATGTGGTGATTCTCGCCTTCGACTGTGATGAAGGCACACTCGCGACCAAGCAGTTTGAGGGCTGTGAACATCTGAATGCTCTCGTTTATCGGCACATTTGTATCTGCGCCCCCATGCATGAAGAGGATTGGCGTGTGGACTTTGTCGGCGTTAAAGAGGGGCGCATGACCGCTGTAAAGTTCCATATTGTTCCACGGGTAGGAATGTGCTGCAGAGGTCGTACTGTAGGTATAGCCCCAATAACCATAGCCCCAATAGCTGGCAGGATTACTGATGCCTGCATGGCTCATAGCAGCGGCAAAGATGTCGGTCACTGTCTGCAGATACATTGTCATGAAGCCACCATAACTTGCTCCCATGCAACCAATCTTGTCGGCTTTAACGAAAGGATGTTCTTTGCAGAACTGCTTGGTGCCCTGAATGATGTCGTCGGCTGTATAATCGCCATAAGCATTCACGTGGCGCGAAGCGAACTCCTGACCGAAGCCGCTGCAACCGGATGGCTGAATGACATAAACCACATAACCCATCGCTGCCCATTCCTGATAGTTGTAGTAGCTGTCGAGCACTCTGCCTACAGGCGAGCAGCCGCCGTAGTAATAGACGAGCATCGGGTATTGCTTCGTCTCGTCGAAGAAGGGTGGCAGGTAGTAGCAGCCATAAATCGTGTCGCCGCGTTCTGCCTTGAAGTTCCAATCCTGACATTTGCCAAGTTGTATGTCTTTCAGTCGGGTAGGGTTGAGGTTGCAAAGCACTTTCTCTTTGCCCGTCTTAAGGTCGCGCAGCCAGCAACGGTCGGTGCTCATGCTGCTCTCACCAATATATGCGAGCAAAGGTTTCTCCTCAGAAAGACTGAAGCTACTATATATATAAGGTTCCGAGAGTGGCAACATCTCGGCCTTTCCATCCTTTGGATTGATGCGGTAGAGGCTCTTCAGGTCGCGGTTCTCACATAAAGCGTAAATCATACCGTCCTGTTTCGACCAATGATATGAAGTGACAGAGGGGTCGAAGTCGCGAGTCAGACAACGAATCTCTTTCGTTTCGAGGTTCATGATGAACAGCTCATATTCATAGCTGCTGGGTGTAACGTCTTCCGGAAGTGTGTTACCAATGCCGCCAAGAGCCTCAGGACTTCCAGTGATGGCTATGTACTTCTCGTCAGGCGAAAAACGGAATGAACTGATGAATCCATCGTGACGAATCAGTGTGTCAGCTTTTCCTGTAGCAGGGTCGAATAGCAGCACATCAGTAAAGCTGAAGGGGCGTTCTGTCAGTTCTTCTTTATAAATAGAAACGAGGAAGCGACTCGCATCGCGATTAGGTGTAACATAGGCATTGCGAGCACCTTTGGTGATGGGCGTCGTGATGCCGGTCTCGATGTCATAGAGCGAGTAGTTGCGGCGATTGCGCCAGCCGGGCTGTCGATCGTCGGGCTCGAGTATCTGATGAACATCCTTGTTCTTCTCTTCAGGCACCTTCTCGTCGATGGTCACGAGGAAATGCTTCAAGTCTTCGGTAAGCTGGGCGTAACCTTTGCCGCTGTACTTGCCGATGAAGGTGTGCTCGCCTGTCTTGGGGTCAACCGTCTCGTAGCAGCGGGTGCCTTCTGTCTCTCGATAGCTGCGCAGGTAACGGTCGCCTTTAGGCAGCCACCTTTGGAAACCGTCGAGACTGAACTCCTTGCCAGTTGTTAGGTCGATGAAGATGTCTTTACCTTCCGTTTCGCCTCCCTTATAAGTAATGCTTTTGTGGATGCGGACGTACTTGCCCGAGCTGGAAAGGTCTACGCCATTGATGCGTTCGCCGTGCATCATGTCGGCATTCGTCCAATAGCGTTTTCCTTCGGGATTGATGTCGAGTGCTTGTTCGCATTCGATGGAGACACGAAGCGTATCGGGCTTCTCGCCTTTCCGAAGCAGCTTGATGCTTATTTCGTGTCTGCCAGGAACGAGTTCGAAGTCGCCGCCCTGCTCGTTCCCGTCGATGAAGAGTTTGTGCTTGCTCTCGCATTTCACATTAATCTTGCCCTTAGCATAGCCAATGTTCTGCATGTTAAAGCCTGCTATATATACCTGAGCTTCTTCTGTAGCAGAAAGAACTATCTCTTCGACAGAGGGCTTGTCTTTCCACATATCAGTCTTCGCAAAAGCATCCATCAAGACGTTATCTAAATCGATGCGATTGCCTTCGCTATCGAGCGAGTCAGTCATAAATGGTTTTGTTATAGGGTAGGGGCCAGCCAGGCGAATGCCTGAGAGGTCTTTTGTCTCGGCCGACGCCATCAATGGTAATGTGAGTAGGGCGAGCGCAGCCCAAAAGGTTTTAACTTCTTGATACATTCTTTACGCCTTTTACGGTTTTTAGTTTCTTGATGAGTTGTTGCAAGCGGCTGGTATCGTCGAGCATGACGGTTAGCGAGCCATTAAAGAGGCCATCGTTGCTATCGATGCTGATGCTTCGCAGCAAGATCTTTTCTTCTTTGCTTATAATGTTGGTAATGTTGTTGACGATGCCAATGTCGTCGTTTCCTATGACACGGAGGGTGATGGGATACTGGCTGCCGCGCTTACCTGCCCATTTCGCTTTGACGATGCGATAACCAAAACGTTGCCTCAGCTGCGGTGCGTTGGGACAGTCCTCACGGTGAATCTTGATGCCTCCACCGCTTGTGACGAAGCCGAAGACTGCATCGCCATATACAGGCTGACAGCATTTCGCCATTTGAAAGTCGAGGCCTTTCAGGTTTTGGTCAATGACGAGCACATCGCCTTGTTCTGTTTGCCGTTTAGTTTTCTCGTCTTCCGGCATCACAAACTGGTCGGCGCTGAGTGTCGGAGCTTGCTTCTCCACTTCGCCATGGTCGAAACGTTGTTGTTGCGCGTAGGCCTCGAGGACGGCGTTCATGTCGAGTTTGCCATCTGCAAGCGCGGCATAGAAGTCGGTGACGATGCGGTAGCCGAGTTTCGTCATGGTATGCATCAGGACTGGCTCCTCGTAGTCGAGCTTCTTGTTCTTCATCTTGCGCTCCAGTTCCTCCTTAGCGAGGAGTGCTTGCCTGCTTTCCATCTCCTTGAGACTCTGCCGCACCTTTGCCCTTGCTCGTGTGGTCGTGACGATGCCCAGCCAATCTTGCTTGGGAGATTGGTTGCTGTTGGTGAGGATTTCAACTTGGTCGCCGCTCTGCAGCTTCTGCCTGATTGTGACGTTTTTGCCGCCGATGCGGGCTCCCACGCATTGATTGCCCACCTTTGAATGGATGTGATAGGCAAAGTCGAGCACCGTCGCTCCCGTCGGAAGTTTGAAGATGTCGCCTTTTGGTGTGAAGACGAACACCTCGTCCTCCTTGAGGTCGAGGCGGAACTGGTCCATGAGCTGCGCATCGTCGTTTGTTTCGAGTGCGCTTCTGACACCTGCCAACCATTCCTCCACGCCGCTTTCCCCTGACCGAATACCCTTGTAGCGCCAGTGTGCGGCCAGTCCGTGCTCGGCTATGTCGTCCATGCGTTCCGTCCTGATTTGCACTTCCACCCACTTCTGTTCGGGACCCAGCACCGTGATGTGAAGGCTTTCGTAGCCGTTGCTTTTGGGCACGGAGAGCCAGTCGCGCATACGTTTCGGGTTGCTTTGGTACATGTCGGTGATGATGCTGAACACTTGCCAGCACTCCATCTTCTCGCGTTCGGGCGGCGATTGGAGGATGATGCGAATGGCAAAGAGGTCGTAGACGCCATCGACGTCGACGTGCTGCTTCTGCATTTTCTGCCAGATGGAGTGTATGCTCTTGGTGCGGCCTTTCATGTGATAATGCAGGCCTGCTGCCTGGAGCTTCTCGTCGAGGGGCTTGAGGAAGCGTTCGATGTAGGCATCTCGACTGCGCTTCGTCTCGTTGAGCTTCTCTTTGATATGGTAGTAGGCGTCGTGCTCGAGGTACTTCAGGCTGAGGTCTTCCAGCTCGCTCTTCAGTTTGTAGAGGCCGAGTTTATGCGCCAGGGGGGCGTAGAGATATGCCGCTTCCATCGATACCTTCCTTTGTGCTTCGACGTTGTCGTTGTCCTTGATTTGTCGCATCACACAGACGCGGTTGGCAATCATAATGAGGATGACGCGCATGTCCTCGGCGAAGGTGACGAGCAGGCTGCGGAAATTCTCGCTTCCCACGGTGGCGCTCTTGGCATAGACTTCGCGGATGCGCATCAGCCCATGCAGGATGTGTGCCACTTCTTCGCCGAAATCCTTCCGGATTTCATCCAGCGAAGCGGCTCCGCTCTTGACCATCGACCACAGGAGCACGCTGACGACGCTTCCTCTGGTCAGTCCGATTTCTTCGGCCACGATGAGGGCTGTCTCCGTATCCTTCACGATGGGATTGATGCCGAACACGTCGCGCTGAAGCATTCCTTGCTCCACGGCGCGCCCCAGGTACAGCGATATCTTCTCCTCGTCGCCTTCCTGGACCACGTCGGCTGCAAGGGCAAACAGCTCCTTTTGCACCGTTTGGATGCGAATGCTTTCCTCGTCGGTAAAGAACTTGGCTGTCTTCATTTCCAATGATGTTTAGTTGGGCTTGCACCCACGTAACAGAATGCAAAGGTACGACATTTTTCGCGCATTCCGTAAAAAAAGCCTTTAAGAATTGTGAATTATTGAATTATTCTTCGTACTTTTGCGATTGGAAACCTATTTATAAATACTTAAACCCTATGAAAAGAGTTAAGCTTTTATTCGTCACGATGGCTGCCATGCTGTTGCTGACTGGTTGCGAGCTCAATCGCAAGAAGATTCTCTCCGTCGAGGAACTGCCCGAGGCGGCACAGACCTACATCCGCGAGAAGATGGGCGACGCGAAGGTGCTCTATGTCAAGAAGGAGCGCAAGAACTTCAAGACTTGGTACGAGGTAAAATTCGACAACCGTATGGAGCTCGAATTCGACAGCAAAGGAGAGATTCGCGACATCGACGTCGATGATTGAACAACCCTAAATACAAATAGTTATGAAGATGTTTAAGTATCTGATGATGGCGCTGATGTGCCTCATTTCGTCCAGCCTCATGGCCGACGACACGCCAATTCCCATAGAGCAACTCCCCGAAACTGCCAGAAGTTTTGTTCAAACGAACTTCAAAGGGCAGAAGATTATGTATGCGGAGAAGGATTGGAACAGTTTCGAATGCCGTCTGGCCGACGGAACAAAGATTGAGTTCAGCAAGAAGGGCGCTTGGAAGAAGATCGACCGCAAGAACGTCGCCGTGCCCGAAGGCATTGTTCCCGAGACCATTATAGAGTACGTGAAGGCCAACTTCGAAGGTTGCGTTGTCACCAAAATCGACAAAGAACGCTATGGCTACGACATCGAGTTGTCCAACGACATTGACCTGAAGTTCAACTATCAGGGCGTGCTCATCGGCATGGACGACTAGGCGTCGCCAGTCATCCTACAGCAACAGGGCCCGGCCGTCATTTCGGTCGGGCTCTTTTCGTACTTGCCGGTGTCGTCCGGGCTGTGTCGGGCTGCCTGTGCCGGAACGTTTTGCCGGAATTCATCTGTAAACGAAATTCCTGCTTTTGCTTGCAATATGACACTTTTTGCACAGTCGAAAAACCGAGCGAAACAGGGCAAAAATGTTGTCGCGGCTGGGGATGATTTCAAACACTCCACGTGATAAATGCAAATATTCCACGTGATATTTGAAATATTCCCGCGCATCGTCAGTAGAAAATGCGTGCCGAAAAGTGTGCAAAAACGTGCAAAAACGCCCTGTTTTGCTAAGCGGAGATGGCAATTTGACCATTGAAAATTGAAGGGTGAAAATGGAGTGTCGCTTGCAACCGCTTGTGGCAGAGGTTGTTCTGAAACACTTTCGTTTTAAGCGCGTCTTTTTGTAAAAGGGCTACAAACTGCCGGCGAAGGGATTTTACGCGATTCTGGAGCGTTTGCCTGAAACTGTGGTGTAAGCAAAATCGGCGGTTTTGCTTGCAAAGTGTCAAAATGTCCTCTGCCCGTCTCTCTGCCTTTACTTGGTGCTTATCAGTGCTGTCCTGACCGACTCGAATCGTGTTTTTGAATAAAATGTTGTGCAGAATTATGAATTGTGAAGAAAATGTTGTACCTTTGCAGCCGTTTTCAAGAACAGGATACCTTATTTATATTTATGAAACTGGATATGCTGACAGCCGTTTCGCCCATCGACGGCAGATACAGAGGCAAGACTGAGCCCCTGGCGGCCTACTTCTCGGAGTACGCCCTGATTCGTTATCGCGTTCGCGTAGAAGTGGAATACTTCCTCGCGCTCGTGCATTTGCCACTGCCTCAGCTGCAAGGCATACCCGTCAGCGACGAGCAGCTCCGCAGCATTTATCTCAATTTCACGGAGCAGGACGCTCAGCGCATCAAGGACATCGAAGCGGTGACTAACCACGATGTTAAGGCTGTGGAATACTTCATCAAGGAGCAGTTCGACCGCTTAGGCGGGCTGGAACAGTACAAGGAATTCATCCACTTCGGCCTCACAAGTCAGGACATCAACAACACCAGCGTGCCCCTCAGCATCAAGGAAGCGCTCGAGCAAGTCTACTATCCGCTCCTCGAAGAACTGATAGCCCAGTTGCAGCAATACGCAGAGGACTGGAAGGACGTGCCCATGCTTGCCAAGACGCACGGCCAGCCCGCAAGTCCCACGCGCCTGGGCAAGGAGGTGATGGTCTTCGTCTATCGCCTCAGGCGCCAGCTCGGCATGCTCCGCGCCTGTCCGCTTACAGCCAAGTTCGGCGGCGCGACGGGCAACTTCAATGCCCATCATGTGGCTTACCCCAACTACGATTGGCGCGAGTTCGGTCGCAAGTTTACCAGTGAAAGCCTCGGACTCGAGCGTGAAGAGTACACGACACAAATCAGCAACTACGACGGACTGGGCGCCGTGTTCGATGCAATGAAGCGTATCAACACGATTATCATCGACTTGGACCGCGACTTCTGGCAGTATGTCTCCATGGAATACTTCCGTCAGAAGATAAAGGCGGGTGAAGTGGGCTCGAGCGCAATGCCCCATAAGGTCAATCCTATCGACTTTGAAAACTCGGAGGGCAACCTCGGCATCGCCAATGCCATACTGGCTCACCTCAGCCAAAAGCTGCCTATCAGCCGCCTGCAGCGCGACCTGACCGACTCCACCGTGCTTCGCAACGTCGGTGTTCCCGTGGGTCACATGCTCATCAGCCTGCAGAGCACACTGAAAGGCTTGCGCAAACTCGTGCTCAACGAAGAGGCAATACGGCGTGACCTGGAAGGCTGCTGGGCCGTTTGCGCCGAGGCTATTCAGACAATACTGCGCAGGGAAGCGTATCCGCATCCCTATGAAGCCCTGAAAGCACTCACGCGAACAGGCAAAGGCATCGACCAGGCAACCATCAAAAACTTTATAGAAGAATTGAACGTCAGCGAGTCCGTGAAGGAAGAACTGCGTGCAATAACCCCGTACACCTATACGGGAATATAGAAAAACACATTAATCTAAACACTTAAACAAACAAAATGTACAACGAAGAAAACTGGAGAGACAAATTCTCCGAAGGAGAGAGTGGCGAACGCCGGGATGGCTATCGTCCACGTTACAACCGTGAAGGAGGTTATCAACCCAAGGAAGGCGGCTACCAACCCAAGGAAGGCGGCTACCAACCACGTCCCAGATACAACCGCGAGGGCGGCTATCAGCAGCGTGAAGGCGGCTATCGTCCACGTTATAACCGTGATGGCGGAAACTACCAGCAACGCGACGGTTACCAGCAACGCGACGGTGGATACCAACAGAGAGAGGGAGGCTATCAACCTCGTCCACGCATCAATCGCGAAGGTAGCTACCAGCCTCGTCCACGTTACAACCGTGAAGGAGGTTATCAGCCACGTGAAGGTTATCAGCCTCGCGAGGGAGGTTACCAATCCCGCAGTGGTTACTCACCAAATGGAGGCGCCCGCGGCGGCCGTCGTCCCCGCACCGGCTACAATCCTCATGCTAAATATAGCATGAAGAAGCAGATTGAATACAAGGAGACCCACGTCGATCCGGACGAGCCAATACGCCTGAACAAGTATCTTGCCAATGCTGGTGTGTGCTCGCGCCGTGAGGCAGACGATTTCATCACTGCCGGTGTCGTCAAGGTAAACGGCGTGACAGTGACTGAGCTCGGCACCAAGGTGAAGCGTTCAGACGAGGTGCATTTCCACGATCAGCTCGTCAGCATCGAAAAGAAGGTGTACATACTTCTGAATAAACCCAAGGACTATGTGACGACGGCCGACGATCCGCAGAACCGCAAGACGGTGATGGACCTCGTGAAGGGCGCATGTCGCGAGCGTATCTACCCTGTCGGACGACTCGACAGAAACACCACCGGCGTGCTTCTTCTCACGAATGATGGTGAGTTGGCTACTAAGTTGACGCATCCGCAGTTCCTTAAAAAGAAGATTTATCACGTGTATCTCGACAAGAATGTTACTGCTGCGGACATGAAGCAGATTGCCGACGGCATCGAACTTGAAGACGGAGAAATCCATGCAGATGCTGTCGAGTATGCCAGCGAGACTGACCGCAAGCAGGTGGGCATCGAGATTCACAGCGGCAGGAACCGCATCGTGCGTCGCATCTTCGAGCATCTTGGCTACAAGGTTATCCGCCTGGATCGTGTTTACTTTGCTGGCCTGACCAAGAAGAACGTGCGTCGCGGCGATTGGCGTTTCCTGACTGAACAGGAGGTCAACATGCTGAGGATGGGTGCCTTCGAGTAATACGTATTTCTCAATTCCCAGATATAGATATGAAAAGGACTAAAGTCATTGATGCTCTCAGGAGCACAGAATATGGAAAGGAGCTTTGTGTGAAGGGTTGGGTACGCACCAAGCGTGGCGGTAAAGGCATTTTCTTCATTGCCCTGAACGACGGCTCGACGATAAAGAACATACAGATTGTTGGCGATGAAGCCAATTTTGAAGAGGAGACGTTGAAGCGTGTGACGACTGGTGCTTGCCTGAGCGTCGTGGGCAAACTCGTGGAGAGCCCTGCTGCCGGACAGGCGAGCGAGGTTCAGGCTACTGCCATCGAGGTGCTGGGTGACTGCGACAACACCTATCCTTTGCAGAAGAAAGGTGCCAGCTGGGAGTTCCTGCGCAGCGTTGCTCACCTTCGTCCCCGCACGAACACCTTCGGTGCGATTCTTCGCATCCGACACAACATGGCCATCGCCATCCATACATATTTCCACGAGCACGGTTATTTCTACTTCCATACGCCACTCATCACGGCCTCCGATTGCGAGGGTGCAGGCAATATGTTCCAGGTGACGACCAAGAACCTCTATGACCTCAAGAAGGATGAGAACGGGAAGATTATCTTCGACGACGACTTCTTCGGAGAGCAGACATCGTTGACCGTCAGCGGCCAGCTCGAGGGTGAGTTGGGTGCGACGGCGCTTGGAGCAATCTACACGTTTGGTCCCACTTTCCGTGCAGAGAACTCGAATACGCCGAGACACCTTGCCGAGTTCTGGATGATAGAACCCGAGGTTGCCTTCCTCGACCAGGAAGAGCTGATGGACCTTGAGGAGGACTTCATCAAGTACTGCGTCCGCTGGGCGCTCGACAACTGCAAGGACGACCTGGAGTTCCTCAACAAGATGATTGACAAGACGCTTCTCGAGCGCCTCGAAGGCGTGCTGAAGGAGACGTTTGTCCGCCTTCCCTACACGGAGGGCATCAGGATTCTGCAGGAAGCAAAGCAGAATGGAAAGAAATTTGAGTTCCCTTGCGAATGGGGCGACGACTTGGCGAGCGAGCACGAACGCTACCTCGTGGAGGAGCATTTCAAGAAGCCCGTCATCATGACCGACTATCCGCGTTCGTTCAAGTCGTTCTACATGAAGCAGAACCCCGAGTGTGCAGAAGGCTCTATAGGCTATAAAGGTGCTGTCGCGCCTGGTCCCACCATGCAGGGCACCGATGTTCTCTTCCCGTCGATTGGTGAGATTATCGGTGGTTCGGTGCGTGAGGAGAGCTACGACAAGCTGATGGCAGAGGTGAAGCGACGCGATATGGACATGACGCACCTGTGGTGGTACCTCGATACCCGCAAGTATGGTTCTTGCCCGCATGCAGGCTTCGGACTTGGCTTCGAGCGCCTGATTCTCTTCGTCACCGGCATGCAGAACATCCGCGACGTCATTCCGTTCCCCAGGACTCCCCGCAACGCCGAGTTCTAAGAAACGGCTAAATACCTATCCAGAGCCTCTGCCGAAAGCGGAGGCTCTTTTTGTCTTACCGGGAATTCCACGCCAAGTTTCCACGTGCTCCACGCGATGATGAAAAACGACCCACGTGATAAATTGATTTTACCCACGTAATATTTGAAATATTCCACGTGATAAATTGATTTTACCCACGTGATAATTTCATTTTACCCACGTTGCGTTTTTCCGGGCGACATGCCGCCTCGACATTTTTAAGCTTTTTTATGGCAAAGAGTCTTGCGTCGAATGTGAAAACTTACTATCTTTGCAGAGTAAACTTACCTTTCAGTATTAACCCTCTAAACCAGAAAAGTCATGGCAAAGTACGTATGTGAAGTATGCGGTTGGGAGTATGATCCCGAAGTTGGAGTACCCGAAAAGGGCATCGCTCCCGGCACGCCTTGGGAAGAGGTCCCCGAAGACTTCGAATGCCCGCTGTGTGGCGTCGGCAAAGATCAGTTCGCTGCTGAGTAACCGAGCCTCGGATAATGAACAGGTTTCCCAGCATCGGTTCCGCAGCGGAACTGATGACGTTGATCGACGAGATTGGCTTCTTGCCCTTGCTCGACAGCGGTATCTATGGCTTCTCGGCCGAGGAAATCGTCGACGAGGACTGCCGCTACGTCGTCTTTCCCGATGGAGGTTGGGACTGGCCGCTCTGGAAGTGGAAAGGTCAGATAGTGACCGAGATGCCCTGCCTCTACGGAAAATTCTTCGCGGGCAAGGCCGGCTTCATCAGCCAGGCATGGTGGCCGGACTTCTGCAACTACCGTCGCAGCAAGTTTCCCTGTCCCGAGTCCGACACTATCGAAGGCTCAATCCTCGACACACTCAGGCAGGAAGGCAGTCTCATCACCAGAGAGTTGAGGGCCGCATGCGGTTTCAACGGCAAAGGCATGCGGTCGAAATTCGACGGATACGTCACCAAATTGCAGATGGCGACCTACATCGTCACCGAGAATTTCGTGTATCCCATCGACAAGCGGGGCAGGGAATACGGCTGGGGCTGGTCCCTGCTCAACACGCCCGAAACGCTCTTCGGCAAAGAACTCTGCAGGAAAGATTGCTCTCCGGAAGCCTCCTTCGACCGACTCGTCAGGCACCTCCGTCAGATTCTGCCCGAAGCGGACGAACGCCAGATACTCAGACTCGTCGGATAATGGGCAGATAATGAGATGCTTGGATGTGTATGTATATGAAATAGAAAGTGTAGTCTTGCACACGTGAACCCGATAACAAAGAGACATATTGCTTCGTGGGTGCTGCTGGCGGTGTATTTGCCGATGCTCCTCATCTCGTCGCTCCATCTTCATATTGCAGACGAATATGGCGAGACGGCTTGTGCCGAGTGCGTGCAGCACCAGTGTCACGGGCATTTGCTGCAGCTCTCGGACGGCATGCACCAATGCGTGCTGTGTCAACTCCTCACGCTATCCTATGCCGCCACCGCTGCCGTCGCATTGCTTTGTTACCAGCCTAAACAAAAGGTTTCCTATGCCTTGTCGCACCAGATTCCACGCCAGGCAAGCCTTCGCTACACCACACTTCGTGCTCCTCCTGCTGTTTAATGAATTAAGGCAACCCGCTAATTCATAATTCTTTACTGACAGCAAATTATTTTATAAACATCCTTCTCGCAATCCAGCCGCAAGTTTGAATAGGGGAATGCACGTTATTTTCATTAGCATCACACATATGAAACACATTATTATATATATATGTGTCTGTCTGTGGGCAGTCACACAAACCATATCAGCACAAGACATCCACCAGCACAGCGTTTGTCTGGAGGACAGTATCAACCCGATGAAGGAAGCCATCCTGAGCGAAGTGACCGTGCAAGGCATTGCCGGTGTGCAAAGACTCAAGGATGCGGCATCGCCCTTCATGGTCGTCTCCCCCAAACAACTCCATGCATCTATGTGCACTAACCTCGTCGATGCAGTCGGACATCTGCCCGGACTCTCCCAGATAAGCACGGGAGCCGGCATCTCCAAACCCGTCATTCGCGGCCTCGGCTACAATCGCGTCGTCGTCGTCGACCAGGGAATCCGCCAGGAAGGACAGCAATGGGGCGACGAGCACGGACTGGAAGTCGACGAGGAAGGCGTGCATTCCGTCGAAGTTCTAAAGGGGCCGGCATCGCTCATGTACGGCAGCGACGCCATTGCCGGCGTGATGATTCTGCATCCGGAGCGTCCTTTGGAAGAAGGTACGATGCAGGTCAAGGTCGGTAGTCAGTACCAAAGTAACAACGGACTCTACGACTACCGGGTCGGCTTCGCAGGCAACGTCAACGGATTTCTCTGGAATTGGCACTTCCTCGACAAGGCCGCGCATTGCTACAAGAACAAGGTCGACGGCTATGTTCCCGGGTCTTTCTTCAAGGAACGGGACGTTCAGGGCATGCTCGGCATCAACCGAAATTGGGGTCACAGCTGGCTCCGATTCTCGAGAGTCAACTTCACGCCGGGCATCACGGAAGGCGAACTCGTGGGCAGCGACGTGGGTGGAAAGGCTTACACCATCGTCTCGCCATATCAGAAAGTGCTTCACTACAAGGCAGTAAGCGATAATGCATGGTACTTCGGGGACGGCACGTTGAAAGCCGTCATAGGCTATCAGCAGAACTATCGCCGCGAGTTCGAGGAAGAGGAGGAAGCCGAGCTGGCCATGCGACTGCATACCGTCAACTATGATATCAAGTATCTCCATTCGCTTCCACACGATTGGAAGATCTCCACAGGCATTGGCGGCATGTGGCAGAGGAACATAAATCAGGGCGAGGAATACTTGATACCGGACCACCACCTGTTCGACGTTGGCATCTTCGCCACGGCGGAATGGCAATGTAGGAAGTGGCATTTTTCCGGTGGAGCACGCTTCGACAACCGTCATCTCACGACAGAATCGCTGATGGAAAACGATGCGTTGCGCTTCGAAGCGTTGAGCAAGAACTTTTCTGGCGTGACTGGAAGCCTTGGTGCGGTGTGGAATGTTACCAATCGACTCAACCTTCGAATGAATGCGGCGCGTGGATTCCGTGCTCCCACGGTCAGCGAACTTTCCTCGAACGGCGTGCATGAAGGCAGCATCCAATATGAGGTCGGCAATGCTTTTCTCAGGCCAGAGAAGAGTACGCAGCTGGATTTGGGACTCGACTATACGTCCCGCGTCGTGAATCTTCAAGCGTCGCTCTTCACGAATTGGATTGACGATTACGTCTTCCTGGCACGTCTCCCCTATGTGACAGACGGGTATCGGACGTATCAATACCGTCAGGGAGATGCCCGGCTGATGGGCGGCGAAGTGTCGGTCGACGTGCATCCCTTCAATCCGCTCCACGTCGAGAATGCCTTCAGCTATGTGCGAGGCGTGCAACTCGACCAGCCCGAGGGAGCAAGGTCGCTGCCCATGATGCCTGCTCCGAAGTGGACGAGCAACCTCCGCTACGAGTTTCCCGACTTTGCGAAGGGGCATTTGCGACGCTCTTTCCTTGCCTTCGGCATGGAGTTGAACTTGCGACAAAGCAAGTTTTATGCAGTCGATGATACCGAGACGGCGACTCCCGCCTATGCGCTTCTCAACCTGTCGGCGGGCACGGACCTGCATATCTTCGGCCACAACTGCATCGAGCTCACTTTTTCCTGCCAGAACCTCTTGGACAGAGCCTACATGCCGCACCTCTCCAGACTGAAGTATGTCGACACGGACAACGTGGCTGGCAGGCAAGGCATCTGTGCCATGGGCAGGAACTTCTGCTTGAAAGTCAGCATCCCTGTCGATATTCATTTACATTGATGACGAGCAAGAATCGCACTTATATCGCTATTGACCTCAAGTCGTTCTACGCCAGCGTGGAATGCGTGGCACGAGGCCTCGACCCGCTCAGCGCGAGACTTGTGGTGGCGGACGAGAGCAGGACAGACAAAACCATCTGTCTTGCTGTCTCGCCTGCCCTGAAGCGATTGGGCATACCGGGGCGTCCGCGACTCTTCGAGGTCAATCAAAAAGCCCGGGGCATCGACTTTATCATTGCCAAGCCACGCATGGCGAGGTACATCGAGGTGAGTTGCCAAATCTACGATATCTACCTGAAATACGTTTCGTCCGACGATATCCACGTTTACAGCATTGATGAAGTCTTCATGGACGTCACGGACTATCTGGCCACTTACCGCAAGACGGCGCACGAGTTGGCCATAACCATGATACGCGACGTGCTGAGACAGACGGGCATCACGGCAACGGCGGGCATCGGCACGAACATGTATCTTGCCAAGGTTGCCATGGATATCGTGGCGAAGAAAATGCCTGCGGACAAGGACGGCGTACGCATTGCCGAGCTCGACGAGATGTCGTATCGCCGTACACTCTGGAATCATTTTCCCATCACGGACTTTTGGAGAGTGGGACATGGCATTGCTGAGAAACTGGCGAGGTACGGTTTGGACACCATGGGAAAAGTAGCCAGGCAGTCGGTAACCGATGAGGAGTTGCTCTACAGGCTCTTCGGAGTGAATGCCGAGCTGTTGATAGACCACGCCTGGGGCTGGGAGCCTTGCACCATCGACCTCGTGAAAGCGTATCGCCCCGAGACCCGCTCGATGAGCAGCGGGCAGGTGCTTTCGGAACCATATACTTTCGAGAAGGCCAGAAACGTTGTGATGGAGATGGCGGATGCCATTAGTCTCGACCTGGTGGAAAAGCGTCTGCTCACCGACCAGCTTGTCCTTACCGTCAGCTACGACAGGGAATGCCTGACGAGACCCGAGATTGCTTCGACGTATCATGGCGAAATCGTGAACGACTATTACGGGCGACCGGTGCCGAAGCATGCTCATGGGACAGCCAACCTGGCCCGCCACAGCAGCTCGAGCCGCGAGATTGTCGGAGCCGTGATGTCGCTCTACGACAGCATCGTGGGGCGCAATCTGCTCATCCGTCGCTTGAATATCTCGACGAATCATGTTGTCAGGGAGTCTCAGCAGACGGCGGAGGAATCCCGTCGGGCAACGGGCCCTCAGCAACTCGACCTCTTCGTCGACTACGAGTCTGCCCGGGAAGAGGAGCAGAGGCAGCAGTCTGACCGTGAGAAGGAGCGCAGGATGCAGGAAGCCCTGATAGGCATCAAGAAGCGTTTCGGCAAGAATGCAATCCTCAGGGGCACAAGCTATGCCGAGGGCGCGACTGCCAAAGAACGGAACGAACAAATAGGAGGACACAAGGCATAGCATGGGACAATACGACGATATCATCAACCTGCCGCATCACGTCTCGAGCAAGCATCCCCAGATGAGCATGCTCCAGCGTGCAGCGCAATTCGCCCCGTTTGCCGCCCTGACGGGGCATGGCAGCGCCATAGAGCAGACCGCCGAGCAGCACAGCCAGCAGGTGGAGTAAACGTGGCGTGGGTAAAATAAATTTATCACGTGGGTAAAATGAAATTATCACGTGGAATATTTCAAATATCACGTGGGTAAAATTAATTTATCCCGTGTGATGTTTTTCATCATCGCGTGCAGCATTTTCCATCTTCCCGTTGAGCGTTGAAAACAAAAACGTTCCGCGCTTGCTTCCTTTTGCTGCATTTTTCCTGTGCATATTGTTGGATAATAAAGAAAAATGTGTACCTTTGCAAAAAGTTATGCACTAAAACGAATAATTCCAGTCAATATGAAAAAACTAACAACTACTTTCTTTGCCGGACTCATCTTCTGCATGATGCAGAGTCTCGGCGTCCTTCAGGCCTGGGCAGACAACGAAGCGTGGATGGCAGGCGTGCCCGACAACACCTTTGTAGGCCAGCTTTCCATTCCCGGCTCGCACGACGCAGGAACCGGTCACGGCGTGAACAACGTCTATGTCATCATTAACGGCAGCACGTATGCGGTCACTCAGGAATTGAACCTCACACAGCAATGGAACAGCGGCATCAGGGCTTTCGACCTTCGCCCTGCTGTCAGCAACAACAGGCTCCGCATCCATCACGGCATCGTTTCCACGAATCTATACTTCGACGACGCTCTCACAACACTCTGCAACCTGCTCGACCAGCACCCGACAGAAATGTGTGTCGTCATCATGCGCCACGAGACCGAAGCCGACGACAGCAACAGCAGTTGGAACTCATTGATGGCTACTCTGCTCAACAGCGCTCCGACAAGCACCCATGCCGTGAACTACGACCCCTTGGCCAAGCTGGGTGACATGCGAGGCAAACTCCTCATCCTCAGCCGCGACACCTACGACACCGATCCCATAGGCGGGTACATCACGGGATGGGGATTCAGTCCGGACTTCAACAACCAAAAGGGCGGCAAGATTCGCGGCATAGGAATAGAGGACAAACTCTACGTCCAGGACTACTACGACGTGTCCGCCAGCGGAGCACCCGAAACGAAGAAAGCCAGCGTAGAACGCATGTTGCAGTTCTCCACCTCCGAGAATACCGACCCCGGACTCTGGGTCATCAACCAGACCTCGGGCTATTCGAAAACGCAAACCATACTGAGCTACACCCTCGCCACCAGCAATGGATACCGCGACAATGCGCAGACGCAAAATGCCGCCGCCGCCACCTACATCAACAACCACCCGGGCTCCACGGGCATCATCCTCATGGACTTTGCCGGCGAGGACAACTCCGGCAGCTACAACGTCAAGGGACAAACACTCACCAACGCCATCATAGCCAACAACACAAGACCCGGACCGCATGCCGACTACTTCAATGCATTGGGTGACATCACCGCAGGCAATCAGTATTGTATCACGACTATGTATGCAGGCACAAAGTACTATCTCACCACTTCAGGCACGCTTACCGACGACGCGATGGACGCCGGCATCTTCACTTTCTCACGCGTGAAAGGAGCCGCCTATGCGTATGGCTTCAACTTGCTCAATGCCTACTTCACCAACCCCACTCAGACCAACGGCAATGTTACCTATAATTCCGGACGCATCAGGACTGACGCCAGCAGCAAGCGCGCTGACTGGGAAGCACAAGTATTCTTTAAGAATGCCTCGGGACAATACGCCATCCGTGCCACCAACGCCGTTGGCACAGGCAACTGGGAAGCAGCAGCACGGACCTTCTGGACAGTCAACAGCGGCACAAACGGACCCGTCGCCGAATACTCCAACGACATGAACTACATCTGGAACGTCGAGGCACCAGCTTCCGACGTCACCGTCACCTTCAATATCTACTACGGAGGCAAGAAGGTGAAGGAGGTCACAGCAGTTTGCCAAAGGAACAGCACGGCCGCCCTTCCCGATGAATACATCCACGATTTCTGTACCTACACATACAGCCCAAAGACCATCACGAGCGGTTCCGTCAGGGTTACCGTGAGATGGGCGAACGGTCCGTTCCAAATCTCAACTGCCACCAGCACCAAATGGTACAACTTGAAGGCTGGCCGCTTGCAACGTTATGTCGGCTGGGAAGACCGCGAGCCATACCATCCGCATGCCTATGACGAAGCCTCTGTCGAAACGTATCCCGAGACGGAACTCTATGCCACGAACCTCGTCCGAGCCAGTGACGCTTACCAATGGGCCTTCTTTGGAAACCCAATCGAGGGCTTCCAGATTGTCAACAAGCTGATGGGCGACAGCAAATCTCTCACGGTTAGTGGCACGGCAACCTCAGTGCAAGGCACCGCCGGCATCAAGAACGCCGTCCTTCGCGATGGGGATTTCCGTTGGACAGCACATGCCAACAATGCCGGCTTCTCGCTAAGCCTCGACGGTTATCAAGACTATTTCATCAATACGCACGGTGGTCCTCACGGCTACTTGCAGATTTGGGAAAACTCTAACGCCAAGTCTGACTTGGGTTCGCAACTCGTTGCCGAAGCTGTTCCGGCTGCCTCCGTACCCTTGACGCACATCGGTTCGGCGAACTACGGAACGCTTTGCTTGCCCTATGATGTAACGGTAAGTGGGCCGTTGGTCTACGTTCTTGAGAAAGGAAACGAAGAGCCCGAAGGCTTGTCTCTGCCGATATTCATGGATTCGATTCAGGGAGGCGAAGCACTTGCTCCTGCCCTTCATGAGTTGGAAGGCAACTTTGTTTTACTCACGCTGGTCGAGGACGGAGTGGTTCCAGCAGGCACTCCTGTCGTTCTGGCCGGCAGAAGTGAGACAGTGTCGCTCGCCTATGGCAATGGCTTCACTTCTTATCCGTTAGCGTCCACCGGCCTTCGCGGCACTTTCGTGCCCGTTACTGAAATGCCCTCAGCGCCCGTCAGTGTGTTGACACTGCAGGCGCAGGATGATGTGCCGGGTTTCTATGCGTTCAACGTGGAGAGCATCGAGCCAAATCAGGCTTACCTCCAACTTGTTGGGCAAAGTGTTGACTTCCTTGAAATCCTCTTGAGCGACAACGAGGACGGCATATCATCTCTTCTCTCGCCGCAGAACGTAATGGGCGACAAGGTGTTCAATCTCGCTGGTCAGCGCATGAGTAAAATGCAGAAAGGCATCAACATCATTGGCGGCAAGAAGTTTGTCGTCAAGTGATTGGAAATGCTGCGTTTGTCCGGACCGCTTGCGACGAGTTCGTTCGAACCGCTAATTACAACTAAACATAACAAGGAAAGCACCTGACCTTAAAGGCCAGGTGCTTCTTTTTCCATGTTTTGGATGTAAGAAAGGGTAGGGGACTTAGTCCTCCTTCTGTACGCTGACGCGCTTTTCGGCGATGCGAGCCTTCTTACCAGTGAGGTTGCGCAGGTAGTAGAGCTTAGCGCGACGTACCTTACCAACCTTGTTCACCTGAATGCTGTCAATGTTAGGACTGCTGATGGGGAAGATTCTTTCAACTCCCACAGTGCCTGACATCTTGCGAACAGTGAAGCGCTTGTTGTCTCCATGGCCGCTGATCTTGATGCAGACGCCACGATAGAGCTGGATACGCTCCTTGTTACCTTCGACAATTTTGTATGCAACGGTGATTGTGTCGCCAGCCTTGAACTTGGGATGGCTCTTGCCTGTTGCAAATGCTTCTTCAGCAATTTTGATTAAATCAGCCATAATGCTTTTTAGTTATAAAATTGTTTTGTCGATCGCACGTAGGCATAACAGGTCTCTCTTTTCCTGCCAGCGACCTACGGGAAAGCGGGTGCAAAGGTACGATAAAAAGTTGAAAGTTGAAAGTTTAGAGTTGAAAGTTTTGATTTTTTCTGTGTTTTTTCGTACTTTTGTACGTCAAAACAATGAAAAGATGCTTAGGATAAAGACTTTTTTACTGCTTTTGTTCCCATTAGCTTGCCTGCAGGCACAAGAATACAAGGTGCATTCTTTCTGCTGGGAGCGCGTGGAGGTGACGCCGGAACTGGATGCGACGCCGTCTGCTGAAGCTGCCGCTATCGTTGCCCCTTACAAGACAAGTGTGGACAGCTTGATGGTTCCTGTGCTTGGCTTGAGCAGGATAGCGATGAATGCCAAGCGGCCGGAAAGCTTGCTTAGCAATTGGGCGGCAGACGTGATGATTGAGGGCGGAACGGCTACGGGCTTGGAGCCTGCGGACATGGGGCTCGTCAACATCGGCGGCTTGCGCAATAACATGCCCGAAGGCATCGTGCGTCGAGGCGATGTCATGCTCATCTCGCCCTTCGAGAACTACATTGTCGTGCTCGAGATGAAAGGGTCTGACTTGCTCGAACTGATGCGGAACATCGCTGCCGTGAAGGGTGAAGGCGTGAGCAGCAGCGTGAGGATGGAGATATCGTCCGACGGCAAACTGCTTTCCTGCACCATAGGCGGCAAGGAAATCGACCCGCATCGCATCTATACGGTCGCTACGATAGACTATCTCGCGGAAGGCAACGACAAGATGTTTGCCCTGAAGAAAGCCGTCAAGCGGCACGACATCGGCATTCTCGCTCGCGACATAATGATGGAATACATCATTAAGCACAGAGTGATAGACAGTAAGATAGAAGGAAGAATAACGATAAAGTAAAGCCATGAGAAGATACATAATTACACTGGTTGTCGCGCTGTCCTTTCTGCCATTATGCTTTGCGCAGGATGGCTCGCTGTTCGTCGTTCACACCAGCGACACGCATTCTTGCATCGAGCCTATCTCCGTGAATTTCAGCGACACAGCCCAGGCCAACAAAGGCGGCTACCTGCGTCGAGTCGTGCTCCTCGAGCAGTTGAGAAACGAACATCCCGACGATTTGCTCCTCTTCGATTGTGGCGACTTCAGTCAGGGTTCTGCGTATTACAACCTCTTCAAGGGCGAGGTGGAAGTAAAGTTGATGAATCTGATGAGATACGACGCTTGCACCATCGGCAACCATGAGTTCGACTTCGGTCTCGACAACCTTGCCCGGCTGATTCGACTGGCCGAGTTCCCCTTCGTCTGCTGCAACTACGACTTTGCCGGCACGCCTTGCGAGGGATTGGTAAAGCCCTATATAATAAAGGAACGCGCGGGCGTACGCGTAGGCATCTTTGGTGTTTGCCCTCAGCCGCAGGGACTTATCACCGGAAAGAACTTCGAGGGGATGCGCTATACCAGGCCTGCCGAGGCGGCACAGCCAGTCATCGACCGTCTGAGGAAAGAGGAAAATTGCGATGTAGTCATTTGTCTGAGCCATCTCGGATGGGGTGAGGCAAAGGACATGGACCCCGATTTCATCGCCCACACCACGGGTCTCGACATCCTGTTGGGCGGTCACTCGCATACCTACTTCAAGGAACCTCAGTATCTTCACGACGAGAAAGGCCATGAGGTCCTCGTCGACCATCAAGGCAAGAATGCCCGTTTCCTGGGAACCATCGAGGTTGGAGTGGGAGCTCCCTTCTGATGTTCATCTCGCCACGCACGCCTGGTTTCCAAACATCACGTGGGTAAAACGAAATTATCACGTGGGTAAAATGAAAATATCACGTGGAATATTTCAAATATCACGTGGGTAAAATCAATTTATCACGTGGGTAGTTTTTCATCACGACACGCTGCCATGAAAAAGGAGGATGCATCCGCAGATACATCCTCCTTTGTGTAAATGTGTTGTTTCTCGATTAGAGAGAGATAGCGCCGCTGGGGCATGCGTCAGCGCAAGTGCCACACTCGGTGCACTGCTCGGGGTCGATTGAATACTTTTCGCCTTCGGAGATAGCTCCTACGGGACATTCGTCGATACATGTGCCGCAAGCAACACAATCGTCACTAATTACGTAAGCCATAGTTTAATTTACCTTTAGTTAGTATTTCGTTAGTTTTCGGTTGCAAAGATAATCTTTTTTAGTGATAATGACATAGGAAATGCCGACTTTTTTTCTCCTTTATCACCAAAAACAATGATTTAAGCAATAAAAAGGGGCTTGCTTACGTTATTATTGTGATGCGTACGAACGTATTGAGGAGCATTGCATCGCTCTTAGCCATTACCTTTGCTCTGTGTCTGGCAGCACAGGAGCGCAAGGTGCAGAACCGCCCGTATATCGACGAGCGAAAGCTTCATTATGGCTTCTTGCTTGGTCTGCACATGCAGGATATCGAGCTGGAGAACAACGGATTCATCGATCCGGAGACCGGCGAGCAGTGGTATGCCGAGATAGACAACTATAGTCCGGGCTTCACGGTGGGTGTGCTGGGTGCTCTCAAACTGAACAAATACCTCTCGCTTCGCCTGTCGCCAACGATTCATTTCGGTCAGAAACATGCCGTCTATCATGAGCAAAAGAGTGGGGCAGACAGCACACAAGTGTTCAAGAGCACTTATATATCAGTTCCCCTCGACTTGAAGTTCGCCGCTCCTCGCTACAATAATTTCCGCCCATACCTCATTGCAGGTATCAATCCCATGGTCGACCTCACCGCCCGCAAGCACGATGCCTTGCGACTGAAGCCTTTCGACCTCTATCTTGAGGTAGGCATGGGATGCGACATCTACCTGCCTTTCTTCAAGCTCAACCCTGAGCTGAAGTTCTGTTTCGGCTTGCTCGACATCATACATAAAGACCGTAGCGACCTCATCGACGGCACGTTGCTGAAGTTCACGAGGTCGGTCAACGGCGGTCACAGCAAGCTGATTGTGCTGACACTTAACTTCGAATAGCTATGACATACAAATCGTTTCTCCTTGCTGCACTTGTCGTGTGTGGCATCTCTTTCTCGTCCTGTAACAAAGCAGACGAGGACCTGAACAGCATTGCCTACGAGTTGTGCCAGTACATCCCTGACCACCAGTTGCTCGAGCGCTCGAAAGACTTCATGACGAGCGACTTCTATGCAGTCCTCGACACGATGTTCAACCTGCCCGAACACGAGGCGATGGACCACGAATGGCTCTACTACTTCGTTACCGGCAACGGCGGCACAATCGCCGACTACACGGTCGATACGGTCGAACTGAAGGACAAAACGCATGCCGTCGCACTCCTCACCGTCCGTCAGAAGTGGGATGACGGCTCCTTCAGCCCAGAAGAGGACACCGAGGAGCACAAGCTCTACATGGAGAAAGTCGGGGGAAAGTGGCTCATCTCAGACTTCGACGAGCACAAGCAGGACTGCATCCACTACATCGCCATCTGGCGTCAGGAGGAGGCTTTGCGGCAGACAATGAGAGACTACCTGGTGAAGGAGATCGGTTCCGGCTACCAGCAGGGCGACATCAGCATCCCCGTACTGATGATTGTGGCTAATGAAGAAGGCGACGACAGCGACGAGAATGATGAACCCTCAAGTTGCAAATGCTATGGCGACTTCTGGGTGTTCAACTACAACATCGTGGGTGATACGCTCAAGACGGTTTCCGGAGGCAATCACTCGGGCTGCATGTACGTCGAGAAGAACGGCGGAAAGTTGCAAGTGACCCGCTTCGAGCAAACCGAAGACGGTGCCGGCAACGTTGCAAGCGCCAGGCGAATCTTTGGCGAGCACTACGACGTCTTCCAGTACATGCACGGCAGCGACGACCTCCGCGAAGCAGTCCGCAGGGAACAACTGCAGCAGTACATCCAGCAGCACCAGTTGGATGTCAAGTATTATCAGGACTTCGGCTGGGACGCAGTGCCGCTTGAGGATTGAAACTAACCCTCCTTCCCTCTTACATCTTCCTTCTTCCGTCTTCCATCTTCCTTACCACCCTTCGGGCAAGACGATGTTCGCGATGCCATGCGCTTCAGTGAAGAGCGGGGCTATCTCCTCGTCGGTAAAGCCTGCGATGCCGCATCCGATGCGTGTGACGAGGAATGTCAGTTCCGGATGCTGCACAGCAAACTCGATGAATTCGTTCACGTAGGGACGAATCGTCTCGACGCCGCCTTGCATTGTTGGGATGGCATAACTCTGTCCCTGCAGTCCGACACCTTGTCCCATGATGGCTCCAAACTTGCGATACGCAACGTATGCCGCGCCCCCGCCATGCATTCCCTTCAGGTTGCTGCCGAACACAAATACCTCGTTCGGCTCAAGTGAATTGATAAACTCGGGTGTTGTTCTTTTCATTTCTTGATTTCTAAATTACTATGTTGAAACTTCTGCCGGGAAACCCTAAAAGCAAAAAAGAAGGAACAATGACACCCATCAGCTCACACTTCTGCCTGGAAAAGTTCAACGCCAGCGCGACTGCC
The DNA here is from genome assembly GCA_017645655.1 of Bacteroidaceae bacterium. Lineage (GTDB taxonomy): Bacteria > Bacteroidota > Bacteroidia > Bacteroidales > Bacteroidaceae > Physcousia. The sequence continues at coordinate 29,882 of JAGCNZ010000121.1, read as the reverse complement.
AAAGCGAAAAGCACCGCCAACGTTCCGAACCAGCAAGCCGTGCTGAACATCACAGCACTCTGTATCTCCGTGCTCGAACCATCATCAAACAGACTTCATGATATCTTGAAGCACCAGTCCTGCAAGCGTAAAGCCGAATATGGCGGTGATATGAGCCATCGTTCCATTGATTTGAGCCTTGGATGAGCACCACTCATGGTTTAGCAGCGAGGGGTCCCCGGGACCCATCTTGGCCTTGGGACACATACACTGCTCTGTGCCGCAGGTGGCATTGTGGCCAAGGTTGGTTAACAACTCGTCGCTATAGACACACTGGAACTTGCGCTTGGGGTATTGTCCTTGGCTTTTGAATTTTTTGCGGAGTGCGCGTGCAAGAGGATCGCCTGTCACTTTCCAGAACTCCGACACCTGGATGCGCGTGGGAGACATTTTCAAAGCTGCACCCATCGACGAGAAGAACTTGGCCTTCGACTGGCAGGCCATAAGGATAAGCAGCGCCTTGTCCTTCAGTGAGTCTATGGCATCGATGATGTAGTCGTAGCTATCTATGTCGAATGATGCTGAAGTCTCCTGCGTGAAGATTTTCTGCAAGGCAGTTATCTCTGCCTGTGGATTGATAGTGAGCAGTCGTTCTTTCAGGGCTTCCACCTTTACCTTACCCACCGTTTTCATGGTGGCCATCAGCTGTCGGTTGATGTTGGTAATACACACGCGGTCGCTGTCCACAATCGTCAACTGCCTGATGCCGCTACGTACAAGACTCTCAGCACACCACGACCCGACACCGCCCACACCAAAGATAATTACCCGTTTCTGGGCTATTCGCTCCATTGTTTCATTGCCCAAAAGCAGCTCTGAACGCCTGAATATAGCATCTTGTATTGCCATCACCTTTCTATATTACACATGCAAAGGTACAAAGTATTTCCCAATAAACTATATATCTTCATGCGAAATCGATTTCTTTAGGCTTATTTTTTCGTATTTGGGCAGGGTAAGGCCAGTGAAACTACCCACGCTTGACAGATTAATAGGGTTTTAGACTATCCAAGCAACGATCGGTGACATGCAGTTGAATATCTGCGATTTAATAGCTGTCGTAAAACAGAGTGAAAGTCGTTGACAGCTCATACCAGTACCTCTCCGCCGATATGATTATACTTCAACATCCTCTCAAATGAACTATCCGAATCTTCACGATTGACAATTGTTTCATTAATGTAGAAAATATAGTCTATGACTTTCTCGTTAAATTCCCATGCCGGTGAGTAATTATGTATAAAAAAGGACCTGCCCAGGCGGACAGGTCCTTTAGATGTAAGAGAGTAATTATTGCTCTTCCACAGCTGCCTGGGCGGCAGCGAGGCGTGCGATGGGCACACGGAAGGGTGAGCAGCTGGCGTAGTTCAGGCCAATCTTGGCGCAGAACTTAACTGAACTGGGTTCGCCGCCGTGCTCGCCGCAAATGCCGCAACGCAGGGTGGGACGTACTTCGCGACCCTTCTCGACAGCGTACTTCACGAGTTTGCCGACGCCGTTCTGGTCGAGGACCTGGAAGGGATCGACCTTCAAAATCTTCTTCTCGAGGTATGCGGGCAGGAAGCTTGCGATGTCGTCGCGGCTGTAACCGAACGTCATCTGAGTCAAGTCGTTTGTACCGAAGGAGAAGTACTCTGCCTCGGTAGCAATGCGGTCGGCTGTGAGGGCAGCACGAGGAATCTCAATCATCGTGCCAATCTCGAAGTCAACCTTCACGCCGTACTCCTCGAAGACTTCTGCAGCGACCTTCTGAATGATGGCCTTCTGCTGCTTGAGCTCGTAGAGGATACCGATGAGGGGCACCATGATTTCGGGTTTCGGGTCGAAACCTTCCTTCTTCAGTTCGCAAGCGGCGCTCAGGATGGCGCGAGTCTGCATGGCTGTGATTTCGGGGAATGTGATGCCGAGACGGCAACCACGATGGCCGAGCATGGGATTGTTCTCGGAGAGAGACAGAACGCGCTTCTGGATGTCTTCGACGCTGACACCCATCTCTTTCGCCATCAACTGCTGACCTGCTTCATCGTGCGGCACGAACTCGTGCAATGGAGGATCAAGCAAGCGGATGTTAACGTGCAGTCCGTCCATAGCTTTCAGGATGCCGTAGAAGTCGGCCTTCTGGTAGGGGAGGAGCTTGGCAAGAGCCTTCTCACGACCTTCTACTGTGTCGGAGAGAATCATCTCGCGCATGGCAATAATCTTCTGACCATCGAAGAACATGTGCTCTGTGCGGGTCAGACCGATACCCTTAGCGCCGAAGTCGCGAGCCACCTGTGCATCGTGAGGCGTATCGGCATTGGTGCGAATTTCCATCTTTGTGTACTTGTCGCAGAGATCCATCAGTTCCTTGAAGTCGCCACTCAGTTCTGCAGCCTTTGTAGGTATCTCGCCAGCGAAGACTTGACCTGTTGTGCCGTTCAGGGAGATGAAGTCGCCTTCCTTATATACAACGCCGTCGATTTCGACAGTCTTAGCTTTGTAGTTCACGTTGATGCCGCCCGCACCGCTGACACAACATTTGCCCATGCCGCGAGCCACAACGGCTGCGTGGCTGGTCATGCCGCCGCGAGCTGTCAGGATACCCTCAGCTGCAGACATACCTGCGAGGTCTTCGGGACTTGTCTCAATGCGAACCATGATAACCTTGTGTCCGTCGGCATGCCAAGCTTCGGCATCGTCAGCGTGGAAGACAATCTGTCCGCATGCTGCACCAGGAGAAGCAGGCAGACCTTGCGTGATGGCTTTTGCCTTGCTCAATGCGAGCTTGTCGAATACGGGGTGCAGCAACTCGTCGAGCTTCTGAGGCTCGCAACGCAGGATGGCTGTCTTCTCGTCGATCATGCCCTCGTGGAGGAGGTCCATAGCTATCTTGACCATAGCTGTGCCGGTGCGCTTGCCGTTACGTGTCTGCAGGAACCAGAGCTTGCCTTCCTGTACGGTGAACTCCATGTCCTGCATGTCGTGGTAGTGCTTCTCAAGCTTGTCCTGCAGAGCATCCAGCTCCTTGTAGAGCTCGGGCATTGCCTCTTCCATAGAAGGATACTTGGCTACACGCTCTTCCTCGCTAATGCCGGCACGCTTTGCCCAACGCTGAGAGCCAATCTTCGTAATCTGCTGAGGTGTGCGGATACCTGCCACAACGTCCTCGCCCTGAGCGTTAATCAGGTACTCACCGTTGAAGAGGTTCTCGCCATTACCTGCGTCGCGGCTGAAGCAAACGCCAGTAGCTGATGTGTCGCCCATGTTGCCGAACACCATTGCCATAACAGAAACGGCTGTTCCCCATTCGTCGGGAATGCCTTCCATCTTACGATAGAGGATGGCGCGCTCGTTCATCCAGCTGCGGAACACAGCGCAGATAGCGCCCCAAAGCTGTTCCTTCGGGTCGGTTGGGAAGTCCTTGCCGGTCTGTTCCTTGATAGCCTTCTTGAAGAGTTCAACCAGTTTCTTCAGGGATTCAACGGAGAGATCCTTGTCGAGGGTAACGCCCTGCTCTTCCTTCACCTTCTCGATGATGGCTTCGAACGGGTCGATGTCTTCCTTGTTTTCAGGCTTCATGCCGAGCACAACGTCGCCATACATCTGTACGAAGCGGCGATAGCTGTCATAAACGAAGTGCGGGTTGCCGGTCTTGGCTACCATCCCTTCTGCTACCTCATCGTTAAGACCAAGGTTCAGAATGGTGTCCATCATGCCAGGCATTGAGGCACGAGCACCAGAACGAACGCTGACGAGCAGCGGGTTCTTCGGGTCGCCAAACTTGCAGCGCATCAGGCTCTCGGTATGAGCAACAGCTGCATCTACGTCTTTCTGCAGGATTTCAACTATCTTATCCTGACCAACCTTGTAATACTCGTTGCAAGTATCGGTTGTGATGGTGAAGCCAGGAGGAACAGGGACACCAATGTGGTTCATTTCCGCCAGGTTAGCTCCCTTGCCACCCAGCAGCTCGCGCATCTGCGCATTACCTTCCGCTTGTCCGTTGCCGAAGGTATAAACACGTTTTTGACTCATAATTTATATATTTAGTATGTTTTGTTTTTATTCAATCGGCAAAGATAAAGTAAATAATCCATAAATCATAATTCACATTGAATAATTTTGCGGTTTAAGTGAAAATTCGTACTTTTGCACATCGAAACATGCTATAATATGTCGAGAAAGAAGAAAGAATTACCCGTTTACCGTGAGGTAGAGATACAGGATGTTGCTGCCGAAGGGAAAGCACTCGTGCGGATTGACGACTTGGTTGTCTTCGTGCCGTATGTTGTGCCTGGTGATGTCGTTGACCTTCGTGTGACGCGCAAGAAGCATCACTATGCCGAAGCGCTTTGCACACACATCCACAAGAAGAGCGAACGCAGGGCAGATGCTTTCTGTCCGCATTATGGCGTTTGCGGCGGATGCAAGTGGCAGATACTTCCTTACGAGGACCAGTTGCACTACAAGCAGAAGCAAGTGATGGACAACCTGGAGCGCATCGGTAAGATTCCCTTGCCGGAGTGCACTCCCATCCTCGGTTCGGAGAAGATTACATGTTACCGCAACAAGCTTGAATTCGGGTTTGCCGACAAGATTTGGCTGACCGAAGAGGAAATCCAGTCGGGCAAGAAGTTTGAACTTCCCGGTGCTGTCGGCTTCCACACATCAGGAGCGTTCGACAAGATACTGCCCATCCAGGAATGTCGCCTTATGGAAGACATCAACAATCGCCTGCGCAACGGAGCAAGGGACTATGCCTACGAGCACGGACTCACCTTCTTCAATGCCCGCGAGCATCGTGGTTTGCTCAGGAACATGATGATTCGTCTCTCCAATACAGGCGAGTTGATGGTCTTGATGCAATTCTGCTTCGTGCCTTTCGACACGCTTTCCGCTCCCGAACTAAAGCAGCAGGCCCTCGAAATGTTGAAGTGGATGCACGAGAATTTCCCAGAGGTCTCGAGCTTGCTTTGGGTGAACAACGAGAAGTTCAACGATACCATTGGCGACCTCGACGTGCAGCTCTACAGCGGAACAGACCATATCTTCCTCGAGATGGAAAGCCTCAAATTCAAAGTTGGGCCGAAGAGTTTCTACCAGACCAACACGGAACAAGCCTATATATTATATAAGGTAGCGCGCGAGTTCGCAGGACTGACCGGAAGCGAACTCGTTTATGATTTATATACGGGAACTGGAACAATCGCCAACTTCGTGGCTGGGCAGGCCCGCAAGGTCATCGGAATAGAATACGTGCCTGAGGCTATCGAGGATGCCAAAGTGAATTCGAAGATAAACGGCATCGAGAACACGGAGTTCTTCGCTGGTGATATGAAGGACATCCTCAACCGTGATTTCATCGAGAAGCACGGCAAGCCCGACATCATCATTACCGACCCGCCTCGTGCCGGCATGCATCAGGACGTCATAGATGCCATCCTTTTTGCCGACCCTCAGCGTATCGTGTATGTTAGCTGCAACCCTGCCACGCAGGCTCGCGACCTTCAATTGCTCTCCGAAAAGTATGAAGTGAAGCGAGTTCAGCCGGTAGATATGTTCCCACACACGCAACATGTGGAGAACGTCGTGCTCCTCGAGAAGAAGGCTTAAACGCTGCAGATGCTTTCGCGAAAGGCTACAAGACCGACTTTACAGTCGTGCGACTTTTGGCGCGTCGGGTCGCGTCGGAAAACGTCACGTGGGTAAATCAAAATTATCACGTGGGTAAAATGAAAATATCACGTGGAATATTTAAAATATTACGTGGGTAAAATGAATTTATCGCGTGGGTCGTTTGAAGACACAGCGTGCCGCGTCGGAAAACGCAGCACGCCATGATGTGTGTTCCGACGTGTTGGGTCACTTCTCTTTCCTGTCGTCGACGTTGTCTCCCTCAGTTTCTTTAAGGGTTTCATCAAAGTCTGTCAAGCCGTTGTCGACAAGGATGTTATACCATTGAACGAGTTTCTTGATGTCGCCCGGGTAGATGCGGTCGTGGTCGTAGTTGGGCAGCACCTCTCCAAGATAAGCATAGAGCTCATCCTTCGATGCTTTGCGATAGTCGATGGAGGCTGTTTTGCCGCTTTCCTTCGCCTTGATGCTGTTCAGCACCTGGCGCAGAGGCACTTCCTTCTCGTCTGTGTACATAGCGATGTCGGCCAGCGAGATGACCTTATCTGCCGAGAATGCAGGGAAACGCTTCTTCTGCGCGTCGATTGTTTCAACGATGAGGCTGTGGTTGCCTCGCGATACGAGTCTGAAAAGTCCGGGTTTGCCGGAGATCGCTAAGATAGTTTCAAGCATTGTCCTATTTACTATTTAATGATTTACTATTTACTATTTATTTACGATTAAACATTTATTTATTTACGATTTGACGAAGCGCGACCGTCAATTGTACCCGTAATCTTGTGTCGTCGTCCGTGCTGTTGTCGATGATGAAGTCTGCCTGAAGACGATGGATATCAGGCTGTTGCATCTTCATCCGGGTGCGGATTTGTGCTTCTGTAGCAGTGTCACGAAGCATCGCCCTGCGGAGCCGGACGTCTTCCGGGGCATCGACGAAGAGGACGTAGTCAACCGCATTGTTGAATCCGCTCTCGTAGAGTATTGCACTTTCCAGGGCAACAATAGACTCTTGACTCTTGGCTCTTGCCCATTCTGCGAAGTCCAGAAGGACGACAGGGTGGATGATGGCGTTGACGGCGCTGGCGTGCTCGATGTCGGCAAAGAGGTAATCTGCCAGAAGTGGCTTGTTGAGCTTGTTGCCGTCGAACACCTCAGGACCCATCAGGGCGATGAGCTTCTGGCGAATCTCCACGTTCTCGGCAGTGAGTCGCTTGGCCTCCTTGTCGCAATCATAGACAGGAATGCCGAACTCCTGCGTGAGAAGATGGGAGACGTAGCTCTTTCCGCTACCGATGCCGCCTGTGATGCCTATCGTTTTCAACTGCGTATGGTGGATTCTGAATTGTGTGATGTCGAGTGTCTATTCTGCCTCTTCCTGCGATGTCTGCTCGATGAGGTAGTCAATTTCCTGAGGCGAGATCCTGACGTTCGAGACCCCCTCCGGGATGGTTTTCAGGTGCAGACGGAGCTTGCTGCTTTCCGTGTTCTGCAACAACTCCTCGTAGGTCGTCGCTACAACAAAGTCTTCCGCGCTGACACGGTTGTATCTTCCGGACTCCACACGGAAGGTCACGCTGACTTGCGACGGGAAGGTGCGGAGCTTTTTCTCTGCCGGGAAGTTCAATCCGATGACCGGCACCTTGATGGTCTTCTCGGTGTAGTAGCCAACACCTACTCTGATGTTGACTCTCGCAGGCTCGTATTTCATGAGTTTCTGCTTGCGAAGGGCAATTTGGTAGCTGCCCGTCTCATGCAGCCCCTCGAAGAGAAAATCGTCGGAAAGGACGGCGCGCACGGTGTCGAGGATGGCTTTGGGAGCAAATACCCTGACCGAATCTGGCTCGATACGAATGCTTTGGATGTAGTTTTGCTGCGAGGCCTTGAAGGTTCCGGCCAGCTTGACCGGCAGTTTTCTCGAGAGACCGCGGTTGAAGGAAAAGCGCAAAGTGTCCGGCCGAACTGCCTGTATGTTGGTGGAGACAACAAGATTTCGCCTAATCAGGCGTTGCACTTCGGCTGTCGAGACATAGATTTCGGCATCGCTTTTCCCTTCGTCGTACTTTCTGAAGTCAACCTTGATGCGCTTCGGTCGGAAGAGGTTCGAGATGCTTTGGCGTGCCAGGATAAGACCTCTGTCGTGGAGCGTGACGCCGATAGACGAGGGTAGGGAGTCGATGATGACCACGTCGTCGGGCACGTTGTCGAGTTCCAGCCGGATGTTTATCTCTCGTTCCAGGGTCTCGTTGAGTGCTTGGAGCATCCAGAAACCGAAGGACACGGCCAGGAAAAAGCAAAAGACAAGCAGTTCGTGGCTTCTTGCCGCGAACCATGTCTCTCGCCATTGCTTGAAGAATCGCCTGTCCTTCGACATGCTGCTACTGGATTGTCGTCTGCGGGGAGGCAAAGACGCTGCCCTTGTCCACGGTGATGACGATGCCGTTAGCAATCTCAACTTTGAGCGTGTTGGCAACCTCGTCGATGTCCTTCACTGTTCCGTAGATGCCTCCAGCCGTTACGACTTGTGTTCCGCGGGCAATCGAGTTTCGGAAGTTCTGGATTTCCTTTTGCCTCTTTTGCTGAGGACGAATCATGAAGAACCACATGATGGCGAAGATGACGACCATCATGATAAGAAATTGCGTGTTGGCACCGGCGGCGGGTTGTGCTGCTAAAAAGATGCTCATACTGAATTTAGATTTTAGTTATTTTGTGTTTGATTTGTGTCTTCTTTGACGAGTTTCCCTTCTTCCATCAGTTTCTTGGCGATGGCGTCGAGCGTTGCGTTGATGTATTTGTCGCTTTTCGGAGTGCTGTACATCTTGGCGATATCGACATATTCGTTGATGCTGACGCTCAGCGGGATGTTGGGGAACGTCAATATCTCCGCGAGGCCGAGCTGAAGGATGATGCGGTCCATGAGTGCGATGCGCTTGAAGTCCCATTTGCGGGTTGTGCTGCTGACGAGCTCGTTGTAGTGCTCCTGCCCCATGATGGCACGCGAAAGGAGTTTCTTTGCAAAGTCAAGGTCGGCATCGCTCTTGTATTCGGGCATTAGCGGTTGCGCCGACGTGCTGTTTTCCGTAAAGCGGTTGATGGTTTTCAGGACAAAGGTGTCGACGATTGTCTTGTCGTCGTTCCAATAGACATTCGTGTCTTCCAGCAGGTCGGCGAGTTCCTCGTTGTTACAGATGAGCTGTCTGTAGATCATGCGCCATATTTCTCGGTCCTCCTCGTAGCTTCTTGTTTCGCTTTCCATATAGTTTTTGTAGAAATCGCTTTCTTCAACTTTATTATATAGATTGCGCACGAAGGTTTCGTGGTCTGCCCAGCTGAGCGCCTGTTCCGAGCAGTAGTCGCGGAGTTGTCGGTTCGAGTCGAGCTGGATGATGAAGCGGTTGTCCACGAACTTGCGGCTCCATTCGATGCCGTCTTTCAGTTTCTTGCTGCGTGCCTGACGCACCTCCAACATGCGGACCGACATCCTGCCCACCTCCACCATGAGCATCAGCAGCAGGTTGTAGAGGTCGTAGGCCTTGTCCAGGCTCAGCATAAGTTCCTTCTCGCAGGCATCGGGGTTGTGACTTCCTTTCTGCAGATAGGAGTAGAGCACCTGCACAAGTTTAATGCGAATCAATTCTCGGTTTATCATAGAGCGCTGTTGTCTTAATTCGCGTGCAAAGTTACGAAAAATAATTGAAAATTGAAAATTGGAAATTGAAAAGAATAGTATAATATGAAAAAAAGTTGTACATTTGCCAAAACAAAATGGAAAATGGTGAATGATTAAATGGTAAATGATATGTTGGAAGCAGACAAGAAAACTTTCGATGGTCGTGATGCTGAAATTCTTTTCTCGCGAACCATAAAGGCTGGGCAGCGCATCTATTACATCGACGTGAAGCGCAACCGCAAGGGGGAGATGTACCTGAGTATTACCGAAAGCAAGAAGATGCTGGGCGGCACGCAGGAGATGCCGCAGGTAAGCTACGAAAAGCACAAGATTTTCCTTTTCCGCGAGGACTTCGGCAAGTTCCAGGAGGCCTTGAGCGACGCGTTCAGCTTCGTTTCCTCCGAGCAAGGCGAGGCTCCCGACCGACCTCAGGAGGGCGATGCCATCAAGCTCGATTTGGAGTTTTAGGCAGCCGAGTCGGAAAACATAACAGAGGTGGTTGGAAAACGTCACGTGGGTTGATTGAAAATATCACGTGTAATATTTTATTTTTAACGTGTGATATTTGCAATTATAACGTGTTAAGTTTTCAATCATCACGTGCCGTGTTTGAAAACTTGGCCTGCTTCGTTGGCTTTTCTTCCATTTTTTGCCCATTTAGCAGACTTTTCGCGCCTTTCGTTTCCTTATTTAATATAATATGTGTATCTTTGTCGCCCGAAACAAGCACGCACGTAGATACATGAAGGTCGCAGTCGTTAAATACAATGCCGGCAATATCTTCTCGGTGGTTCATGCCTTGAAGCGAATAGGCGTGGAACCAATCCTGACCGATTCTCCCGAGCAGTTGAGGAGCGCCGACCGCGTTGTCTTCCCTGGTCAGGGCGAGGCCAGCAATGCGATGCACTACCTGCGCGAGCGAGGATTGGACGAGGTGATTCGTTCGCTGACACAGCCCGTCCTGGGCATCTGCATCGGTCAGCAACTGATGTGCCGTCATTCGGAAGAGGGCGACACGGATTGCCTCGGCATCTTCGACGCGGACGTGAAGCGATTCGTGCCCGTCAAGCACGAGGACAAGATACCTCACATGGGCTGGAACTCCATTCAAAACTATAAAAGTCAAAATTCGAAATCAACTCTTTTCGAGAGTTTGGATGGCGAGTTTGTCTACTTCGTCCACAGCTTCTACGTGCCCGTCTGCAAGGAAACGGCAGCAGTCACCGAATACATTCACCCGTTCAGCGCGGCGATGCAAAAGGATAACTTCTATGCCACACAGTTCCATCCCGAAAAGAGCGGCAAGGTGGGGCAGCAGATATTAAAGAACTTCCTTGAGCTATAAGCCTTACCCCTTACCCCTCTCAAGGAGAGGGGAATAAATAGGTAAATCGTAAATAAACCGTAAATCGTAAATCGTCAAATAGTAAATGGAGTTAATTCCAGCAATAGACATCATCGAAGGCAAGTGCGTACGCTTGACCAAAGGCGACTACGACACGAAGAAGGTCTATGGCGACCCGCTCGAAATGGCTCAGCAATTTGAGGATCTGGGCATGCATCGCCTGCATGTCGTCGATTTGGACGGTGCCAAGAGTCAGCACGTCGTGAACCTCGATGCCCTCCGTGCCATTACGGCTCACACGAATCTTATCGTCGATTTCGGTGGAGGCGTGAAGAGTGACGACGACCTCGAAAGGGCGTTCGATGCCGGAGCCTCAATGGTAACGGCTGGAAGCATTGCCATCACCGACCCCGACCTCTACCTGAAGTGGCTCGGGAAATACGGAGCGGAACATCTCATCCTGGGGGCCGATGTCCGAGAGGGCAAGGTCTCAATCAATGGATGGAAGGAAGATTCGGACGTTGAGCTCGAAGATTTTCTCTCTCGCTACATGGCAGCAGGCACGAAGAACGTGCTTTGCACGGAGATTAGCCGAGACGGAACGCTGGCCGGACCTGCCATCGAACTTTATCAGAGCATCATGCGCCGCTATCCGAACTGTCATCTGATTGCCAGCGGAGGCGTAGGAAGCACAGAAGATATCGTGGCGCTCGACCAGGCAGGCATCCCCGCCGTCGTCTTCGGCAAAGCCTTCTACGAAGGACATATCGACTTGAAATCCTTGCTCAAGGGAAGATAAATAGTAAATAGCAAATCGTCAAATCGTAAATTAAATAGGTGTTAGCAAAGCGCATCATACCTTGTCTCGACGTCAAAGACGGGCAGACCGTCAAAGGCACGAACTTCCTGCAACTTCGCCAGGCAGGCGACCCCGTGGAACTCGGCAAGGTGTATAGTCAGCAGGGGGCAGACGAATTGGTCTTCCTCGACATAACCGCCAGCCATGAAGGCCGCAAGACCTTCACCGATATGGTGCAGAAAGTGGCTGCCGAGGTTGACATCCCGTTCACGGTAGGCGGGGGAATCAGCGAACTGCGGGACGTGGAGCGGATGCTCAATGCCGGTGCCGACAAGATAAGCATCAATAGTGCAGCCCTTCGCAGACCAGAACTTATCGACGAGATAGTACGCCATTTCGGCAGTCAGGTCTGCGTTGTTGCCATCGATGCGCAGGAGAAAAATGGTGTCTGGACGTGTTTCCTCAATGGCGGACGCATCCCTACCGACCGGAATCTCTTCGATTGGGCAAAGGAAGTCAACGGCCGCGGAGCCGGAGAAATCCTGTTTACCAGCATGAACCACGACGGCGTGAAACAAGGATTTGCCTGCGAAGCACTTGCCCGACTTGCTTCGGAACTGACGATTCCCGTCATCGCAAGCGGCGGTGCAGGACGGATGGAGGACTTCCGCGACGTCTTTGCACAGGGTCATGCCGACGCCGCGCTTGCCGCCAGCGTGTTTCATTTCGGTCAGATAAGCATTCCAGAACTCAAGACATATTTAAGGAAAGAGAAGATTAACGTTAGAATATGATGAAGATAGACTTCGATAAGTGTGGCGGCTTGGTGCCCGCCATCATTCAGGACGCCACAACGAAAGTGGTGCTCATGCTCGGCTATATGAACGAGGAGGCACTCCAAAAGACTCAGGAAACCGGGCTTGTAACCTTCTTCAGCCGTTCCCGCGGATGCCTTTGGACCAAGGGTGAGACCAGCGGCAACTACCTGCACCTGGTCGATATCAAAGCCGATTGTGACAATGATACCCTGCTTGTTCAGGCAACGCCAGACGGTCCGACGTGCCACAAAGGCACCGACACATGCTGGGGCGAAGAGAATAACCCCAATCCGTTGCTCTTTTTGTCAGAACTCAGCGACTTCATCGAGAAGCGTCACAAAGAGATGCCCGAAGGAAGTTACACTACCTCGCTCTTCAAAGACGGCTTGAACCGCATGGCTCAGAAAGTGGGAGAAGAGGCGCTGGAACTCGTCATCGAAGCTACCAACGGCACCAACGACCGCCTCATCTACGAGGGCTCCGACATGCTCTACCACCTTATCGTGCTTCTCACGAGCAAAGGTCTCCGCATCGAAGACATGGCAAGGGAACTGATGGAACGTCACAGCCCAGGCTGGAAGAAACATTAAACGGCAAATTATGATACTGAATTATAAAGATGTAGACATCTATCAGGACGAACATTTGGTTCTGAACAAGGTGAACTTTAGCGTCGAGGAAGGCGAGATGGTCTATCTCACGGGTCCTGTAGGCAGCGGAAAGTCCTCTTTGCTCAAGACAATCTATGGCGAATTGCCTGTCGAAGGTGGCAAAGCCGAAGTGCTTGGCTTCAACATGAACCGCTTCAAGACAAAGCATCAGCCAGCCCTCAGAAGACAAATGGGCATCGTCTTTCAAGACTTCCAGCTCATGAGAGACCGCACCGTGCAACGCAATCTCGATTTCGTTCTGCGCTCTACCGGATGGAAAAAGAAGGCCGAGCGAGACAACAGAATAGGTGAAGTGCTCGAGATGGTCAAGCTTAGCGACAAGAAAGACAAGTTCATCTATGAGCTCTCAGGCGGTGAGCAGCAGCGCATCGGCATTGCCCGTGCCCTCCTCAACAATCCCAAAGTCATCCTCGCAGACGAACCTACGGGAAACCTCGACACGGAAAACGGCGAACTTATCCTGGCTCTTCTCGACGAGATACGACGCCAGAACAACACTGCCGTCATCCTCAGCACGCACAATATGCAGTGGCCGGAGTTCTTCCCGGGCACCGTCTATCGCTGTGTTGACGCGAAACTAGAAAAAGAAAACAAAGCTTAATAATATGAAAGTACTGAAGTTTGGTGGCACCTCCGTTGGTTCACCACAGAGAATGCAAGAGGTCTCAAAGCTCATTACAAACGACGGAGAGACCAAGTTCGTTGTCCTCTCGGCCATGTCCGGCACGACAAATACCCTCGTGGAAATCTCCGACTATCTTTACAAGAAGAATCCCGAAGGCGCTAACACCATTATAAATCTGCTCGAACAGACTTATGCGGGGCACATCGAGAAACTCTACAACACCGATGAGGCCAAGCAGAAAACGATGAGATTCCTGCATGATGAGTTCGACTATCTGCGTTCCTTCACCAAGGTTCACTTCACAAGTTTCGAAGAGAAGGTCATCTTGGCGCAAGGCGAGATAATAAGCACCAACATGGTTGCCAACTATCTCCAGGAATGCGGGGTCAAGACGTTGCTCATCAACGCGCTCGACATCATCCGGACAGACAAGAATGGCGAGCCGGACATGAACTATATAAAGGATAGGATAACGAAGGTGCTCGAGGCTCATCCCGGCTTTCAGATATACTTGACGCAGGGCTTCATTTGCAGGAATGCGTATGGTGAAATAGACAATCTGCTGCGTGGAGGTAGTGACTACACTGCCTGCCTCGTTGGTGCTGCCGTGCAAGCCGATGAGATTCAGATTTGGACGGACATCGACGGCATGCACAACAACGACCCTCGTTTCGTGGAGCACACGGAACCGGTGCGTCAGTTGTACTTCGAGGAGGCTGCCGAGCTCGCTTATTTCGGCGCGAAGATATTGCATCCCACCTGCATCCAGCCTGCCAAGTTCGCCCGTGTTCCCGTCCGTCTGCTCAACACGATGGACCCGACTGCACCTGGCACTATCATCAACAACGACTTCGAGCGAGGCACGATTAAGGCTGTTGCGGCTCGCGACGGCAACATCTGCATCCAGATAAACAGCAGCCGAATGCTTCTGGCATATGGTTTCTTGCGCAAAGTCTTCGAGATATTCGAGACCTACAAGACCAGCATAGACATGGTCTGCACTAGTGAGGTGGGAGTCAGCGTCACCATCGACGACCTCCGTCATCTCGAGGATATCGTCAACGAACTGAAGAAGTACGGAACCGTTGCGGTAGAGGAAGATATGTGCATCATCTGCGTTGTGGGTGATTTGGCGAGCAATAACGTTGGCTTCGAAGCCATAGCTTGCCAGGCATTGAAGAACATTCCGGTGCGCATGATTAGCTATGGCGGCTCTGCTCACAACATTTCGTTTGTGGTGAAGGCCGAGGACAAGAAACGCACCCTGCAAGCATTAAGCGATACACTATTCAAGTAAAGATATGGTAAAAAGATTGTTACAGGACTTGGAGGGCCGTTTCGAGTCGCTCAAGACGCCCTTCTATTATTACGATACCGACTTGCTTGCTGAGACGCTTTCGGCAATCAAGAACGAGACCGACAAGCGCGATGGTTGGCATCTTCACTATGCTGTGAAGGCATGTGCAAATGCCAAAGTGCTCCGCCAGATACAGCGTGCAGGCTTTGGGGCCGATTGCGTGAGTGGCGGCGAGATACGGGCTTGTCTCGAGAACGGCTTTCCTGCCAGCGAGATTGTCTATGCTGGGGTAGGTAAGTCGGATTGGGAAATCGAGTTGGCTCTCGAGGCTGGCATCCAGTACTTCAACGTCGAGAGCATTCCCGAGCTTGAGGTTATTGCCGAGATTGCCACAAGGATGAACAGGGTTGCCAACGTCAGCTTCCGCATCAACCCCAATGTCGGAGCCCACACTCATGTGAATATCACGACTGGTTTGGCTGAGAACAAGTTCGGCATTGCCAAGGAAGACATGCTTCACGTCATTCGTGTGGCACAAGCGATGCCAAGTGTGCGATTCGTCGGACTGCATTTCCACATCGGTAGTCAAATCCTGCAGATGGATGATTTCGAGGCGTTGTGCCATCGCATCAATGAGCTGCAGGACCAACTCGAAGCGTCTGGCATTACGGAGGTCCACAATATCAATGTGGGCGGGGGCTTGGGCATCGACTATCAGAACCCGGACGGGACGCCGATTCCCGACTTCAAGTCATACTTCGAGACGTATGCCAAACACTTGAAATTGCGTCCAGGACAGCGTTTGCACTTCGAACTTGGAAGGGCGGTGACAGGTCAGTGCGGGTCGCTCATCACGCGTTGCCTGTATGTCAAGCAAGCCAAGGCGAAGCAGTTCGCCATCGTCGATGCCGGTATGACCGAGTTGCTTCGGCCGGCTCTCTATGGTGCGCTCCATCAGATACAGAACCTCTCTGCCGGACAGGGGACATTAGACGGGGTGCAACAGGCAGATGGCGATGGCCGGCAGGCTGCGGTCAAGTACGATATCGTCGGACCTATCTGCGAGAGCAGCGACACGTTTGCAAAGGATTTCCTACTCCCTGAGACTCGTCGCGGCGACCTTCTTGCCATTCGTTCGGCGGGTGCATACGGCGAAACGATGGCCAGTCAGTACAACTGTCGCGAGTTGCCCAAGGCATATACGACAGAAGAGATTCTACATTAAATGAATAACGTCAGCATCATCGTCACTTGTGGGGAGCAACAGATGCAGCTCAGGCAGCTCCTTCCCGGCTTGCTTTCCATGCCGTATGGCGGTGAGTATGAAGTGATTGTGGTCGATAAGATGCACGACAAAGACCTTGAAGAGTGGCTCGAAGACATGGAGGCGCAGCATTCGTGCCTCAGTCACACCTTCTGCCCGGCAAGTTCCAGAGGCCTTGATATCCAGCGACTTGCACTGACATTGGGAGCAAAGGCAGCCAACTATGAGTGGCTTGCCGTCCTGCCTGTCGATGTGAATTTGCCGAGCGAGGATTGGCTTAGGACGCTCTCGAAATGCTGTGGCGACGAGGTTGATGTGGTGATAGGCCAGACAAAGCGAAAGAGCCGTTGGAACTGGCTCAGTAGCATCTTCCGTCGCAGCTTTTCTGTCTTCAATCCGACCTCTTCCATCATTCTTTGCAAACGCAATATCCTGCTCCAATCTCAAACCCTGAAATTGTCTAATTGCCATATCATAAAATTGTAGAATGCAGTCCATTCCATTCATAGCATGGTGCCTCGAGCACTTGAACTACTGGGTCATCACACTCCTGATGGCCATCGAGAGCAGTTTCATTCCCTTTCCAAGCGAGGTGGTAGTGCCGCCAGCAGCCTACAAAGCCGCTACCACAGGCGAATTGAACGTGTTTCTCGTGATTGTTTGTGCCACTCTTGGAGCCATCATCGGGGCTTTGGTGAACTATGGTTTGGCACGCTACCTGGGGCGTCCTCTCGTATATCGTTTCGCAGAGAGCCGTATTGGCCATATGTGCTTGATTGACAGCGCGAAAGTGGAGAACGCGGAGCGTTACTTCGATGAGCACGGTGCGGTTGGCACTTTCTTTGGCCGCCTTGTTCCTGCAGTCCGCCAGCTCATCTCGATTCCTGCCGGTTTGGCAAGGATGAGTCTGGGTCGTTTCGTGTTTTACACCACGCTGGGCGCAGGTCTCTGGAACACCATACTTGCAGGCATGGGTTGGTACATTGGTCACTACTACAGCGGACAACTCGAGGAGAAGGTCGCTCAGTATAGCGGCGAGCTGAAGATTGCAATGCTTTGCCTTGGTGTTGCGGTCGTGCTTTACCTTGTTTATAAAGGTGTAAAGAAGTAAGGAAACAGGTAGCTTTACGAGTTGGGTTTGTTAACCCGGCGTGGTGCGTAAGAAATCATCACGTGGGTAAAACAAAATTATCACGTGTAATATTTAAAATATCACGTGGGTAAAATGAATTTATCACGTGGGTAAAATGGAATTATCCCGTGCCGCGTTTTCAACCACTCCATGTGAAGAAAGAAAAAGCAGGGAACGACATTGCGTTGTTCCCTGCTCTGATTTGTTGTCAATGGTATGTATTGTCGATAGGGCAGGCGAGTCGCGACTGCCCGAACGGCGTGTTCCGAGTCCTTACGAATTCATGCTAAGCAGGAATTCCTCGTTGTTTTCCGTGTTCTCGAGGCGAGACTTGACTTCGTTCATGGCCTCGATGGGCGTCATGTCTGCCAGGAACTTGCGCAGAATCCACATGCGGTCGAGTGTCAACTTGTCTTGCAGCAAGTCGTCGCGACGCGTGCTGCTGGCCACGATGTTGACAGCCGGGAAGATGCGTTTGTTTGAGAGCATACGGTCGAGCTGCAGCTCCATGTTGCCGGTTCCCTTGAACTCCTCGAATATCACCTCGTCCATCTTGCTGCCCGTATCAATGAGAGCAGTGGCGATGATGGTCAGGCTGCCGCCGTTCTCGATGTTTCGCGCAGCTCCGAAGAACCGCTTTGGCTTGTGCAGGGCATTGGCGTCGACACCACCACTCAGCACTTTACCACTGGCGGGTGAAACAGTGTTGTAGGCTCTCGCAAGACGCGTAATCGAGTCGAGGAAAATGACTACATCGTGTCCGCACTCAACCATGCGCTTTGCTTTCTCGAGGACGATGCCCGCTATCTTGACGTGACGCTCGGCCGGTTCGTCAAATGTGCTGGCAATCACCTCTGCCTTCACCGTTCGTGCCATATCGGTAACTTCCTCAGGACGCTCGTCGATGAGCAGCATCATGAGGTATGCCTCGGGGTGATTAGCCGCGATGGCATTGGCAATGTCCTTCATCAAAAGCGTCTTGCCGGTCTTAGGCTGTGCCACGATAAGCGCGCGTTGGCCCTTGCCGATGGGTGCGAAAAGGTCCACCACACGAGCGGAGAGTGAGTCGCCCTGGCCTTTGCAGAGCTTAAACTTCTCGTCCGGGAAGAGCGGCGTAAGGTTTTCGAAAGGACTGCGGTCGCGTACCGTGTCGGGGTTGCAACCATTGATGCGCTCCACGCGAATCAGGGGGAAGAACTTCTCGCCGCGCACTGGGGGACGCACCGGACCCTCCACCACGTCGCCAGTCTTCAGGCCGTATTGCTTGATGGTCTGCTGTGTGACGTAGATGTCGTCGGGGCTGCTCAGGTAGTTATAGTCGCTGCTGCGCAAGAAGCCAAAGCCTTCGGGCATCACTTCGAGCACGCCTTCGCCGCGAATGTTCTCGCCGAAGTTGTAGGAGGAGGCTCCACGGTTTCCCTCCGTCTCCACCGATGGGGAGGGTATAGATGTCTCCACTCGGGGAGGTTTAGAGGGGGCTACAGCTATTGCCTTTGCCTGTTCCTCTGCTGATGGGATGTCCTGAATGATGATGAAGTCAGCAGAAGCGGCTCCTGCGATGTTTTCCTGAGGAGAGTCCGACTGCTTTTTGTTGCCTGCGTCCTCAGCTGCTGCGGCTGCTGCCTCTGCTGCCTTTGTCTCTCCAATGCGTTTGCGACGCTTCTTCTCGGGAGCCGGTTTCTCTTCAGCGGCAGGCTCCGCTGCCACTTCTTTCTGCTCGGGTTGCTCAGCGGCGGCTTTTTCGGTTGCCTCCGCTTGCTTCTCCGCTTCCTTTTCTGCCTTGGTCTTGCGTCCACGCTTCTTCGGAGCGGGAGCAGCCTCGGCTGCCTTTTCTGCCTCTTTGCTTACGCTCTCCTCGGCGGCGGAGGCAGTCGCAGGTTCTGCTGTCTTTGGCTTTCTGCCTCTCTTTTTCGGGGCAGAATCCACAGGAGCCTGCAGAGATTGGGCATCCAATATGTTGTAGATGAGTGTTGTCTGGTCGTTACTAAGTTCCGCACCGAGTTCTCCGGCAAGCGCAGTAAGCTCTGCCAGAGTCATTCCTTCAAGTTCACTTTTGTGCATAATCTGTGTATGCTAATAATAATAAATAATGTGTAAGGGAAATAACGAACTGCCGAAAAGAATATACAGGCAGTACTTATCTTTGGTATTACGAGTGCAAAGGTACGACAAAAAGTGGAAAAATAAAAGAGATATAGTGAAAAATCTTCGTTTGTCGGCTGTTTTTGCACTTTTCGTCGCTTCTCTAATCACAAATCGCTAATCTTTTTGTACATTTGCAGGAAAAAGAGAATGGTTTCATATTTGCAGGTACAGAATCTGACGCGAAGTGTGGGGGACAAGACGCTTTTCCGCGACCTCAGCTTCAGCATCAGCGAAGGGCAGAAGGTTGGGCTCATCGCTAAGAACGGCACGGGCAAGAGTACGCTCCTGAACATCCTGAGTGGGGCGGACCAGGCGGACGAGGGGCAAGTCATCTTCCACAATGACCTGCGCGTCGGCTACTTGGAGCAGACGCCGAACTACCCGCTCGACCTGACCGTCATCGAAGCCTGCTTCTGGCATGGCAACGAGACGACCAACCTCATTCGGGAGTACGAGTCGTACATGGCCGCTGCCAATCTGGACGCTCAGCAAAGCCCGACCGGCCGCGCGAAGCAGCAGGAGGGGCTGCAAGACTTACTCGACCGCATGGAGCAACAGAAGGCGTGGGACTACGAGAACCGCGCCAAGACCATCCTCTCGCAACTCTTCATCACGGAGTTCGACAAGCCGCTCTCGCAACTTTCGGGTGGACAACTGAAGCGCGTCGCACTTGCCAACACCCTCATCATGGAGCCGGACTTGCTCATCCTGGACGAGCCGACGAACCACCTCGACCTTCAAATGATCGAGTGGCTCGAGAATTATTTGTCACGCTCGAATGTCACACTCCTCATGGTGACGCACGACCGTTACTTCCTCGACCGCGTTTGTTCGGTCATCCTCGAGCTCGACGAAGAAACCGTCTACACTTATCAGGGCAATTATGCCTACTTCCTGGAGCATCGCGAGCAACGTCTGGAGGTGGCTCGCGCCGAGGTGGCACGGGCTACGAACCTCTACAGGACGGAGCTCGACTGGATGCGCAGGATGCCTCAAGCCAGGGGACATAAGGCGAGATACCGTGAGGAGGCGTTCTACGAACTTGAGAAACAAGCCCATCGCAGGCTGGAGGAGCAGCAAGTGCGGCTCGAGATGAAGTCCACCTACATAGGGAGCAAGATATTCGAAGCCGAGTATGTAAGCAAGGCTTACGGCAATCGCGTCTTGCTCAAGGACTTTTATTACAACTTCTCGCGCTACGAGAAACTGGGTATTGTGGGCAACAATGGCACCGGAAAGAGCACGTTTGTCAAGATGCTGCTCGGTTTGGTGAAGCCCGACAGCGGCCGCTTCGTCGTCGGAGAGACCGTGCGATTCGGCTATTACAGTCAGGACGGGATGGAGTTCAACGAGCAGATGAAGGTCATAGATGCCGTGCGAAAGACGGCGGAGTACGTTGACCTGGGCGGTGGCCGCAAGCTGTCGGCCATGCAGTTCCTGCAGCATTTCATGTTCTCCCCCCAACAGCAGCAGAACTACATCTACAAGCTCTCCGGGGGCGAGAAGCGTAGGCTCTATCTCTGCACCGTGCTTATGCAGAGCCCTAACTTCCTGGTCCTCGACGAGCCGACCAACGACCTGGACATCACCTCGCTGCAGATACTCGAGCAATACCTGCAGGACTTCCGTGGATGCGTCATCATCATCAGTCACGACCGCTACTTCATGGACAAGGTTGTCGACCACCTCTTCGTCTTCAAGGGAAACGGTGTGGTGAAGGACTTCCCTGGCAACTACACGCAGTATCGCGAGTGGGAGAAGTTGGAGCCTGAGCCCAAGAAGACTCAGAACACTCCGAGTACTCCGCGATTTCAGGGAGAGAGAAAGCGCAAGATGTCATTCCGCGAGAGGCAGGAGTTCGAGGCCCTCGGCAAGGAAATAGACGAGCTGGAGAACGAGAAGGCCGACATCGAGGCTGCCCTCAGCAGCGGTGCCATCTCGACGCAGGAAATCATCGACCTCAGCAAGCGGCTGCCCGTCGTCAATGAACTTCTCGACGAGAAATCGATGCGTTGGCTCGAACTCAGCGAGATAGAGTAGGGCGCAGGCAGTCTCAGCAGCAAAGATTCAATGTCTCAACACCAATCGTCGAACCGGTCAAAATTTTTTACCGCCTGCATGCTCATTTGTCGTCGCCTGCCAGGTGGGGCGACACAGGCAGCTGAAATGGGTTGTGCAACGTGCTTTGCAGGGAGACTTCGCATGGTGCGTGACGTTTTGGCGCCCGCCAAAAGAATTCACGGCGCCCGCCAAAAGAAACCGTAGCGCCCGCCAAAAATGTTCACGGCGGCCGCTAAGAACCAAACTCCAACATGTCGCTATAGGGGCTCTTATAGCCTTCTTCAGCGCCCGACTGCAAAAATACGCGTTTTTATTTTGTATTGTGCTTGCTAATTCGTAATTTTGCAGAAGAAAATTCAGGCTATTATGGAAACGACAAACACTGAAAACAAGGAGAGAAAGGAAGAGCGGACTTATCGTTGCAACGATTGCGGAAATGTCATCCACAAACACGAAGTCTTCTGCTCTAAGTGTGGCAAACTGTTAGACAGATATGATTTCGAGGACTGAAAATGCAACATTTTTGCTCATTTCGTTGGCAATTTGAAATAAAAGCTGTACTTTTGCATGCAAAATGTTTGACGTTATGAGTAAACTCTTAAAGCCTGAAGGATATACTGCACTGCTGAGCCTGAACCAGACAGAGCAGGCAATCAAGAAAATCAAGGACTTTTTCCTCAACAGTCTCAGTACAGAACTTCGCCTCAGTCGAGTCACCGCACCACTCTTCGTGCTGCGTGGACTTGGCATCAACGACGACCTGAATGGAGTGGAGCGTCCTGTCTCGTTCCCCATCAAGGACATGGGAGATGCCACGGCAGAAGTGGTACATTCGCTCGCAAAATGGAAACGTCTTACACTCGCAGAGTATCAGACAAAACCTGGTTTCGGCATTGTCACGGACATGAACGCTATCAGGGCAGACGAAGAGCTTGACAACATCCACAGCCTCTACGTGGACCAATGGGACTGGGAGCGTGTGCTGCTTGCCGAGAACCGCAACGAAGCCTACCTGCGACGCATTGTCAAGAAGATTTACAGCGCCATCCTGCGAACCGAGTTCTACGTCTGCGAGAACTATCCTCAGCTGACACCTTACCTGCCCGAGGACATCCATTTCATTCACAGCGAAGAGCTGCTGAAACTCTATCCCGACAAGACTCCGAAAGAGCGCGAAGACTTGATATGCAAGACCTATGGCGCCGTATTTATCATAGGTATAGGTGGAATACTCTCGAATGGTGAGGTGCACGACAACCGCGCTCCCGACTACGACGACTGGAGCACGCCAAACGAGAGCGGCTTCCTCGGACTGAACGGCGACCTGCTTGTATGGTATCCTACACTCGGCAGGAGTATCGAACTCAGCTCGATGGGCATTCGTGTCGACAAGGAGTCCTTGCTCCGCCAGCTCGCCCTGCAAGGCAAGGAAGAACGCAAGGAACTCTATTTCCACCAACGCTTGCTCGGCGACACGCTTCCCCTGACTATCGGTGGCGGCATCGGGCAGAGCAGACTATGCATGGTGCTCCTGCATAAGGCTCACATCGGTGAGACACAAGCCAGCATCTGGCCCGAAGCAATGCGTAAGGAATGCAAGGAAGCCGGCATGCAACTGATATAAATAGTAACAGCCCACATTCTGCGCCCCCTTTAGGCGAGCGTCTCTACCCAAACAGAACAGTCAAGCGGCACCGAGACACTCCCCCAAAAAGGGAGCATGGAGTGGACTTTTAATTAATTAATAATGTACAAAAGACATCAGACCAGGCCAGCCGTCATCACTTGGAAGCAGTTCGCCAACAAGGGCTACTGTGCCTTCGCCAGCCTTCATCGGCAAGTGCGCATCGGTGTCCTCAGCGTCGCCACCTTAGGCGTCGCAGCAGCAGCCCAGGCACAGCGGCAGAGCTCTCCTGTTATTCCTGTTGAGGAGGAGACTCTCATCGACGAAGAAGAACTGCCGGAGGTGACCGTGAGCGGCACCATGGCACCCCTGACTGAGTTACAGTCAGCGCGAATCGTCAGTGTACTTAGTCGCCAGGACATCGAGCAGGCGGCGGTACAAAGTATCAACGACCTCTTTAAGTTAGTCACAGGCGTGGACGTCCGTCAGCGTGGTGGCTTTGGTATTCAGACGGACATCAGCATAGATGGAGGTACGTTCGACCAGGTGACGCTTCTGCTCAACGGCATCGACATCGGCAATCCCCAGACAGGACACCTGTCGGCAGACTTTCCCGTCAGCATCTGCGACATAGAGCGCATTGAAGTGCTCGAGGGTGCGGCAAGTCGCGTCTATGGCGGTCAGAGCTTTGGCGGCGCGATAAATATCGTCACGAAGCACGATGCGGGACAAAACGTCGAACTCTCTGCCCAGGGAGGTTCCCACGGCACGGCAGAAGGCGAGGCACGCCTTTCTCTTACCCTTGGCAAGGTTAGCAACCGAATTAGTGGTGGCGGCGGCAGAAGCGATGGCGGCACACTCAACAGTTCCTGGCAGAAGGGACAACTCTTCTATCAGGGCGACTTCGACAACAACGCACTTAAGCTCGACTGGCAACTCGGCTTCTCCAAGAAGAGTTATGGTGCCAACACATTCTACAGCGCCAGCTATCCCGACCAATACGAGCGCAATCAGCGACTCATGACAAGTATTAGCGCAGAGACAAAAGGCCGCTTCCACTTCACGCCTCACGTCTTTTGGAACCGTTCGTGGGACAACTTCGAACTTGTGCGAGGCACGACCTTCGGGGAGAACTTCCATCGCTCGGACGTCTATGGCATTAAGGCAGGAGGCTACTTTGACTGGCGCCTTGGCAAGACGGCGGCTTCGGCAACAGTTCGCCACGAAAGCATCCTTAGCACGAACCTCGGCTGCAACCCTCGACCAGAAGGGAGTTTCTATATCTGGAGCGACAACCGGACAACCGTTTCCTTCAGCCTCGAGCACAACATCCTGCTGAAGCATTGGACCATTTCAGCAGGGCTGATGGCAAGCATGACGTCCGCCATAGACCATCGCTTCCGCTTCTATCCGGGCGTTGACATAGCCTATCGTCCAAGTTCTCGCTGGAAGTTCCTCTTTTCTTACAACAAGGGGTTCCGTCTTCCGACCTTCACCGAACTCTATTACAAGAGCCCGACTCATGAAGGCAACCGTGGCTTGAAGGCTGAGCACAATCACTCTTTTTCCCTTGGAGGCGAGTGCAGATGGAGTGGGGCAGCAGCGAGCGTGAGAGGTTTCTACCATCGCGGCACCCGCATGATTGACTGGGTGATGTATGCGCCGGACGATATCTTCCACACCGCATCGTTCGACCTCGACAATCTTGGCATGCAGGTTCAGGGAAAGATGTCTTTTCCGGAACTCTTCGGTCGCAACACTTGGGTACGTTCCTTTAGTGTGGGATACACCTACATCCACCAGACGAAACATGATGCTGAAGGCGTCGTCAAAAGCAATATGGCGATGGAATACTTGAGACATAAAGCTGTGGCGAGCCTCACGCATCGCATCGTAGAGGTTAAATCGTCAAATTGTAAATGGTTAAATGGTATTTGCGAGTTGTCGTGGGACTTCCGTTGGCAGGAGCGCGTCGGCAGTTACGTGAGTGGCAGCAACCTTGTTCCCTATCATCCGTATGCCATGCTCGATGCCAAGTTGCAATGGGAAACGCCTCGCTACCAACTTTTCGTTCAGGCAACAAACCTCACCAACCATCGCTATTACGACCTCGGCTCTGTGCCTCAACCGGGCATCTGGGTCATGGCAGGAGCACGCATAAAGTTAATAATCAGGGATTAGGGAATAGTGATAGATTGATTTTTTCACGCTTCATTCGTTACGTTTCACTTTTTTTTCGTATCTTTGCACGCGGAACAATGTATAAACATATATGATACGACGCTACATCGCCACTTTTCTGTTGCTTTTCGTCTGCCTTTTGGCAATGCCTTACACGCTTGTCATTGATGCCGGTCATGGTGGGAAAGACCCCGGGGCAATGGCTAATGGCGCGAAGGAGAAGAGCATCAATCTGGCTGTTGCTCTCGCCTTTGGCAAACTCGTGGAGCAGAACTGCAAGGATGTGAAGGTGGTCTATACGCGCAAGACCGACACCTTTGTCGAGCTGAACGAACGTGCCAACATCGCCAACCGCAATAAGGCCGACCTCTTCATCAGCATCCACACGAACGCTACGGCTGCCAAGGTTGGGCCTCGTGGCACGGAGACATACACGTTGGGTATGCACAGAGCGGCCGACAACCTTGCCGTCGCCAAGCGAGAAAACTCGGTCATCACACTCGAGAACGACTATGAGGAGAAGTACGAGGGCTTCGATCCCAACTCGAGCGAAAGCTATATCATCTTCGAACTCATGCAGGATAAGAACATGGAGAGCAGCGTGAAACTCGCGAGCCTCGTCCAGAAGCAGTTCCGCACGACAGCCGGACGCGTTGACAAGGGCGTGCATCAGGCCGGTTTCCTTGTGCTCCGCGCCACAAGCATGCCAAGCGTGCTCATCGAATTGGGCTACATCAACAATGCCAGCGAAGCGACATACCTCACCTCGACTGCAGGCGTGAATGCACTCGCCAAGAGTATCTACAATGCGTTTGTCGCTTACAAGAAGAAGTAAGCCCTCCTCATGTTCGGTGTATTAAATAGAAAAGGTTAAATGATTAAATGGTAAAAGTGAGGTGAAGACAGAAGTAAAGATAGGAATCACCGGCGTCGTAGCCATCGTAGCGCTCTTCCTCGGCATAAACTTCCTGAAGGGCGTCAACCTCTTCAGCACCAGCGAGAAATACTATATCTCTTTCAGCAACACTAAAGGACTGACGAAGAGCAGCGCTGTCTATGCCGACGGCTACAAGGTTGGCATTGTCAGCGACATTGACTATGACTTCAATCACCCTGGAAACGTAGTTGTCGAGATAAGTACAGACAAGGGACTCCGCATCCCGAAGGGCAGCTCGGCACAGCTCGACGAAGCCCTCTTGGGCGGTTGCACCCTCAACATGCTGCTTGCCACAAACCTTCTCGAGTCCTATCATCCGGGCGACACCATCATGGGCAACGACGTGAGCGGCCTGATGGCGAAGGTGGGCGATATGGTGCCGCAACTGGAAGAGGTCGTTGCTAAAGTCGATACTCTTGTGGCAACACTCAACACGCTGGTCTCCAACCCCAACCTGCCGCTCATCATTCAAAACGCGGAACTCATCACGGAAAACCTCAACAAGAGCACTCAGCAACTTAACACGTTGCTTCGTAACGATATACCTCAGCTGACGGGCACTTTCACGAAGGCTGGCGAGAACGTGACCACCTTGACGGACAAGATGAACCAACTGGACCTGCAGGCAACCTTGGACAATGTCAACCAGACCATCAGCAGTGTACACGAAATGATGGAAAAGATGCAGAGCCCGCAGGGAACGCTTGGCAAGCTGATGAACGATCCGTCGGTTTACGACAATCTCAACCATACGGTGCAGAGTGCGGACAGCCTCGTGAGCGACCTCAAAGCCCATCCCAAGCGCTATGTTCACTTCTCGGTGTTCGGCAAGAAAGAAAGCAAGAAGTGAAAGGTCAGATGTCAGCACATGCCTGGTTGTCTGACGACACGTGCCTAAATTGTAAACGACACGTGTAATATTTGAAATATTACTTGTAATAATTTCAAACGACACGTGCTAAGTTGACAAACACAGCATGGTGTGGTAAAAATCACCTTCTGTGGAGATGTCAGTCCTCGTGTGTGGCGATTGTTTTTCTCCTCTTTTGTATTATGTTACATTTTATTATGAAATAATCCGCAAATTACTTTGCGAGATTGTTGATTTCTTCATATATTTGCTGCGGAAAAGGATGAGAACCACACTATAAATTGTAATCATTATGAGAAAGACAAGTTTTCTTACAGACCTGCTGCAGTCAACATGGACTGCGGTGGCGGAAAAGGGGAAGGTTGCGATGGCATCGCTACAAACGGGATGGCTTGCACGGGCAGTGATGCTGCTGCTGTTTGGGGTAATGACAACAGCGGCGTGGGCTGGCATACCAGACAATTTCCTTGACAAATGCACAGGTGGCGACCACTCTATCCTCGTTGTGGGATGGGCTTTCGACCCCGATGCATCGGCGCAATCCATCGAGGTACATGTTTATATCTACACCGACGAGTCATGCTCCCAACAATATGGCGACTATCATCGCATAATGGCCGACGTTTCGAGGCCTGATGTAAACGCTGCGAGGAACATTACGGGCAATCATGGCTTTGATGCCACCATTCCTGTCGATGACTTGGGCGAATACTGGGTGAAGGTCTATGCAATCGATACGAATGGTGATGGCAATCCGCAGATTGGCAATACAACCAAGGTAACCGTGAAAGATTCTCAGAAGATTACACTCTCAGGCAATGAGAGCTACACGGCGCAGGACGGCGACATACTGACAGGCTCTACATCGGGCTGGGTGTGGATTGCTCCAGACGCAAGTGTCACGCTCAGCAATGTGACCCTCACCAGCAGTATCATCTGCGAAGGTTCGGCAACGATTACTCTCGTTGGCACTAACAGCGTGACCGGTGCCCAATTTATGGCAGGCATCCAGATTGGCGGCGAAGGCACAACACTTACCATCAAGGGCGAAGGTTCACTCACTGCAAATGGCAGCATGCAATCCGCAGGTATCGGACTGAGCCGTGCTTGGAATCCTGCGGGTGATGTCATCGGTGGCGACATTGTCATCGAAGGCGGAAACATTACGGCAAATGGAAGCCTGAACGATCAATGGGGTGCAGGCATAGGCACGGGTGTTATCTATGGCAATGGCTTGGCTAAAACGGTAAGGGTCGGCAATATAACCATCAAGGGTGGAACGGTAACGGCAAATGGCGGTACGGGAGCAAATGGCATCGGAACGGGATATTGTTATCCTGCCTGCACCAACGAAATAGGTGCGGTAACGATTTACGACTCCATCGAAATGGTTGATGCGTCGAGCATCAGAGGAAGCGTCACCTACATGCACGGCGCGACCAACGTCACTGCCAATGCAAATGCCTACTTCACTATCACGGAGGCCAGCAGCCGCTATATCATCATGCCGAAGGACGATACGAACTACACTATCACTATTGCCGATGGCATTGAGCATGGTACAGTGACGGCAAACAGGGCGACGGCAAAGCTTGGCGAATACGTCACACTGACCATCACACCTGATTTCTATTACCGCTTAGGAGCCTTGAACGTCAAGAACACCTCGAATAATAAGGATGTCTCGGTATCAAACAATATGTTTATGATGCCCAGGGGTAACGTGACTGTCAGCGCTACCTTCATAGAGAACACGGCAACATTCGATGACAATACAGAATATGATAATCACTATGATGACCCATATCTAAATTCCCTCACCTACATAAAGAGAATCGGGTGGGAACGTGTCGGCAAGTATCAGGCATGGCTCGTGCCGTTCGACTACACTATCAAGGCTGAGGACATGGATAAGTTCCAGTTCTACAAAATCAACATGATTGCTAACTCACCGTCGCCGGAGGTGGAAGCATCGGAACAGATGTGGGTCTTCCTGAAGAAACTCGACGCTGGAGCTGTACTGCACGCCAACATGCCATACGTTTATAAGCCTCTTGAAGCAGTGCCAGATTATGCTTTCACTTCGGTCAACACACTGCTGAAGGCGAGGAACGAGGGCGTGCTGGCTATGACACAGACAATGGAGAATATCTATTCCTTCTACGCCACCTATGATAACCTGCCAATCAACGGCAACGACCCTTTCTACTACGTTAATGACATTGGTAGCATCAGTCTCAGCTCATTCGAGTTTGTCGGTCCGTTCCGATGGATTATTCGCAAAACAAGCAAGTACGAAGCTCTGCCAAGCTACGCTCCGGAAATGAAGTTCTTCGACGTCGATGATGAGACAGGCATCAATGAACTTGAAGGGTTGGATGCGGTTGATGAGAAATGGTACACGCTCGACGGAAAGAAAATATCGCGCAAGTCGAAGTGCATCTATATCCATAACGGACAAAAGAAGGTGGTGCGTTGAAACGCTATGATACAAAAAGTGGAGCAGGACAAGAAATCCTGCTCCACTTTTTGTCTTTATGCCCTAATCCCGACGAGGGCGTTGGCTCTTATTTCATTTTATTCATCAGCACTCGCATCCAGTAGCCGCCGATGACGCTGCGTGCCTTGAAGCCTGTCATGCGGCCTGTCTTCGTGTCGTGCCAGTCGGAAATAGGCACGCGGCTCTCTGTTTCGTTGATGTACTTGTAGAGTGGGTCAACGAATGCCTGGAAGTCTTTATCCGTTGCAGCCATCGCTGCGCTCCACATGATCCAGTCGCTCTTGGTGTAGTCC
>JAGCNZ010000120.1 GCA_017645655.1 Bacteroidaceae bacterium | reverse complement strand
TTGAGATTTCTTTTTACTGGACAAAAAGACAGGATTCTTACATCGTTTACTTGTTGACAAGCGTTTGACAAAATGTAACGAAAAGAGAAGAAATGCTTACACTAGTGTTTTTGGCAAACGCTCTAGAATCGACGAAAATGGGTTCGGGTATGGTTTTGCTCGTTTTTCAGGCAAAAGGCGCTTAAAACAAAACCATACTGATAATTAAATAGTTACAATTTGTGTTTTATGATGGAAAAGTCCGGATTGTAAACTCTACATAGCAAAAGTGGCCGATTTTGCACTTTTTTGCACACTTTTTGACGTGCAGCGTTGCCTGATTTCCGCAGGCGAAAAATGAAAACGCAGCGTGCTGCGATTGCAATTTCCGCGTGCTGCGTTTGGAATCGTCGCATGCTACGCCAACAATTTTGACGTTTTGAGTCACATTTTTAGCCTTCTTTGATAGTATGCAAAAACAGCAATAAGAAAGAGAATCGGCAGATTGCATGACAATTTGCTAATTGGCTCTATTCGATTATCTTTACAAAAATGTAAAGACATAGGTGACAAGAACGTAGAGCCAGTGTGTGATGATGCCTGCTGCAATACCTCCAATGAAGGTACAGGTGAAGCTGCGGGAGATGAAATGCCGGTAGCCGAGCGAGTCGAGCGTGGCGGCATCAGCGCTGAGGAAACCGCTCCAGCACATGCCCATCGCTGTGAAGACGGCAATGGCATTGCTGTCGATGATGCCTTTGCTCATCATCTCTGGAATGAGACCAAGGGCCGCACCTACCGTACCAAGTGCTGTGATGGGGAAGGCAACGAGTTCGCTCGCGTTGAAGCCAAAGAGCCACAGGAAAATGAAGTCAGCTTTACCGGCCAAGTAGGGCAGAAGTCCTGTTCCCTGATAAGCGTCTCCAGTATAGGTTCCCGTTGTAGGATCTGTGCCGAAAGTGAAGGCCATGACAAGCGTCGAGATGATGAGCACGCCTGGAATAATGGCAAGGCCAACCTCTACACCGCTCTTACCGCCATCGAGAAGCGCATCAAGAACACGCACGAAAAGTGTCTGGCGAGGGTCGTCGGGAACAGTCTCGTAAGGTGTGCGAGTTCCCTCTTTCTCCATTTGTGCAGGGAGAACATCCTCTTCGCGGTATTCGGGATGTTCCTTGAGCACGAGTCGTTGCATAAGTCTTGTGGCAATGATGCTTCCGATGATGGCTCCAATAAGTCCGTATAAGGGCTCAGTAAAGAAGCCGTGTCCCATCATGAATACGATGACGAGCAAGCCCATAGCATAACTGCCAGCGAAGTTCACAAGGCTGATGTGCTGGTAGCGCTTGAAGTAACGGGCAAAGAGGGGATTCTTTGCGACAGAAATGATGGCTGGTTTGTCGCTCAGAAAAGTCATTAAGGCTCCGGCTGAAGAGACGCCTGGCAGGTTGAATAGGGGGCGAAGCACGGGCTTGAGCATCCTTTGCAACAAATCAACAACGCCAAAGACGCTGAAAATGCGACTCAAAGCTCCTGTCAGCACACACATTGCCATGAGATAGAATACCGTGTTGAGCAACAAATCATGGGCTGTCCGCATAATCGTATTGAGCATGTTGGTGAAGCCCATCACCGAGGACAGATAGCCGAAAAGCGCTATTGTAAGTATCAAGCAAGGTATGCCGCGAGGAACCCTTTTCATTTACGAGTTGACTATTTACTTTTACCGTTTACTATTTAGAATATCTTGCCGCTAAGGCGAAAGTTCATTACGGGATAGAACTTGAACTTCGTGATGATTCTCATTGCCTCTGCTCCATCGCCATCAATATCGGTGTCGTTGACTTTGATGTCGTTACAATAAACTGTTGGCTTGCTCCAGAAGACGCAGCCGATGTCGAACTTGAAGCCGATTCTTCTCTTAGGTACACCTCGCCCAATGCCAATGCCGAGATAAGGCTTCACGAGATTAACTTTCAGCTTGCCGTTGATGTTGCCCTCTGCATCAGGCTCGAGCAGATAGTCGCCCAAGGCGAGCCCAATCTTGTTGTCGGGGAACAGGGCATTGTATTCAGTAATCAGGATAAGGGACTCCTTGTTGTACATGCCCATTATCTCTTCAGGACCTATGTATACGCCAGCTGTAATGTGGAAACTGGTAAGCATTGGCACTGGCATCACGTTCACCAATAGTTTGCCGTTCTTCATCAATGTCTGTCCTTTCACAGGAATCTTGTAGTCTAAACCAGAAAAGGCTTTGCTTAAACCAACTGAGGTGTTGAACCCTACCTTCGGCAACATGGAGAATCCTGCCTGCACATCAACAAATGGCGTCACTGGCATGCTTACATCCACGCCCCATCCCATTGTGCCCACCTCAGCACCAACAGCGAGGTGATTGAGTATGCGAAGGTCAACTTGCGCCTTTGATGGGAGCAAAGAACAGATGGCAAGGAGCAAGAGAAGAAGCTTTCTCATCTTATTAATCGTTAATCTCGAAGTAGTTCTCGAGGATATTCTGTGCCTGCTTTTCCTTGTTTTCTATGTCGTGAATGACTTTGCCGTGCTCGAGAAGCACAATGCGTCCGCTGATATCGACGGTGTGCTGCAAGTTGTGACTGCTGACGAGAATCGTGGCACCAGTCTCCTCGTTGTATTTCTTCAGCAGATGCTTGATGGCATTCTGGCTGCTTGGGTCGAGGAAATTGAAAGGCTCGTCGAGGATAAGCACTTCAGGACGCAAAAGCATTGCTGCCATGATGCCTACCTTCTGCTTGTTGCCGGCACTGAGCGTGCGGATGAGCTTCTTCTGTCCACTCAGCTCGTCGGCCATGAAGTGCTGATGCTGAGCAAGGAACTCTTGCAGCTGCTCCTCAGTAGTATCTGTGAGGCGTGCAATGAACTGGAAATACTCGTCGGGAGTCAGGTAGTCGATGAGGAAACTCTCGTCAACGAAAGCACCTGTCCAGTCTTTCCAAGCTTCTGTCTCTGCGACGTTGACTTCAATATCTGTTCCTTTCATGTGAACAGTCCCTGTATCTGCCTTGATGAGGTCGAGGATAAGGCGGAAGAGCGTGCTCTTGCCAGCACCATTGTTGCCAACAAGTCCAAGCAGTTCGCCGCTGTGGATAGTGAGTTCTGGTATGTCGACGGCAACTTTCTCGCCGAATGTCTTCTTGAGGTCTTTGATAATAATATCCATAAACTATGAACTATGAATTATGAACTATGAATTGCGTGAGGCTCTAAAGCCTTCCATATTTTTATAGCGACGTGCCATAAATCGCGAGTAAACGTTGCGAAGCCAATAGTGATGAGTTGCTACGCCAATGATGCCAAGCACGGCAAGCAGTATGTATCCCCAAGGTTCGCCAAGCAAAGCCGTTGCTGCCTTCTCCAAACCAATCGGCAGGAAGAGGATAACGATGCTGACAATCTGCTGAGCCATGTTGCCTTGCTTGCTTGTAATCTTCGTGTTCAAGGGAAGTGTGTTGTCGTTGTAGACAGCCATCTGGAAGAGGAGAGGGTAGAGCACACCAGCCGTGAAGAAGAAGTAGCCGATGTTCATCCACACAGACATCTTGCCGATTATCATCAAAGGCAACAGGATGATGGGTGGAATGAAGAGCAGAAGAACGTTGAAATAGTACTTTGCCGTAAGCAATTGCAGGATGCTTTCGCGGCGGCTCATCAGTCCGTCTATGTAGTTGCCCTCGTAGCACATAATCATCACGAGCGTCATCATGCCCAAGACAACATAGTTGTATAGGCAAATGAATGAGCGCATAAAGCTGTTGTCGTACACATCGCTGAAGTACATGATGACACTGAACAGCACCATCATGACCAAGCCGGCAAGGAAACTCATCCTAACTGTCTTGTTGCGCAAGCGCTGCTTAACCTCGAGCTTCAAGTACTCGCCAAGTTTGCCATAACGGTTCAGGAAGTTAAACTGCGTGGCATGCTTGATTTCCTTTTCTTCCTTCTTGCCAATTTCGTCGTGCACCATGCCCATCTGCAGTTTGTAGTTCGCCCAATAGAGTAGGGCGATGATGGCGCCGACACAAAGGAAGGGCCACAACTTCCATTGAAGGAAGTCGTACATCAAGATGGTGCAAGGCATATCGAGCGGGTTCTTGTCGGGCACAAGCATGATGGCAAGCAAAGCACCATGAATGGCAAGAGGCAAAAGCAGCCAAGCCATGTGCTTCAGAATAAGGGCACGGCAGAAGAGATAGGCATAGCCGTTCATCACCAAAAGCAGCCACCAGCCCAGCAGCCAGCCGATGCAAGCTCCCCAGCCAAGAGGAACTGCGATTGCGATAAGAGCAAATGGAACAAGCAGGAAGCCCCAGTAAAGGTTGCCCAAGGCAAGGCCGGAACGCGTAAGATAGACGTTCATCAGGAAACTTCGGCGGACAGGCAGCAGAGCATAGGGTTGTGCCTGCTGTGCCGGCGTCTCTTGCAGGATGAAACGAACCCAGAAATCCGTTATCAGCAGATACAGCAAACCGCCGTCGAAGACGTGGAAAGCTGCCACGCCATTATAGCTGTTCTTCATGCCCATTGCCATCACGACGCCCATGAAAAGCAGGATGGCGGCGTAATAGAGCCACATGAAAATCATGAGGAACTTCATGAAGCGATTCTTCTCAAGCATCGGATGCCGCTGTTCTTTCAGGTCGGCAATCTTGCTGATGTGTTTATAGAGTTGGTATTTATTCATTGTGCCAGGTACTTTTCTGCTTCCATAGCTGCCTTAGCACCACTTCCTGCTGCTATGACAGCCTGGCGATAATGCGGGTCTGCCACGTCTCCGGCAGCATAGACTCCAGCCACATTTGTCCGTGGAGAGTCGCCTTCTGTGATGATGTAGCCTTCCTCGTTTGTCTTGAGCCAAGGCGAGAAGAGTTCGCTATTCGGGTGATGTCCGATGGCAAGGAAGAAGCCGTCGATTGGTAAGTCGTACTTCCTTTCGTCGCTTTCCCCTTTCCTGAAGACGAGATGGGCGCCTTCGACACCATTCTCGCCATAGAGTCCGAGTGTGTTTGTCTCGAAAAGTACCTCAATCTTCTCGTTGTTGAAGACGCGTTCCTGCATAATCTTTGAGGCGCGAAGGAAGGGTTTGCGTACGATGAGATACACCTTCGAGGCAAGTCCTGCCAGGTAGGATGCCTCTTCGCATGCGGTATCTCCGCCTCCGACTACAGCCACAACTTTCTTGCGATAGAAGAAGCCGTCGCATGTGGCACAGGCACTCACGCCTTGTCCCATGTATTTCTGCTCGTCGCTCAAGCCCAAGTACTTGGCGCTCGAACCCGTTGCGATGATGAGACTCTCGGCAGTCCACTCGCTTTCATCATCGAGAGTGACTTTGAAGGGACGTGTATCGAGGTCAACCTTTGTGCAGGCATTGGGCAGCATCTTGGTTCCGAAGCGTTCTGCCTGCTGCCGCATGTTCTCCATCAGCTCGTTTGCGTCAACGCCTTCGGGAAAGCCGGGGAAGTTCTCGACTTCAGTAGTGATGGTGAGCTGCCCGCCAGGTTGCATGCCTTCGAGCAGGATGGGGTTGAGGTTGGCGCGTCCTGCATAGATGGCAGCTGTGTAGCCTGCAGGTCCGCTACCTATAATAAGTAGTCTTGTGTGGTTCATCGTTATCTCATATCGTTAATTAAAACATTGGGGTAATCAGCCTCCTTGAAGGTGAAGAACTCGTCGGAGAGCTGGAGGTTGCCCTTGAAGTTGAGGATGCTGACACGCTGCCAGTCGTTGTCTTCGCGGACACGGATGCAGAGAGGCTGGTAGTCGCTCTTGCGGATATCGACATAAACTTCCTTGACATCCATTTTAGCATAGCGGGCACGAAGATAGACCTCATATACCGCTTCACCTCGCAGCACCGTTTCCTTCACAGTCATCTTGAAGCCTTTCTTGTAGATGTTCATGAAGGTGTAAGGGTTCATCGATGCCATCTCCTTTTTGTTTGGCTCGTCGATGTTCACCTCGTTTGCTTCCGGCACGTAGCACCAGCGAGTCTTTCCGTTGTACCAAGTCTTGATGTCCTTGGTGTCGAGCTTCATCTTGCTTTCCTGCAGCCACATAGTTCCCGTGGAGGAAGCCTTCTCGGTAGCGCCGGCAAAGATGCTCGCCTTGTATTCAATCTTCACGTTTCCTGCCTTGCGGATGCGGTCGGCAGTAATGTCGAGCACCTTCAT
>JAGCNZ010000119.1 GCA_017645655.1 Bacteroidaceae bacterium | reverse complement strand
GCCTGACTGATGCTTTGTATGGGTGTCGTGGCGTTCATAATTTCGTGCGTCAGCACCCGCGTCAGCTTCTGCCACGACTCCACCTCGCCCCGTGCCACAAGCTTCTGTATCTCCTGCCCCATGTCGTTGAGGGCCTCCTGCAACGCCTTCTCACCGAAGAAGAGGCCGCGCGTCGGCAGCCGGAACGAGAAGTCCCTGTGCCTGATGGCATCGCGCATGATCTGCGCCCGCTCCCTTAACAGGCATTGATGCCGATACCAATGGACCGATGCCACGCCAACGACAATGACTATGCCACCTATACAGCCTATGATGATGAGGTCAACCATAGAAAATGCTTAATGCCTCTCGTTGCGTCGGTTTGTTTCTCATGTAGAAACAGTTTGTTTCTCGTGTGGAAACAATTTGTTTCACGTGAGAAACAAATCGCTTCGACAAGTCTCGTGTGTCAACTCTTCATTTTATTATATAATGTCTGACGGCTGATGCCGAGGAGGTCGGCAGCACGCTTCATGTTGCCCTCGCACTTGCTGAGCACCTTGCGGACGTGCTCGTTCTCCAGTTGCTCCAGAGGAATCACTTCGCCCGCCTTGTCGATGGCATCCTTCAGCACGCGGATGAGTTCGTCGTTGTCCCAGGGCTTCGTCACGAAGTCGGCAGCGCCGTTCTTCAGGGCACGAACGGCAAGCCGGACGTCAGCGTATGCTGTGATGAGCACGATGGGCGTATCGGGGAAGCGTCGATGTATGGCCGTGAGCCACATCATGCCTTCCTGCCCGGAGTTCACGCCAAGGCTGAAGTTCATGTCGAGCAAGATGACCGACGGATGCTCCTGAGCAATCGTGGCCAGCGCCTTGTCGGGAGAGGTAAGCGTTAGCGTGCGCTCGAAGGTGCCGCCGAGGCATATCTTCACTGCCGTCAGGATGGCTGGGTTATCGTCAATGACGAGGATGGACTTACCATTTACCATTTAACCATTTACCATTTACCAGACCCCCTCCAAACGTCCCCCTCTAGAGGGAGGCTTTCTTCGCCTGGGTTTCTCCCCATAGAGGGGAAGTCAGAGGGGTTTCCCATTTGTTCTATTTGAGTGCAAAGATACAAAGAAATGAAGAATGAAGAGTGAAGAATAAAGAATTTGCTACCGCTTTTGCGTGTATTTACCCAAAAGTGTCAAAGAATTGGACACAAACGTGTCTAATATCTGGACAAAGCACAATTATGAATTAAGAATTATGAATTAAGAATTAAGAATTGCCTTACCTTTGCAGCAGAAAAACAAAACGAAAGGATTTATGAACACTAAAATGACATTTCACAACATTAGGGTTGCCTGGCGCAACCTTATGAAGTACAAAGCACAAAACGTCATCGCGGTACTTTGCTTAGCTGTAGGACTTGTTTGCTTCAGCATGAGTTTCATCATTACACAAAGGGCGTGGGAGTACTGGAAGCGGGATAATGGCGACCCGCGTCGTGTTAGGGTGGAACTCTATACACAAAGCGACAGCCTTATATCCGCCTGTCCCGATGAAATTCAGCGCATCGCAGACAGCCATCTGCCGAGTATCGAATTCATCGACATCGACTATGCAGCAGTAGGGAAACCTGTGGACTTCACCGACTCAAAAGGAAAGAAACATAGCGTCTATACGTGGTTCAGGTGGATAAGTCCTGAGCATCTCAACTATCTGGGCTTAAGGTCGGCCATCACGGGCAAGCGCATGCCTGTTTTGAAACCTGGCGACGTGATTATGACGAAAGGAATGCTGGAGCGTACCTTCGGCAGGGATGTAAACCCGACAGGCTTTATAACAGATTGGAACAACAAATCCGTCACCGATGTCGTCGATACAGGCGACTGGATGCTCAACGAGGATGCCCTGATGGTTGTCACCGACATGTTCAAGGAGTGGGCAAACCAACATGCGCGTACCCATATGTACAGTTTCGATGTTATCCTTGCAGAAGGCAAGACGGATAAGGACTTGCAGAAGGAAATACAAGAAGTCCTGCCCGAATACAAAGTGAAAGCAGAGAATAGCTACTCGATTATTGACGAGTCGGGACTCTTCTTCACGCTCTTCATTGGCGGCAGCATCTTGCTGATAGGACTGTTCGGTTTCCTGAAGACACAAATACAACTCTTCCGTTTGCGCCAGAGGGAAATGGGTTTGCGCAATTGCATGGGAGCGCAGAGAGGGCAGCTCTTCGGCTTGATGATGTGGGAAGTGGTCATCATCTTCATCTTCGTTACCTTGCTTACATTGGTGCTTACAGCTTTATTGTCATATTATGCCTTTCCCATCTTGCAGATGTATGTTGACGAGATCTCAATAGATATGCCTCGAACCTACACTACGGAGTTGTGGATTTGTCTGGTGACGTTCCTCGTGACGGCAAGTATTGCGGCCCTTTCTGTCCGCAAGGTAGTAACGATGCCTTTGAACGAAGTGGTTGGCAAGAGCCGTAGGACATCTACTCGCGGCCGCAGCCTACTCATCATCCTTCAAATGATTGTCTGCCAGCTCTTGCTTTTCTTTGTCTTGGGAACAGTTGTCTTCGGTCGCATCAACACGGCAAAGCCTGCCAATGCAGAAGCATTCCGCAACTGCATCCTAACGGAGAACCACGAATGGAAACCTGAGCTGCTCGACGCTATACCACATCTGCAACACGTGGCTGGCAGTACTCATGTGGTGGAGGCTTGGTTCCGGCAGGACTTGAATGAGGGAGATGAGCCTTTTGACCCTCGTGGTGTAGAGCAAAAGGAAGACGGGACACGCTATTGTACATACAGCGTATTGCTGACAGACGAACATCTTTTTGGCTTGCTGGACATGAAAGTCTTTCCCACAGATACAGATGAAATGCACTATACCGCAGGCGTGATTCCTATCTATGCTCCAAAGGAACGAGCCAACGAACTGCGCCAAAAGTTCGGCTTACAGCAGAAGGGAGAGCCTGAATACCGCACGATAGAGAAAGGTAAGCAAGCCGAGAAGATAGGGTATGCTGTTTGTACACCGCTTGCCCCACTTACCGGCAACAGCTACCTTTCGATAATTCCCTACTTTTATATCTGCCAAACATCATATTTCTTGGATAAGGACAGCCTTGACTCCCGTGTATGGAAGGACTTCGAAGGCGCCTATGAAGGTTGGGCACTCAGCCACAACATCATCCTCAAAGCGAAGCCAAAGGAATACAATGCAGCCAAGAAGGAACTCACGAGCCTTTATCACGAAAATGGCAAATATATGTTGGCAAAGGCTCCCATTGAAAACCTGTACGATGTCTGTTACAAAGATTTGCGCATGAATGAACTGATGGCTCAAATCCTTGGGGTGATGGCAGCCGTAGCTCTGCTTTGCATCGTGCTGACGCTCTTTTCCTCTGTCTCGCTCGACACAAGAGGGCGACAGAAGGAAGTGGCCATCCGAAAGGCGCATGGTGCAGGCACAAGGCAGATAATGTGGCTCTTTGGCAAGCAAAACATTTGGCAACTTATCATCAGCAGCATCCTTACACTCATCATCTGCATTCTCACGAGGTTTGCCCTCTTTTGGAAAGAGATGAACAGATTAGACAAGATAGACAACATCTGGGAAATGCACATTCCTTACGTCTTTGCGGTTCTCGTCGTTGCTCTCGTCACTCTTCTCACCGTAGGTTACAAAATATATCGAGTGTCACAGTTAAATCCAGCAAACATCATTAAAAAAGAATAAGGACATGATTACGTTATCCAACATCAAGAAAGTCTTCCGCACGGAAGAGATTGACACCTGGGCTTTGCGCGAAGTGAGCCTGGAAGTAAAAAAAGGCGAGTTCGTCAGCATTATGGGACCATCTGGTTGCGGCAAGACTACATTATTAAATATAATGGGATTGCTCGACACGCCGACTGAAGGACGTTACTTGCTCGACGGCAAAGATGTGAGCAAACTCTCTGAACGCGAGCGAACGAACATTCGAAAGGGCGTCATCGGCTTCGTGTTCCAAAGTTTCAACCTCATCGACGACCTCAGTGTCTATGAGAACGTAGAGCTGCCGTTGCTCTACATGGGCGTGCCTGCAAAGGAAAGACGCAAGCGCGTGGAGGAGATGCTCGACCGCATGGCAATGTCGCATCGCCGCAAGCATTACCCCTGCCAGCTTTCAGGCGGACAGCAGCAACGCGTCGCCGTGGCACGAGCCATAGTGGCAAAGCCTAAGATTATCCTTGCCGACGAACCGACAGGCAACCTCGACTCAAAGAACAGCAAGGAGGTAATGGACCTGCTTTGCCAGTTGCACCAGCAAGGCACCACCATCGTCATGGTCACGCATTCGCAGCACAACGCCAGCTTCGCCGACCGCATCATCAACCTCTTCGACGGCCAAGTGGTGGAGCAGACGGAGCTGTAACTTCATTTACCATTTAATCATTTACCATTTAACATTTATCAAGCGATTATCTAAATAAACTTAAATCTTTGCCTTTACGCATAACATTTCGCACGCTCGCGCGTTATATATAATAAAGGTATAAAAGTGAAACAGTGAAAAGGTGAATATGAAACAGACATTCATTGCGTGCCTTCTGCTCTTAGTGGCAGGAGCGGCACAGGGAAAGCAAATCGTGTGGGAACAGCCCACTACGGAGTTCAGTACAAGCTACGGCGACGGCTTCTTCAATTTGGCTCTCGACATCACGAGGGTCGAGCTGAAGGAGAACGAGACGCTCGTCTATATGACAGTCAGCCAGCGGTCGGACTACGATGACTATTGGTTCCAGTTCGCCAGCGGCTCTTATCTGAAGGCTGACGGCAAGCAGTACGCCATCACCTCTGCCGACGGCATACAGCTCGACACGCACCAGCAGACAGGTCCCGACGGCACAAGCGACGTCGTGCTCCACTTCGAGCCGCTGCCCCTATCGACCAAGTCGTTCGACTTTACCGAGGGAGACTTCAGCGGCGCATGGTCCATCACGGGCATCAAGCCTGTGGAGGAACGCTGGCGCCAGCTGCTGCCTTCCTATTGGCGCGACGAGAAGGGCGACTGGAAGATTGCCTTCCTCGAGGACCAAGCCATTTACGATTGCAAGTTCTGGCGTTACAAGAAGCTCGACATCAACCAGAAGACGGGCGAGGCTGAAATGCTTCTGACGGACGGCACGGACGATATAAAGGTCATTGTGGGCAAGGACAAGAAGCAAAGCTCGACGAATGTCAAGGGCACTCGCACCATACAGATAGGCGACCAGAAGGCTTCGTACAGCATGATAACCAGCCGTTTCATGCCCGACTACCCGCAAAAGGACACGCGCACGGACTTCATCGATACCGACTACAATGCCGACACGGTGACGGTCGTCGGATGGATAAAGGACATGCCGGACAAGTACAAGGGCGAGAAGACATTCGAGTTCGGCTATAACGACATCTTTACGGGCGACCAGAAATCAGTCTATGCCGACCTCGACGAACAGGGACGCTTCAAGGTCAGCTTTCCGCTGCTGAACAGTACGGGGTTCTTCTGCGACTGGTCGCGCTGCTTCATGCGGACGATGCTCGAGCCGGGCAAGACGTACTTCCTGCTCTACGACTTCAAGGAGGGACGCCGCTACTTCATGGGCGACGACTGCCGACTGCAGAACGAGCTCTTCAAGTTCCCCGTGGACTGGCAGACAGTAAGGATGGAACGCGGGGATAAGGACTTCGACAAGTACATCGCATCGACCGACAGCCTGTTGCAAACTCAGTTCGCAAAGCAGGAGCGTCTATTCGAGGAGCACCCCTCGCTCTCCACTCGCTACAGGCAATATCGCAAGGGCCACACGCTTTGGCAGCAGGCATATTGCTTCGGTCAGGCTCGTTTTCGCGGCGAGAACAGCCGATACCCAGAGGCTGCACGCCGATATGCATACAACACCTTCTGGACGAAGCTCGAGTCTCCCTTGACGCTTCACCGTGAGACACAAATGTTCCTGCGAGACTATCTTGGTGATGTTGTCGTGCCGGCCAGCTACACTTTCAGAATGAACTATCTCGACCACATCAGCGAGATAGCCGAGAACGACGAGGAACGTGAGGCGCTGAACCACTGGAAAGAGTGGGCGAAAGCAGCGAATGAAGCAGTAAATCAGGCTTCTACGATGGAGGAGAAACAGCGTATTGCCAATGAAGAGAACGCAAAGCATACAGAGCTTATTGAGGCTGCTATTAAGATTCTAAATAGCCAGAAGGCGCAGGTGTTCATACGGAGGAAGGGATTCCTCTCCAGGATGAAGGCTCAGGATGTGCTTCTCGACTCCCTTGGTGCCAAGCCGTTCCTGAAGAGCATCTGGTTCGCGCAGCAGGTTTACAACCAGCTCGACAATGAGCGCGTGCCGCTGCCCGAGGAGGTGATGGACACCATGAAGGTGATGATAGGCAACCCCACCGCCATCGAGATGATTGAGAAGAAGAACGACTACTACGTCGCTCTGGCTAACCGCGAGT
This sequence comes from Bacteroidaceae bacterium, assembly GCA_017645655.1. GTDB lineage: Bacteria > Bacteroidota > Bacteroidia > Bacteroidales > Bacteroidaceae > Physcousia. The sequence continues at coordinate 17,783 of JAGCNZ010000119.1, read as the reverse complement.
TCGACAAGCTCGTGCTCAAGTCGTCGGACGACGTGAAGGACCTCACCGAAGGCGAGGCTTTGCTGCGGAAACTCCTGGAACCCTACAAGGGGAAGTTCGTGCTGCTCGACGTTTGGGGCACTTGGTGCGGCCCCTGCAAGGAGGCACTCTCCCATAGTCAGGAGGAATATGACCGGCTGAAAGACTTCGACATCGCGTTCCTCTACCTCGCCAACAACAGCCCTCAGGAGTCATGGGAGAACGTCATCAAGGAGTACAACGTCAGCGGAGAGAACGTGGCGCACTACAATCTGCCGCCCGAGCAGCAGAGCGCTATCGAGCGTCACCTCGATGTCCGTGCCTTCCCGACCTACAAGTTGTTCGACCGCGACGGCAACATGCTCGACCTGAAAGTCGATGCGCGTGACCTCGACAACCTCGTCAAACTGCTGCAGCAGATGCAATAAACCAGCCCACTACGGCTGTGTCAAAGCAAACGATCATACCCTTTTTATATATTTTCACCACGAATTGCACGAATTACACGAATAATTCAACTGCCGTTTGTTAGTTAATTATAAATTCGTGTAATTCGTGTAATTCGTGGTCAAAGGCTATTGGATGTATTCTGACACTGTATATTTTTGTATCGTTTGGCAGGCCAAGTTCGTTGCTTTTACATGTATAAGCAATCAACATCACCTGCTGAGTCGGCAAACCAGACATGCCTGAAAAAACAACAAAGCGTGCCTAATCCGGTGATTAGACACGCTTTGTTTATACACGCTCCATTTCTTATTCGAAGAAGCCGAAGCCGCCGATGGCCGTGAGCATGCGTTCTACGTAGTCCCACGACGTGGGCGACCAGGCGAAGCCGAGGCGGTAGAGCACCTGTGTGGTGTAGTCGTTGTCGCGCTCCACATCGCTGGTCTTCTGTCCGTGAGCCATGTCCTGATAGGCCAAGAGCGACGACATCTGCGCGGCCTTCTGCGGATCTGACTTCGCACGCTCCATCGTCTCTGCAAACTCTTCCTGCTCCACGAAACGGATACCCTCGCCAACCGTGCTCAAGCCGGTCAATACGTCGCCCAGGAACTGGAAGTGTATGTTATAGGGATGGAAGACGACGCACTCCTTCGGGCTCGTTGCAAGCAGGATGATGGCGTGCGCCACCTCGTTGATGGGCGAGAACTCGACACGCTTGTTGCGCATCGCGTACGGGCAGCATCCCAGCATGTTATAGACCTTTATGCGACCCATGAAGCTGTTTGTGGAGAAGTTCGCCTGGAACTCTCCGTCGGTGCTTCGGGCTGCGAGGTTGCCCACGCGCATAATCTTTGCACTCAGTCCCTGCTTGGCAATCGCGTCGAGGATGAGCCGCTCGGCCATGAACTTCGAGTAGATGTACTTGTTGCCGAGGTACTGCCCCATGAAGAAACGCTGCTCGGTGAAGACTTCGTCTTTGTGCGCGGCATCTCCCGTCCACAAGCCTCGTGTGCTGGCGGTGGAAATGTGGACAAGTCGGGCGCCCGTCTTCAAGCAGAGGTCCACGCAACGTTGCGCGCCGCCGATGTTGACGTCCTCTATCTCTGTGCCTTCGCTGAAGTGCTTCACGATGGCGGCACAGTTGATAACCATTGAACATTGAACATTGAACATTGAAAGCTTCGCAGTCAAGTCCTCCGTCACATCGCCGAGTACGACGTGCAGACGCTTGCCGAAGAGGTCCTTGAAGGCGTCGGCAAAGTAGTAGAACAGCAGGGTGCGGAGGCGGCTTTCGGCTTTCTCCTGAGTCTTCGCACGCACCAGACAATAGATGTTCTCCGCGTCGGAGTCGATGAGGTCGCGCAGGATGTGGATGCCCAGATAACCCGTCGCGCCCGTCAGCAGCACGTTGCCAAGCGGCTGACGCTCGCCCTTGCGGAACGCATCGAGCGTGTTGCCTTGCAGCAGAGCATCGATGGCTGTGTAGTCGAAGGTGCTTTCCTCATCCTGCCCATCTTGCCCATTATCCCCATTAATCAGCCTTGCCAGCTGTCTTGGCGTCGGGTTGGCAAAGACGTCGCCGTAAGCCACGTGCAGGCCTGCCTTGTCGGCCTCGATGATGACGCGCGTCACGACGAGGCTCGTGCCGCCCAGTTCGAAGAAGTTGTCCGTGGCGCCCACCTTGTCCATCTGTAGGATGTCGGCGAAGATGTTGCAGAACGTCTGCTCGGTCTCGTTGCTTGGTGCGACGTAGGCCGACGTTACGGCAAGCTGCGGCTCGGGCAACGCCTTCACATCCGTCTTGCCGTTGGGCGTCATCGGCATCTCTTTGAGTTGCAGGTAAGCCGTCGGCACCATGTATTGCGTCAGGCTCTTCGATATCTCGGCCTTCAGCGCGTCGGGCGCTATCTCGCGGTCGGCGGTGTAGTAGGCGCAGAGGTGCTCCTTGTCGTTCAGCTTGCGGATGAGGATGACGACCTTCTTCATGCCCTCCACCTTCAGCATGACGTTCTCTATCTCGCCCAGCTCGATGCGCAGGCCGCGCAGCTTAATCTGATGGTCTGTGCGGCCGAGGATGACGACATTGCCGTCCGGCAGCCACTTCGCGTAGTCGCCCGACTTGTAGATGCGCTCGCCATGATACTCGACGAAACGTTCCTTCGTCATCTCCTCGAGGTTGTTGTAGCCTCGAGCCACGCCGCGACCTCCGATGTAGAGTTCACCCACGACGCCAACCGGAAGTTCATTGCCGTCGCCGTCCACAATGAACTCCTTGACGTTGAGCTGCGGCTTGCCGACCGTCACGAACTTGACGTTCGTCAGCTCAGCATTGTTTGAGGCGACGGTTATTTCAGTCGGGCCGTAGCAATTGAAGATGCGCGCCTTCGTTGCCTTGCGCATTTGCGAGAGCAACTGGTCAGAGAACTTCTCGCCGCCGGCACGACAGATGTTGACCTTCGAGATGGCTTGGCAGAAGTCCTCGCTCGTCAGCCATGTCTGCCAACGCGAAGGCGTGCCGCTCACCATGTTGATTTGTTGCTCGTTGATGAGGTTAGCGAGGTCGAGCGGATTGTTCGCCTGCTCCTCCGTCGCGAGGATGAGCGTCTTGCCATTAAAGTAGCACATGCCGATGTCTTGCAGCGCCGCGTCGAACGATATCGTCGTCACACTCATGATGCGCTTGGCATCGGTCAGCACTGCATTAGCAAAGACGTTGGCCGGATGCCCGTAGAGGTAGTTGCAGATGCCCTCGTGTCGCAGCATCACACCTTTCGGGCGACCCGTCGAGCCACTAGTATATATAAGGTACGCAAGGTCGTCGCCCGTGATTGTCTGTTGTCTGTTGTCTGTTGTCTGTTGACATTGAATCAGTTCCTCCACGTTGATGGCTTTATCGGCAGGCACGCTGTCGAGGCGGTCAGCAGTCGTGATGATGTAGCGCGCCTCGCTGTCCTCGAGGATAAGCTTCACGCGGTCGGCAGGATACTCGGGGTCGCAAGGGATGTATGCTGCCCCAGCCTTCAGCACGCCGAAGAGCGAGAGGATGAGTCTGCTGGTGCGCGGCAAGAGCAGAGCCACTCTGTCTCGTTCCTTCACACCTCGCTGGCGCAAACCATTGGCGATGCGGTTCGTCACCTCATCCATCTCCTTGTAGGTAAACTTGCCGTCGATGGCAACCAACGCCTCGTGCTCCGGTTGCGTCTGTGCAAAGTGGCTGATGCAATCGTGGAACAGCTTGAAGGGCGCCTCGCCTGTTGCCGTCTGGCGAAGACCTTTGAGCTCTTCCTCCTGCTTCTTGCTGACGATGGAAAGTTTCCTGACCTGTGCTTCGGGCTGCTGCATCATGTGCTCCGTGACAGCCACGATGCTTTCAGCAAGCGCCTCGCCCAGTCGGTCGGAATAGAGCGAGTCGTCGTACTGCACGACAACGCCTCTCGACTCTATCTTGATGTTTATCTTGAACTTTGGAACATTGAGCTCGAGCAACTCCTGCCCTATCGCGTTGCCGTTCGTGCGATACTCTGAGAGGACACCAACCTGGTAAGCGTATGCGATGGCAGGTCGGAAACCATAGTCGGAGGCGATACGTGCGAAGGGATAGTCCTCGTGACGCAGCGTCTGGTCGAACGTCTCGCTTGTCTTCTGAAGGAAACTGCGGACGCTGATGTCCTCAACGTTCAGTCCAAGGGCAAGCGTGTTGACGAACATACCCACCGTGTCAGCTATCTTCAGGTTACTGCGGCCGCTGCTGACCGTGCAGAGATAGACCTCGCGATTGTTCGTGTAGCGGGAAACGACGTAAGCCGTTGCGGCAAGGAAGAGATGCGCAGGCGTGATGTCATGCTCTCGGCAGAAGGCTGTCACCTTGTCGAAGTCGGGAAGACAAACAGCCTCGCCGATGAAGCCTTGCTCGTCGTCACTATGACTCAGGTCGGCAGGTATCTCGCTTGCTCCTTCGCAGGTCTGCAGCTTCTCTGCAAAGAAGCGCTGTGCCTCGCGGAACTCCTCGGTGTCTTCCGCAGCCTGCTGGTCGGTCACGAAGTCAAGGTAAGAGTAAGCTTCCTTTTCTATCGTCTGGCCTTCGAGCACATTGCATATCTGACGGATAAACAGGTCGGCCGAGCCACCGTCGAAGACAAGGTGATGGATGTCCATGAGCAGATGGACGGCGCTCTCCGTCTTGACTATCTCGAAGCGATAAAGCGGCGCTTTCTGCAGGTTGAAGGGCTGCACGAACTCATTCTTGTAAGCCGCCAAAGCCTCATCCGTCATCTCGGAAACAGGCACCTGGGCAGGCACGCTGTCCTCCAAGGTCTGGATGATGGTGTTGCCTTCCGTAGTGAAATGCACGCTGAGTTCGGGATGGCTCTCTGCAACTGCCTTGACCGCCTCGGCAAGCTTGCTTGCTTCTGTGCCAGCGGGGAATGTCAGCAGGTAAGGAATGTTATAGACGGTCGAAGTGGGATTCTTCAGGCAATCGAAATAGACGCCTGTCTGGGCGTAGCTCAGGGGAGCAGAATGGGAACTTTGAGAGTTATGGGAACTATGAGAGTTTTGAGAACTATGAGGTTGCATGAGAGTCTTGAGAATCTCATTCTCGATGCTTTGCAGGGTTGCGGTCTTGACGAGTGACTTCGCATCGAGGGTAACGCCATAGCGTTTGTTAATCTGCACAGCAAGCTTGATAGCAGAGATTGATGTGAGGCCTGCATAGCCGAGGATTGTCGTGATGCCGAAGTCCTCGTTGTTCACAATGCCGGCAATGATGTCGTGCAGTTCCTGCTCAAGCACATTCATCGGAGCATTCACTTCAGCTACGGCTTCGACCTTCTTCTCGGGCTTCGGCAGGGCACGCTTGTTAACCTTCTGGTTCTGGTTGAGCGGTATTGCATCTATCTGCATCGTGACTGCAGGCACCATATAGGGCGGCTTCTCGTCGAGGATGAAGTTGTTGAGCGCTTCGATGTCTATCTGCTGGTCGCTCACGATGTAAGCTGCAATGAACTTGCCGCCACCAGCACCTTCGACGTCGAATGCTTGCACCGTAGCATCCTTGATGCCAGGGAACTCACGTATGATGGCCTCTACTTCCTTTAGCTCGATGCGGAAGCCTCGAATCTTCACTTGCCCATCACGACGACCCACGAACTGAATGTTGCCGTCGGGGAGATAGCGAACGATGTCGCCAGTTCGATAGACACGGCTGTACTTCTCGTCCGACGTGAAGGGGTTGCTGATGTATGTCTCTGCAGTCTTCTCGGGACGATTCAAGTAGCCGCGGCTCACTTGCGGTCCTGCCACCCAAAGCTCACCTGCTGCTCCGACGGGCAAGCGATGGCCTTGCTGGTCGACGATGTAGAGGCGCATGTTGTCGAGAGGCTTGCCGATGGGTATCTCCTTCAGCTTCTCCTCGACGCAGTATGTGGTCGTAAAGATGGTGCACTCCGTCGGGCCATATACATTATAGAACTTGTAGCCTTTTGGCGGGACGAGCGATGCTAACTTCTCGCCACCTGTCGAGAGGTACTTCAGAGAGTGGTTCTCGATGCTCGTGGCGAACTGATAGCCCACCTGCGTCGTCATGAAGGAGTGCGTGATACGGTTCTGTTCGAAGTACTCGTTGAGAGCAATCAGGTCGAGACGTATCTCTTCGGGAATGATATAAACCGTCGCGCCGCAAGTCAGGGCAGGATAGAGGTCCATCATGCAGGCATCGAAACCATAGCTGGCGTAAGCAGCCACACGATGCTCGGCCTGCAGGTCGTAGTAGCGATGATACCAATGACAGAAGGCGACGAGGTTGCCGTGCGTCAGCTGGCAGCCCTTAGGCACACCGGTGGAGCCACTGGTGTAAAGCAGGATAAAGAGCGACGAAGGCGAGGGAGAGACATTAAGGTCCTTAGAATCCTTAAGGCCTTTCAGGTCTTTGGCCAGCAGGACGTCTCCCTTGTACTCGTCCACGATGGGGCGAAGCTCCTCGTCGGCGATGAGCAGCTTTGCCTCTGCGTCCTGCATCATGAAGTTCAGACGCTCTTTCGGATAGCTGGGGTCGAGTGGCTGATAGGCACAGCCGGCCTTCAAGATGCCGAGAGAGGCTATGGCCATCCACTCGCATCGGGGAATAAGCACGGACACGACATCCTCTGCCTTTAGGCCTTTCGAGGCGATGAAACCAGCGATGCGGTCGCTCAGTTCATCTACTTCCTTATAAGTATATTGCTTGTCTTTATAGACAACAGCCGTGTTGTCGGGCGTCGCCTTTGCTTGCTTCGCGAAGAGCGAGACGATGGTCTGCGTGTCGTCGTAATCGACATCTGTTTTGTTGAAGCTGTCGAGAACTGCTACCTGTGAAGCTGTAGCGATGTCGATGTCGCGCAGAAGTTCCTTGGAGAGCAAGCCTTCCACGACGGCTTCATAGCTCTCGAGGAACTGCGCGATGAGTTCCCGCGAGTATTCATTGGCGTGATACTCGGCCTTTACCTGATAGTGGCCGTCGCGGATGAAAGCCTTCAGATAGAGCGACGCATCGAGTGTGCTGTTGCCTATGCGTTCCGCCTGCATCGGTTTGTCGCCCATCGTGTCGTCGGCAAAGAGGTTGGCGTGCCAGGCGAACATCGAGTTGCTTTGCGGCTTGATGTCCTCCATGAGGTCGCTGAACGAGTAGGCTTCGTGCCGACGGCAGCCTGTCATCTGCTCCTGCCCTGCTCTGAGGAAGTCGAGCACCGAGGTGTCTTTGTCGAACTTGGCATAGACGGGCAGCGTCTTGACGAACATGCCGACGGTTCGCGCCAGCTTCTTGTCCTGACGACCATTGAAGACGGTGGTGAAGAGGGCTTCCTGTTCGTTGTTGAACTTCGCGAGAAGCAGGGCGTAGGCGGACGTGAAGAGGGTGCTCTTGAAGATGCTGTTTGCCTTGCAGAACGCCTCTACGCGGTCGATGCCGGTGCTCATGGTGTGGAGCAGCGAAGCCTCTGAGGGCTGTGAAAACTCGAGGTCGGGGATGAGTTGCGTGAAGACGTCGCCGCAGTCGAAGTTCTGGGCGTACCATTGCTTCGCTTCGCTGAAAGCCGCAGACTGTCGGTCGGTCGTCTCCTTAGCGGCAACCTCTGCCAGCGTCAACTCCTCTCTGTCGAGGTCGAGACCGCGATAGGCCTTGTCTATGTCGCCCAGCAGGATGTGCATCGACGTGCCATCGACGATGATGTGATGGTAGTCGATGAAGAGATAGAAACGGTTCGCGTCGTGCAGCAGGCGGATGCGGAAGAGGCGGTCGGCATAGATGTCGAAGGGCTTGACGAGCGAGGCCTTCGCTGCCTCGATGTCGTCGATGTCCTCCACGGCAACGGAGAATGCCTCATCAGCGATAGTCTGCATGGGTTCGCCCTCGTCGCTGAGTGTGATGCGGGTGAAGAGGGTAGGGTGCGCCGCTACCGCCGTCTTGATTGCCTGGCAGAGCCGATTGGCGTCGAGGCTTTTGTCGAGCGTATAGAGATAAGGGAGATTGTAGCAAATCTCGCCGCTGTGTCCGACGCACTCTGCGTAGATGCCGTACTGCGTCTTGCTTAATGGAGCTTTCATAGGAAGGTTTGATTAAGTGTTTTTTTGAGTTTTGATGGAGAGTTTCCCAAGTGCCTGATCCTCAGTTGCCGTGGCGTGATGCAAAATGCAACGTGGGTAAAATGAAATTATAACGTGGAATATTTAAAATATTACGTGGGTAAAATGAATTTATAACGTGGGTAAAATGAAAACGTCACGTGCCGCGTTTGGAATCATGTCACGTCTCTACCATTTTTTCGAAATGATGCGGGGCGATACGACGAGCGAGAACCAGGCCCACTTCAAGTCGTCGTTGCCCTCGGCTCGCCTTAGTTGTTCCATCGTGTCCGTGCCTGCCATGTAAGAGAAGCCGAGTGAAACTTTTGCATCCTTCAGTATCCGGTAGGACGCCTCGAAGTCGAAGTCGTGTCCCAACGTCTTGTTCAGTCCCTTCAGCTTCGTTGCCATGGCCAGATAGTGGTACGTCGCGCTCAGGTTCAGTCCCTTGATGGGGCTGTAGCTTGCGCCGGCGTAGAGGTTCTGCAAGCCAGGCGAGAAGGTGTCGCTGAAAGCCTGCACGTAGAAGAAGTCCATCATGCCGTAGAACTTGTGGTGAGAGCCATAGACCGGGTTGAAGAACTTATAGACCTTGTGCTGTATGAGTCCCAAGCCTCCGTCCTTGCGCACGACGAAGTAGTCGTCACCGCTCAAGTAGTCGTATCCGGCTTGAACTCCTACCTGCCTCGACACCTGATACTGTGCCTTGACGCTTGCCATCCAGGCATCCATCTTGGCGTTGTCCTCGTTGCGACCCAGCTGATGATAGTACGAAGCCTCAGCCGTCAGCTTCCCCGGCTTGTAGGAGAGATAGCCGCCTACCAGCTGCTGATACCTGTTGCAAGGGTTCTTAAATTCTTTATTATTGTATTTGTCGCCCTGCATGCCAATGTTCATGAACAGCAAAGAGAGCCCAATCGGTATCTTCGGAACGTCGAAGTGGTACCAGAGGGTGTGCATGAGCTTGTACGAGTCACCCGAATACAGCGACCCTCCGCTGATGCTCTCGGCATTCTGGTTGAAGCCGAAGATGCCGTGCACCTTGTGTCCGTGGCCTTCATACCCGAACTTGATGACATCGTGGGAGTTTGCAGCCATCGCCCAATCGTTGGCACCAATCACGCGCTCGTCGTCGTAGGAAAGCACCTGGCGTCCCATCTTCACAAAGAGACCGTTCTTCGCCGTCAGTTGCGCCCAAGCCTCGTAGAGGTTGAAACTGCCCTTGCCATTCTGTCCCCACACCCCACTGTGCTGAGCCGTCACCTTTGCTTCGATGTAGGGACGTTTGTAGTCCAGCGACAAACGCGTCCTTTCCATCAGGAACTGCGCGCGGTTCTCCTCGGCACCCTCAGTGAAACCACCGAATCTCATCTCGCCTCGACCGAGGATATTCAAGTCGATGTCGAGCTGGTTCACACCCTGACTTTGCCCTTCCTTCTTGCTTCCGAAGATGGCTTCCTTCTGCTCGTCGGCCGTCGTCTCGTCCTGAGCCGATGCCATCATCGCTGCAAGAAGCAGCACGAGAATCGCTCCGTTTCTCATTCCACCTCGAATATGTTGATGAAACCGGTCAGTTTGAACACGCTCTTGATGTCCTCGTTCATGTTCTTGAGCACGACCTTGCTGCCGCCAGCCTTCGCTCCCTTCAGTATGCTGATGAGGATGCGCAGGCCGCTCGACGCGATGTACTCGAGTCCCTCACAATCGATGATGACATCCTTGCCTTCGCTGTTATAAAGCGGTTGCAGGGTCTTCTCCACCTCGGCGGCAGCTGCGGTGTCGAGCTCGCCCTCAAGCGTCACAAGATACTTCTCTTCCAGTTGTTCGATGTTTGTCTTCATATCAGTAAGCGTTAATCATTAATATTTCTTTTGCTAAGTGTCAGGACGTTCTTCCCATCGATGCGCTCGTAGTTGATAGAGTCCATAAGTTCGCGCACGAGCAGTATGCCGAGTCCTCCTATGGGACGCTCCTCTGCCGAGAGCGTCGTGTCGGCAGCCGAGACTTCGGTCGGGTTGAAGGGTCTGCCGGAGTCGGAAATGACGAACTGCAGGCGATGTCCATTCGAGATGGCGCGTATGCCGATCTCACCCGTCTTGCCCTGCGGATAGGCATACTCCATGACGTTGACCACGGCTTCCTCCACGGCGAGGCGCAACTTGCCCGTCAGCGTCTTGCTCAGCGACAGGTCTTCTGCCACTCCTTTCACAAAGGCTCCGAGCGCCTCCACCTCCTTTGTGTCGTTCCGCAGGGTGATGGCACGGTCCAGGATGTTGTGCTCGTCAGCCGGCGAGTAGTGGATGGCAAGCAGCGTCAGGTCGTCGCTTTGCTCGGTGCTTCCAATGAAATCCTGCCAGCACCTGATGGTCGACTCCACTATCTGCTTGGGGCTCAAGGTGCCCGACCCTGCTATCATCTCCCCGACTCTGTCTCTGCCGAAGAGCTTGCCCTTGGCGTTGCGTGCTTCGGTCAGTCCGTCGGTATATAGGAAGAGCGTAGTGTCCGGCCGCATCTGCATGGTCTGCATCTTGTAGTCGAAGTCCTCGAAAAGGCCGATAGGCAGGTTGGGCTTGGCGTCGATAAGTGAAAAGTGATAAGTGAAAAGTGAATAATCAGGATTAGCATTGTCCACAGCGTTGTTGCTTTTATTTTTCACTTTTCTCTTTTCACTTTTCACTTCTGATTGACCAATCAGCGGCAGTTCGTGACCGGCGTTGCAATAGCGCAAATGGCCTGTAGGCAAGTCCAGGACGCCGATGAAGAGTGTGACGAAGATGTTTGTCTTGTTGTTGCGGCATGCAGTCTCGTTGAGGCGTTTCATGATGTGGGCAGGGTTGTCCTCTCGTGTGGCGACGTTGCGGAAGAGTGCTTGCGTGATAGCCATGATGAGTGCCGACGGTATGCCTTTGCCGCTCACGTCGCCAATGCAGAAGAAGAGCTTGCCGTCGCGAACGAAGGCATTGTAGAGGTCGCCGCCCACAGCCTTTGCCGGAATCAGACGCCCCTCGACACGGATGTCGTCGATGTCCTTCATCGATGTCTCTTCCTCGGGCAGCAAAGCCTGCTGTATGTTGCTTGCGATGCGCAGTTCGCCTGCCATGCGTTCCTGCTCCAAAGTCTGAATCCTCAGTTTCTGCTCGTCTTGTGCATACCGACGGACTAGGTAGAGGAGGATGCCGAAAGCCAGCAGCGAGAACAGAAGCAGGCGATACCTCAGTTCCAGGAGCGAGCCGTAGACTTCGTCGTCGTAGCAAATAACGGCTATCTGCCAGTGTGGTATGCCCCTCATGCTGGCGTAGAAGATAGCGCCGTCGCGGTTCCTCGTGTCGAAGTCTATGATGTGGCTGCGACCGTTACTGCTTAACCGACGCTCCACGGTGCTGTCGTTGATGAGTGACAGCACGAATTGCACTTCATCGCGAAGTGTCGTGTCTGTCGGCTCGGCAATAAGTTCGCCCTCTTCAGTCAGTAGGAGGTCGAACGACGAAGGGTAGATATGTCGGTAATTCAGCGTGTCGCCCAAGCTTTTTGTATCAATGTCAACGCCAAACACAGCTACCGTATCACCCGTGAACTCATAGATGGGAACGGCATAGCTCACGAGTCGCGTCTTCAAGTATATGTCGTCGTACGGTCCAACCCAACTGTTGGCTTTCTTCTCCATGATGTCCCGATAGAAGCCGTCCTTCGTGTAGTCAAACTTGTCGCCAGCAATCTGAAGGCGCACAATGCCAGTGTCCGTTCGCAAAGCATAGGGCTCGAACAACCTCCCTTTATAGTATCCCGGGATGAAAGATATGCCGCAGCCTTTGAGGTTTGGGGTGTATTTGGTAATTTGCGCGACGATGTTGAACATTGAATCTGGCGTGGAGAGATTATATTTCACCTCCATGATGTGACTCTTCAGGGTGCGTTCCGAGTCTTCGACAATGCGCTTTGTGATGATGGCTTTTGTCGTCAATTCCATCTCGGCATACTTCTCCAGCTCGTTCTCCAGCAGGTTGTGGGTATAGTAGTACTGAGCCGCGGACAGCAACTCGAGGAGCAGTACCGCCACGATAACTATAAGTAATCCCTTCCTTTTCCTGAGTGAAAGGATAAAATCCCTCAGTTTACTCATTCCTTTTACCTCTCTATGGTCAATAATTAACCGTAAATAGTTAATGTCCGTACAAAGTTAGGAATTTTTTGGTATAGTGTGATGTTTATCATCTAAATTATATGAAAAATCAAAGAAAAGCTGTAATTTTGCATGCAAGAACCAGCTAAAAGGATGGAAAGGACGCGAAAAATCTACCGAGTTACGCTGATAGGCGGGGCAGTGAACGTTGCTTTGCTTGCCTTCAAGTTCACGGCGGGAATCGTTGGGCATAGTGCTGCGATGGTGGCCGACGCAGTCCATTCGCTCTCGGACTTCGTGACGGACATCATCGTGCTGGCTTTCGTCCACATCAGCGGAAAACCGAAGGACAAGTCGCACGACTACGGTCACGGGAAATATGAGACTTTAGCGTTGACCATCATCGGCTTGATGTTGCTTGCTGTCGCTGTGGGAATCGTCTATGGAGGGCTGGTGAAGATAGTCGCCTGGTCGAGGGGTAATCAGCTGGAAGCCCCAGGTATGCTGGCACTCTTGGCGGCCTTGATCTCTATCGTGCTGAAAGAAGGCGTCTTCCACTACACGATGGTAAAGTCGAAGCAGTTGGAGTCGCAGGCTCTCGAGGCCAATGCCTGGCACCATCGTAGCGATGCGCTCTCGTCGATTGGTACAGCCATCGGCATCGGCGGTGCTATCTTCTTGGGCCGGCGTTGGGCAGTGCTCGACCCTCTGGCCTCAGTCATCGTGGGCATCTTCATAGCCAAAGTTGCTTTCGACTTGCTGCGAGGCGGGATAGGAGACCTCACCGAGCAGTCGCTCCCGGATGAGGTGGAGCAGGAAATCCTGCAGCTTGCGGCTTCAGTACCCGATGTCTCGGAGCCTCACGACCTTCGTACCCGTCGCATCGGCAACCATTATGCCATCGAATTGCACATCCTTATGGACGGCAATATCACCCTCTGCGAGGCTCACGACAAGGCTTCTGAGGTGGAGGAACTGCTACGGAAACAGTATGGCGAGGAGACGCATGTGGTCGTGCACGTCGAGCCGATTGTCAATTCATAATTCATAATTAGGCTACGCCCCGCCTTTCACTCTACACTCTTTCAACTGACTCTAAACTCTAAACCCTAAACTCTAAACTTTACTCTCGCACCCACTTCACCCATTTCCCTTCTTTACTGTAACCCGAAGCTACCATCGTCTCGATGAACTGGAGGCCGCGAACGCCATCATATACATTCGGGAAGTCCAGGTATTCGGGTTTCGGTGTCTCTCCTTTCGCCTTGGCTTGAACGGTCTTGGCAAAGTTGCGGTAGATATTGGCAAAGGCCTCGATATAGCCCTCGGGATGTCCGCCAGGGGTTCGCGTGTTCCATTTGGCAAGAGAACCCATGTGCCCATTTCCGGTTCGGATAATCTCAGTCGGTCTGTCGGCCCATCTTGCAATCATCGTGTTGGGTTCCATCTGATGCCACTCGAAGCCGCCCTTCTCGCCATAGACGCGGATGACAATCCTGTTCTCCTCGCCAGCTGCAATCTGAGTGGCATGAAGCACGCCTTTGACGCCATTCGTATAATGCATGAAGGCCGCAGCATCATCGTCGTTGAGGCGTCCCTCGACAAAAGTGTTTAGTTCGGCACAAAGTTCTACAACCTGCTCGCCAGTGATGTATTCTGAGAGGTGCCAGGCATGCGTGCCGATGTCGCCTATACAGCCACCTTTGCCTGCTTGGCTGGGGTCTGTGCGCCAACCTGCATTGTTGCCGCCCTCCAGCTCAATGCGCTTCGAGAGCCAGCCTTGCGTATATTCTACATAGACGCGGCGCAACTTGCCAAGCTGCCCCTCGGCTATGCGGGTCTTCATCTCCTTGACGGCAGGATAGCCGGAGTAGGTGTGGGTAAGGGCAAGCATCAGGCCTGTCTGTTCTACCTTTTCCTTCAGCTTCAGAGCCTCCTCCAAAGAGAAAGTCATCGGCTTGTCCAAAACGACATCAAAGCCTAGGTCGAGTGCCAGGGCAGCTTGCTCGTAGTGCACCTTGTTGGGCGTCACGATGGCCACGAAGTCCATGCGCTCCCCCTTTGGCAGGGCAGCCTCTTTCTCCAGCATCTCCTTGTAGTCGTGATAGATACGTTCCTCGGGCACATGCCAAGCCTCGCCAGTGGTCAGGGAGGTCTGATAGTTGCGGCTGAAGCAACCGCAAACGAGTTCGATGTCATTCTCCATCAATGCTGCTCGCAGATGGATAGGGCCAATCATGGCATTCCCTCCGCCGCCAATCATGCCCATTCGCAGTTTCCTTTGTGTCATGATATTATAAGTTTTGGCTCGTTATTCTCCCTTTCTTGGTGCAAATATACAATTTAGTGAGCGAAATTCGAAGAAGAGCCAGTCTTTTTTCTCCTACTTAACAGAATTATTAGTATCTTTGCATGCAGAAAACGCATGAAACGCGCTTAGTCTGTCAAAAACTAAATAAAACATGAGCCATTTGAGGCATTTGCTTTTGGTAAGTATCTTTTTGATTCCTGTTTTGGTTCAGGCCGAGGAATGGAAAGGACAGTTCCTGACGTTGGAGCATCATCAGAGCCGCCCCAACACCTGGATGCTTTGGCGCAAGAAGGCAAATGTTGAGAAGGTGCCGGCTTCGGTAAAGGCAAAGATAGCGACGGACTCGAAATACTGGCTCTATATCAACGAGCAGCTGGTTGTCTTCGAGGGCGGACTGAAACGCGGACCGGCTCCCAACAGCAGTTATTACGACGAGGTGGAAATCGCGCCTTATCTGAAGCCTGGCGAGAACCTGATAGCCGTGCTGACCTGGTACTTCGGGCTGAATGGCTTCAGTCATGTCAGCAGCGGAACGGCAGGCTTGCTGTTCGATGCCCGGGCGGAGGGAGTGAACATCTGTTCCGACAAGTCGTGGCGAGGTGCCGTTTATGGTGCTTATGGCGAGACCGACGAGCCCAAACCCAACTATCGTATCTCTGAGAGCAACATCCGGTTTGATGCCCGGAGGGAGGAACAGGGATGGTATAAAAACAGCTACACATACAACCTGGAGGAAGTGCTGCCCGTCGATGTAGAGAATTGCACATTGGGAAAACTGGTGAAGCGACCTATTCCACAATGGAAAGACCTTGGGCTTCGGGAATACGTAAGCACGGAGCAACGAGGTGACACCCTGGTTTGTCGTCTGCCCTACAACTGCCAATGCACGCCCTATATGCGGTTGAAATCGTCCGACGATGGCCTGCTTATCAAGATTCAGACAGATGTCCACATGATAGGCGGCTCGGCCACTCCCAGATGCGAGTATATTACTCGTAAAGGTGAACAGGAGTACGAGAACTTCGGATGGTTCAATGGTCATGAGGTGTGGTACATCCTGCCCAAAGGCGTGGAGATGGAAGAGGTGAAATTCCGCGAGACTGGTTATGGATGCGACTTCGTGGAACCCTTCCGTTGCAACGACTCATTCTTCAATGAATTGTGGCTTCGTGCCCAACGAACCCTTTACATCACGATGAGGGACAACTTCATGGACTGTCCTGACCGCGAGCGAGGACAGTGGTGGGGCGATGCCGTGAACGAGTTGGGCGAGGCTTTTTACTCTTTGAGTCCCGAGGGCGCACAGATGGGCTTCAAGGGACTGAACGAACTCTTCAACTGGCAGCGGGCAGATGGCGTCATGTATTCGCCTGTTCCGGCTGGAAACTGGAACAAGGAACTGCCCTCCCAGATTCTGGCCACTTGCGGATGGTACGGCATCTATACCCAATGCTTCTATGCGGGCGATTTCTCACTTGCCAAGACCCATTATGCTCGTCTGCATCGTTATCTGCATGATGTCTGGCAGACAGATGCCGACGGTCTTGTCCTCTTGCGCCATGGCGACTGGTTCTGGGGCGACTGGGGTGAGAACATCGACCAACTTCTGCTGCAGAACTGCTGGTATTATTTGGCTCTGAAGGGTGAACTTGAACTCGCAAAGATTCTTGATAAAGCGAGTGATGTGGCTCAGATAGACGGCATGTTGAAAAGGATGGCAGACAGCTTCGACAAGCGGTTCTGGAAGGATGGCGTGTACCGTTCGCCAGACTATACAGGCGAGACCGACGACCGCGGAAATGCCCTTGCTGTTGTGTCGGGACTGGCATCGGAAGATAAATACAAAGCTTTGACCGAATGCTTGACAAAGGAATACCACGCCAGTCCCTATATGGAGAAATATGTGTTGGAAGCCTTGTTCCAGATGAATGCTGCCAGCCAAGGATTGGACCGCATACGCAAGCGCTACAAGCCCATGCTGGATTTCCCCGGGCTGACTACATTACCAGAGAACTGGATACCCGAAGGAACAAAGCCCAAGCCGGGCGAACCGATGGTGAACTCTTGCTGGGGAACGTACAATCATGGCTGGAGTGGCGGTCCTTTGACCATCTTGAGCCAGAAGGTTTGTGGCATCGAGCCGACTTCTCCCGGGTTCAAGTCCTTCCGCATCCGTCCCCAAATGGGATATCTGAAAGAGGCTTCATGCACCATCGAGAGCGTCAGCGGCAAAATTACCGTAAGCATCCAGAAGAAAGGGAAACGGCTGGAAGTCTCGACCCTCATTCCTGAAGGCTGTACGGCGGAAGTCGTCTTCCCTAATGGAGAAACGAAGACATTGAAGCAGGGTTGGCATCAGGTTAGGAATTAGAAATAAAGAAATATGAATAATATGAGAAAACTATTGGTTGTCTTGCTGGCTTTGGGCTTACAGGCAGGCGCGCAGGACTTGGCGCATTATAAAAAGGTAATAAAGGAGATAAGTTCTGCGAAGTATCAGGGTCGCGGTTATGCGAAGGGCGGAGCCAACAAGGCGGGCAAGTTCCTCGCAAAGGAGTACAAGAAGGCAGGCGTGGACGAAGTTGTCTGTCAGCCTTTCACGCTCGACATCCAGACCTTTGCCGGCAAGATGGAGATGGAAGGTCTCTACGCCGAGGGCGAAGGGAATCAAATGGTAAATGGTAAATCGTCAAATGGTAAATGGAAGAAGCTGACAGCTGGCATTGACTTCTCGATGAGGGAATACTCTCCCGGTGTCAAAGGCGAGTTCCCTGTCTATCATGTCGATACGCTCAACTTCGATGCCGACAAGATGTTTGCCGACCTGCAGAAGCCCGAGTACAAGGACTGTCTTGTGGCTTGCGAGTTCTGGTTCACATACAAACATCGCGAGGCGTTCTCCCGTCTGCAACAGGCAGGGGAATGTCCGAATGCTGGCCTCATCTACACTTGGCCCGCGCCAATCAAGTTCTTCAAGGCTTACGGGCATCGTGTCGTGGACAAGCCCATCGTTTGGGTAACGCCGGAAGCCATCGAGGGCGTGCAGCGCGTCAAACTCGACGTCGATGCCAAGTTCCTGAAGGACTACGAGTGCTTCAACGTCATTTCGAAAATCGAGGGAGAGCGGCACGACAGCTGCTACGTCTTTACCGCCCATTATGATCACCTTGGCAACCTCGGCAAGAAGGTGTTCTATGCTGGAGCCAACGACAATGCTTCCGGCACGGCCACCATCGTCACGCTTGCCGCGTACTATGCCAGGCATCGTCCCAAGTTCGACATCTACTTCCT
>JAGCNZ010000118.1 GCA_017645655.1 Bacteroidaceae bacterium | reverse complement strand
GATTAGGGATTAGAGATTGGATGTTATAAGGATTTGGGATTAGAGATTAGGGATTAGAGATTGGATGTTATATGAGGTTGAGACTGACTTTTATACTTTGTTTAATGCTGGCTGCGATGGGTTGTTTTGCCCAGCAGAGCGCGACGGCAAAGCGGATGGCGCAGCAGGGGCTGGTGGATATTCTGTCCGTTGACAGCACGATTCACGTGAGCCTGATGTACGCTCGACCTGACAACTTCACTGGCAAGGTGCTTTACACCGACCTTCGCGAAGCGTATCTCCACCCGAAGGCTGCTGTCGCGCTGACCAAAGCTCAGCAGGCTCTCAAGAAACTCAGGCCGGACCTGAGCCTGAAGATCTACGATGCGACGCGCCCGATGAGCGTTCAACAGAAGATGTGGAACACGGTGGCGGGTACGAAGAAGAGCATCTACGTGAGCAACCCCCGCAATGGCGGCGGCATGCACAACTATGGTCTGGCGGTGGACATCACGCTCTGCAAGGCTGCCACGGGCGACACGCTCGACATGGGCACCAAGGTAGATTTCCTCGGTTCATACGCTCACATTGATGACGAGGCAGGTCTCGTGAGCCGTCACATCATTTCGAAGGAGGCGAAACAAAACCGTGAGTTATTAAGAAAGGTGATGAGCGAAGCCGGTTTCAAGCCGTTAAGGACCGAGTGGTGGCACTTCAACCTCGTCTCCCGGGCTGAGGCAAAGGCGCACTATAAAGCAATAAAATAACCAACGACACACACCTACTATGAAAAGAATCCTCTTTCTCCTGTTCGCCATGCTGATTTGCGCAGGCGTTCAAGCCAAGAAAAACAACAACACGCGTCTGTTCAAGGGTGCGCTCAGCGCACTGCAGGACAGCGAGGCTCGCGGGTTTGTGGTCATCGACTACAGCAAGACGAAGGTCGAGGGCAAGCCCCTGAAGCAGTTCCTCGACTTGGAAGGGATGACGATGGACGACTTCACGAGGAACGACTCGGAGCGCATCCGCTACTTCCGCGAGAAGTGGAACGGCAAGATGAAACAGGGCATGAGGCTGGTGACGCAAGAGAGCGAAGCCACTCACTACGTGCGCATC
This sequence comes from Bacteroidaceae bacterium, assembly GCA_017645655.1. Classification (GTDB taxonomy): domain Bacteria; phylum Bacteroidota; class Bacteroidia; order Bacteroidales; family Bacteroidaceae; genus Physcousia. The sequence continues at coordinate 14,721 of JAGCNZ010000118.1, read as the reverse complement.
CGAATAAACAAGTTCAACTACGGCATGAGCATGACGGGTCGCCGCTCCGGCTCCACCTATAGTCTGTCGGGCGTACAGGGTGGCGGCGCAAGTTTCACGGGCTACGTCGACATCGTTCCAAAAGGGTCGGACACACCGGTCTGCACGCTTGAAGTGCTCGAGATGAACGGCACCGTCATGGGTAGCACCTTCAATGGCGAGCGAGGCATCCTGCGTGCGTTCAACGACCAGGCTGAGAACATCTGCAAACTCGTCAAGCAAGGCAACTAAGCGAAACATACCTTTTTTTATTTATAACCCCTAAAAACAACATTATGAAAAAGATTTTCTCATTGCTCGCGGCACTTTGCCTGAGCAGCAGCCTCTGGGCTGGCAACGATGTGTCGACCGTCAGCGGTACTCCCGCCGTGCTCAACGACCGCTCTGTACGCATGACGTTCACGTGGGACTACTCTAAGTGCAAGATTCAAGGAAAGAGCGTCAAGGAGTTCCTTCGCTCGAAAGGCGACGACTGGGTGCGCGACTACCCTGCCGAGATAGCAGCCGCCGAATCCTCGTTTGCCGCGTACTACAACAAGAAGACCAAGTCCGCAGTCATCACCGACGATGCCGACGCAGCCGACTACGACGTGGTATGTGTGGTGACCGACTTTGATTACGGCGACACCGGCACCTCGGTTGCCATGAACGTCATGTTCGGCAGCTTTGCCAAAAAAGCAGGCGGCGCCAGGTTCAGCGGCGACATCTACGTCTACAAGAAGGGCACGAAGAAGAATCCCGTGGCAGTGATGCACATCAACGACTTCGTGGGCGACGGCGACTACAGCAACACCAAGCGTCGCACCAACGCCTATTTCCAGTTCGGGAAAGAGTTCCTGAAATTCCTCAAGAAGCAGAAGTAAACGACAATGTGGGGACGCTCCGACGGGAACGTCCCCACACTGTTTCTGACGTCATGCCAGGCCGCAATGAAAAACACGGCACGCGACGACTGAAATCTACCCACGGGATAAATTCATTTTACCCACGTGATATTTCAAATATTCCACGTGATAAATTCATTTTACCCACGTGATAATTTCAATTTACCCACGCGACGTTTATAATTCCCCCTAAAGGAGGTTAGGGCGTCTTCACGCCGCGTTATCTTCCAATCCAAGCCTCGGGATTCAACTTAGCCTTCTCCTTGCGCAGCTGGAAGTGCAGGGTGCAGTTGCCGCTGCCATCGTCGGCAACCGTTCCGAGTATGTCCTTCGCCTTCACCTTCTGCCCTTTCTTGACGATGGTGCTCGAGAGGTTGCAATAGACGGAGATGTAGCTTCCGTGGCGCACCAGCACGTTGCGAGTGCCGGCGAACTGGAAGACGCTGGACACGACACCGTCGAAGACCGCACGGGCACGGGCGCCAGGGCGGCCGATGTAGTTCGTGCCCTTGTTGTCGAGCTGCACATTCACCATGCCGGGCACGTTGTAGATGCCGAAGCGGCTGCCCAGCATGTACTGGCCGGTGATGGGCACAGGCAGGCGACCCTTGTTCTGCTCGAAACTGCCATTCAGCTGGCGGTCCTCCGCCGTGAGCCACGACCCCGAATTCGTCGAGGCAGCAGGCTTGGCGGACTGTTTCTGAGCAGCACCTCCGCCAGAGGTCTTGCCCTTCTTCTCCGCCTCCTTCTTCTTCCTGGCGGCTTCCTCGGCAGCCCTCTTGCGAGCCTCCTCCTCAGCCTTCTTGCGGGCCTGCTCAATCTCGTAGGCAATCACCTGCTCAATCTTCTTGTCCAGCGCAGCAATCTGCTTCTGCTGTTCAGCCACCTTGCCCTTCAGTCCGCTCTCCTGCTTCTTCAGCCCCGCCACCTTCTTCTTCTCCTGTACCTGCTGAGCATTCAAGTCCTTGCGCTGCAACATCACCTCGTGCAGCACCCCACTCTTCTGGCTCTTAGCGGTAAGCAGAAGGTTCTGGGCATCGAGCAACTCTGCCTGCTTCTGCAGTATCTGCTCGCCAAGGTTCTGCTGGTAGGCAACGTACTCACGTGCATATCTAGCGCGACGATACATTTGGCCAAACGTTTTGGCAGACAACACAAAGACCAGTGGATCGCGATTCTCCCGCAGAGCCCTGGCATTCCTCACAGCCGCCTTCAGGCGTTGTCGCCGCATGCGAACCTCGCCATCCAACTCCGTGATGTTCTTCTGCAAACGCGTGATGTCCGCCTCCAGGTTGTCAAGTTCCTGCTCGAGCTGGTGGATGCGCGACAATCTGTTGTGCATCTGCAGCCCGAGGAAGTCGACGTTTTGCTGTCCGCTCTGCACCTGCTTACGTGTTTTGTCGAGTTGCGACTGGGACTTTTGCAGTTCTGTCTTAAGCTTCGATTGCTGTTGCTTCAGCTCTTTCACCCTCTTGCTGTTCTGTGCGGAAAGTGGAACGAATATCGTCATGCCACAGAGCAACAGGGCACATAACATCCTTATCATATTGCCGTAGCGTTTACTTCGTCAGATTCATGATGCGTGTCATGGCCTCCTCGACAGACACTTCCTTGTAGCGCGACGGGACAGGCGTGCGCTTTTCCCATTCGGAGTCGGTGTTCAGACCGCTGAGCGTAAGGTCGGCCCTGACGTTTCGGCTGCCGGTGGGAATCGTGATGTGATGCTTCGTAGGGAGGCTCCTGCCCGCGATGTTCACGAAATCCTTGCGCTCCCAGCCAGGGACGTAAGCCGTCTGCTCGTCCCAGAAGTACGCCTGGATAGTGCTGAAATCCACTCCGCCCTCTCTCAGGAAGGACACGTCGCCGTATGCCGCCTTCACATACTGCCTGCCCATCTTGTCGATGAGCATGAAGTAGTCGGGCGTCATCTCGATGCGCGCCACCTCGAGAATGCCGAAGGTAGTAAGCGAGAGCTGTATGACATCGTCACGCTTCATGCGGAGTGTGCCTCCTACCGACGCGCTCCTTCCGCCCGAAGCGAGTTCGAGGCGAAGTCTCGACGTGATGCAAGTTTCCTCGCGCTGCTTGGCTTCTGCGGGCTCATTGCCTTCCTGGGCAGGCGTCACAGCGACCGGCTGCTGCTCGGGAACCATGGTTGCCGTGCTCACGGCGCGCTTTCTGCTGCCGCACGAGGCGAGCGAAAGGCACAGGAGAAATATGGAAAGTCGTGCAATTGCTTTCATCATCTTGATTTATTTAATGTACTTTTTCTTCTTTATCTTCTTCTTGAGTTGGGGCGTGCAGGTGCCGTCGCCTTTCTGCCTGGCCAGTTTCCAGAGGCGGAGTGCCGTGTCGGGCTGGTCGATGTGGGCATAGATGTCACCTGCATGCTCGAGGAGGTTTCCCATGAGACGCTCGTCGGCAAGGAGCTCGTCGTCAGTCCTCTCGGGATTCACGACTTTGTCCATGTAGGTTCGTGCATGGGCATAGTCCTCTTTCTTGAACAATATCCAGGCATACGTGTCTAGGTAGGTGATGTTCTCCGGCTCTTGGCGAATGGTGCGATAGCTCATCTCCTCAGCCCGGTCGAGCTGTTCCTCTTTCAGGCTCAGGTAGTATGCATAGTTGTTGAGGCACATGATGTTGTCCTCCATATAGACCAGCGCCGAGTCATATGCCGCGAATGCCTCGGTCTCTTTCTGCTGCTGATAGTAAATGTCGCCCAGCACGCCGAAGACGTTCGACACGAGACGTTCGGAGACGAACTCAGTCCTGACGCGCAGTCCTTGCTGCAGCACTTCCGCCGCATCCGTGAGTTTCTTCTGCTCGGCGAGTGCCATGCCGAGATAGTAGGCGTAGGCTATCTCCTCGGGATGGTAGTTAAGTCCGCGTCTGCTTATGTCCTCGACGCCTTTGTCATCGTTTTGCTCGGCATAGTATTGCAGTAGTTCGCGCAGTGCTGTCTCGTTGCCCGGATCCACCTCAAGCACTTGTCGCATGGTTCCGACGAGTTCTTCGCGCGGTTGCTCCCTGTAGACCTGATAGGCTGCCTTCATGATGAGAATCTCGGCGTCCTGTTGTGGGCGTGCCAGCAGGGTGTCGAATGCTGCCTCGAGACGCGGGGCGTAGGTGGAGTCGCGCTGCAGGTCGGCGATATACGACTGAAGCATAATCACCCTAAGCTGCGCGGGAGAGTCGGCATGGAAGAGCAGCGAGTCGCGCATCCTGTTGTAGCGTGCAAGCTGTCCACTCTCGCGATAGTAGTCCATCATGGCGAGTTGCAGGCTGGTGTTTGCCGGCTCCTGACGGCGCACCTCGTTGTAGATGTCGAGTGCTTTGGCAGTGTCTCCTGCCTCCATATACTGGCTTCCCACGACGATGCGGAGGTTCATATCGTGCGGCGACTCGTCGCAGAGTGCCTGCAACTGCTCGAAGGCCGAGTCGAGTTCGCCTTTCTCCTTGTAGAGCCTGAACTTTTCGATGCTCACTTGCGGGCTGGGACCTTCGAGCACTTCGATGCGGTTGAGGGCTCCTATTGCCTTGTCCGTCTGCCCACTTGTCTTGTATAGCTGCACGAGTTGCAATAGGATGTCGCTTCTCCTGGACTGGAGCGACGACATCTTCTCCAGGGTTGGGATGGCCGCCTCGGCGTCGCGCTTGTTTAGGTAGAGCGCGGCGAGCGACTCGAGGTAATAGGGATTGTTGGAATCCGTCTCACAGGCCTGACGGATGTATGCCGTGCCAAGACTGTCGTTGCGAAGGTAGAGGTGCAGCAACCCGATGTTGTAAAGTGCCTCGGGTGCCTTGGGATTGATGTCGAGGCAATGGCGGTAGAGGTCCATCGCCGACGAGTAGTCCTCGGCCAGGCGACACTTCTCTGCTTCCAGGTAGAAGTAGTCGAACGACGTCTGCGCCTCGGCATCCTGCCCTCCGGAAAGCAGCAAGATGGCCAACGCGAAAAGGAGGCTTTGCAAAGACGACAGGGGGTGGCGGAAAACGTCACGTGGGTTGTTTGCAATTATCACGTGTGATAATGACAAACTTAACGTGTGAAAATTGAATTTATCCCACGCTATGTTTTTCAGTGTCTGCTGGAGTGACATCTTTTTACTTGATTCCACTGTGCCCGAACCCCCCGGCACCTCGCTCTGTTTCCGACAGGACTTCTACTTCTTCCCACTCCGCTTGCTCATGACGCGCCACGACCATTTGGGCGATGCGCTCGCCGTCGGCAATGAGGAAAGGCTCGTCCGAGAGGTTGACAAGGATGACGCAAACCTCGCCGCGATAGTCCGCATCGATTGTTCCGGGACTGTTCAGCACCGTAATACCATGCTTGATGGCGAGGCCGCTGCGTGGGCGGACCTGCGCTTCGAAACCTGGCGGCAGGGCAATGAACAGGCCTGTCGGGACGAGACGGCGCTCCATGGGCCTCAACTCGATGGGCGACTCGATGTTGGCACGCAGGTCGAGGCCTGCCGACAAGGGTGTGGCGTACTGCGGCAGCGCGTGGTGGCTGCGATTGATTATCTGGACTTTCATAACATTATATTATTATACGGCAGGAAGGCTCATGCCGTTGATGTTGCGATACAGGTCGAGAGCAAAGACGTCGGTCATGCCCGAGATGTAGTCGAGCACTGCCATGATGCGCTCGTAGAGCGTGGGCGCCAGGATGTCGTACTGCGTGCTGACGCGGTTGATGAGCAGCCTGGAGAAAGCGCGGTCCGAGTGCGTGGCGGCCTGCACCATCAGGTCGGTCAGCGTCGTGATGACCTGGTAGCCTGCAATCTCTATGTCAACCACGTCCTTGCAATGGTAAATCTTCTTGTATGCGACACGCTCGCACCGCTCGTAGGCCTTGCGAGGCAAGTCGTCGATGTGCTCGATGAGTGTTCCCTCGAAACGCCCGCTCAGGATGTCCTGCTCGTACTTCGTGAAGACGCGGACGCATTGCTGCTCCAAGCAATTGATGACACACGAACGGAGGTAAACGATTTGTTCGTTGACGTCGTCCACGAGCTGAGCCATCCTCGCCTTGATGTGCCGCTGCTGCTCCTTGTCGAAGTAGGCAAGGAAGAGTTGCTTGGTCTCCTCCGTCGTCAGGAGCTTGAGCTTGTGCGCGTCTTCGATATCCATAATCTCATAGCAGATATCGTCGGCCGCCTCCACCAGATAGACCAGAGGATGGCGGGCATAGCGTATGGAGCCGCTCGGCGCGTCGAGCTTCAGGATGCCCAGCTCCTGCGCGATACGCTCGTAGTCTTCCACCTCGCTGCGAAAGAAACCGAACTTCCTCTTGTCCCCCGCCAGGTCGGACGAATAGGGATACTTCACGATGCTTGCCAGCGTGCTGTACGTCATGACGAAGCCTCCCTTGCGACGTCCCTTGAAGTGATGGGTGAGCAGACGGAAAGCGTTGGCATTTCCCTCGAAGTGAATGATGTCTTCCCACTGCTCTGGCGAGAGACCGTCGCCCGTCTCGGGACAAATGTAGTCCTTGAGGAACAGCCCGTCACCCTCGCTGAAGTAGGTGCCTATTGCCTTTTCCCCACTATGTCCAAACGGGGGATTACCGAGGTCGTGGGCAAGGCAAGCAGCACTTACGATGTTGCCCAATTCCGTGAAGTGCGTGCTGTAGAGCTCGGGGTGACTCCTGAGGATGAGTCGGCTGATGTCGTTGCCCAGGCTGCGTCCCACGCTGCTCACCTCCAGACTGTGCGTCAGGCGATTGTGCACGAAGATGCTGCCCGGCAAGGGGAACACTTGTGTCTTGTTCTGCAGCCTGCGGAAAGGAGCCGAGAAGATGAGCCTGTCGTAGTCGCGCTGAAACTCAGTACGGTCGTCGCTCCGTCCCGGCATCTCCTCTTGTCCGAGTCGCTTGCTCGAGAGCAACTGCTCCCATCTCATCATTTCATTTACCATTTCACCATTTGCCATTTACCATTTGTTCCCCCCAGGGGGGTTAGGGTAGCCTTCTTCTCACTTGTCGATGGGTTTGTAGAAGATGCGGTTTGCGCCGCTTGTTATCTTAACAAGCTCGGGATGCTCAGCCGCGAAAGTGTCTATATGACGCATGCGCTTCTCTTGCAGGATTTCGTCCACGGCAATCAGAATGCCTGTCTCCTCCACGTCACCGAACCCATCATTGATGGCAGTCCCGAAAAGTTTCATGGTGGGACTCAGTCCCATATATGCGTTGACGAGGGGCGGGATGTTGTATCCCAGGGCTCGCACCTCGTGATTCAGTATTCGGTAGTCTGCCTTGAAGTCGTCTTCCGTGAAGATATCCTTGAATTGCTCGGGGTCGTGCCACAGCTTGAGGGGCTTCATGGGGTAGATGAGATTGTCGGGATCCGGGAAATGTTTGTTCAGGAAGTACAGTATCATGTCTCGCGCCATACGGTCGTAGCTGGGATACATTGTGAACTTGCCGAAGAGGTAGCGCACCGTGGGTTCGATGACGACGATGGCTCCGAGGCCGTCCCACAGGTTGTCGAGGGCGAAGATGCCTTTGCGTCCACGCAGCGTGCTCTGGTATTCGAGGGTGACGAACGAGCGTCCCAGCTCGATGGTCCATGGTGCGTAGTCTTTCATGAAGCGTTCCGAGAAGCGGAACATATGGCTTGTGGCGAGAACGGGCTGTCCGTCGGGAGCAATCTTCCAGTCCTTACCGAGTATGTATCTGTAGCCTCCGACGATTTCTTCGGTTTCCGGATCCCAGACGAGGAGCTGCTTGTAGCAGTTGTCGCAGGTGTCGAACTCATCGAGGTCGACACTTTTGCCTGTGCCTCCACCTGCTGCTCGGAAGGCGATTTCGCGCAGTCTTCCTATCTCGCGGACGACGTTCGGCGAGTCTTGCCATGTGACGACATAGACTTCGTTGCTGCTTTTGTTGGTCATTCTCAGCTTTTTGTCGGGCGTGAGCTCTGCCTTGAGCACCTCGACGGGGATAGGGTCGGCTATTTGTTCCATATTCCTAATTATATTTCGTAAACTTTGTCTTGCACCCACCTGCCCCATTCTGCGGGTGTTTTTGTCTTGTCGAAGGTCATCCAGGGAATGGGTTTGCCGATGCGCACGACGTAGTGGTTTCCTCTGCTTCGGTACATTTCGTCGGGGAGCAGGGCCATTGCGAGGTTGGGCAGATGCAGTCGCTTGCACCAGCGTGCCACGTTGTAGAAGCGGTTGCTGTTCCTTCCTTCGAAGTGTATGGGCACGATGTCTCGGTGATGTGACACGCTTTTCACGATGAAGGCCTTGTTCCAAGGGATGTCGCGGATGGTTCCGTCGTCTTGCTTACGGCTGCATAGTCCTGCTGGGAACATGATGACGTGGCAGTCGCTGGCAAAGGTGCTTTCCACGATGGCTGGGAAGGTGCGTGCGTTTTTGCCGAGTTTGTTGATGGGGACGCACAGTGGGGCGAGTCCCTGGAGGTTCATGAGTAGGTCGTTGACCAGGTATTTTATCTTGCTGTCGTAGTGTTCGCCGATGATCCATCCGAGTGTGACGCCGTCGATTGCGCCGAGGGGATGGTTGCTGACGAAGGTATAGAGCTTGCCGTCGTCGGGCAGGTTTTCCTTGCCTTCTACGTCGACGGTTGCTCCGACGTATTCGACGACGCCTCGGCAGAAGTCCACTCCTACCCTTCCTTGGCGGAGGTAGGTGTTGATGAAGTCTTGGTGGATGATGCGCGCGAGCAGCCGGGTGAGCCATTTGGGGATGAAGCGGGCCTTTTTGCCGGCGCGGTCGCGCACGATTTTATCTATATTGATTTCATTTATCATTATGCTCTTTCTGCGAGTTTGCATGCCTCTCCTCCTCGGGGAAGGGTGGTGAGGGGCGGCTTTTCAGTTTATCGTTATGGGTCGGTTGTTGATGAAGTAGCGTCCGCGGGGCAGTCCGCCGAGCCAGTTCTTGCCTTTGTTGAGGCGTGCAGTCAGGTAGAGCACGCCGTTTTGGTTGTAGATGGGGAGCAGCTGGTTGTGGTCGCTTTGCACTTGCACGACTCGTCCGGTGACGTTGATCTGCACTGGATATGCCGACGTGCTCATCTTCCTGGAGGCTCGCATCTCGGGTGATGGCATGGCGACGACAAGGGTGTCGGGGTTCCGGCGCGCCTGCGTCTTGCGCTTGCGCACGGCACCTTCTGCCGGCAGGCACATCAGGGCAGCCAGCACGAACAGGCAGATTTGCAACTTAGCCGTTTTTCTCATCGAAACATTTCCACTTACAAGCGACAAAAGTACATATTTCCCAGCAAAATGACAAATAATTGCCTGAGTTTTTCTGCCAACTATAGTAACTATAATTCTATAGGTACTATAACCTCCCGACGTGGAGGAAAAAAATCGCAGCACGGTGCGTTTCGGGACGCTCCACGCTGCGTTTGAAATTTACCCACGTGATAAATTGATTTTACCCACGTGATATTTGAAATATTCCACGTGATATTTTCATTTTACCCACGTGATGTTTATAATTCCCCCTAAAGGGGGTTAGGGGGTCCCCACGTGATGTTTATAATTCCCCCTAAAGGGGGTTAGGGGGTCGCCACGTGTCGTTTATAATTCCCCCTAAAGGGGGTTAGGGGGTCGCCACGCTACGACTTCAGTGCCTCCCAGCCTTGTGCCTTGAGGACGTGCTCTCCGCCGTCGCGCGTGATGAGGGCCTGGCCCTTGTCCTGCTCGGTGATGTAGCCGATGACGTGCACGTCTTCAAGTGCCGAGACGGCGTCGTTCATGGAGAGGGGCACGGTGAAGAGCAGTTCGTAGTCTTCGCCGCCGTTGAGCGCGCAAGTGCTGACGTTCAGGTTCAACTCTTCTGCCATGGCAGCGGTCTGGTAGTCGAGGGGCAACCTCTCTTCGTAGATGCGGCATCCCGTCTGGCTCTGTTTGCAGATATGCATGAGCTCGCTGCTCAGTCCGTCGCTGATGTCCATCATGCTCGTCGGGTGTATGCCGGCCTTCTGGAGCGCCTCGATGATGTCTCCCCTTGCCTCGGGCTTGAGTTGCCGCTCGAGGATGTACTCGCGGCCGCTGAAGTCGGGCTGTGCCTCGCGCAGGGCCTCCATCTGCTGCTTGCTGCCGCTGCGGCGGGCCTCCTCCACCTGCTCGTTGTAGATGACCTTCTCCCTCTCCAGGAGCTGCAAGCCCATATAGGCTGCGCCGAGGTTTCCGCTGACGCAGATGAGGTCGGTCGGCTGGGCACCACTGCGCAGTACGATGTCCTCGCTGCGTGCCTCGCCGATGGCCGTGATGCTGATGGCCAGGCCCGTCAGGCTGGCTGTCGTGTCGCCGCCCACAATGTCGACGCCCCACTTCTCGCACGCCAGTCGCATGCCGGCATAGAGTTCCTCGATGTCCTCCACCTGGAACTTGCTCGAGATGGCGAGGCTCACAGTCACTTGGCGCGGCCTGGCATTCATGGCGAAGACGTCGCTCAGGTTCACCATCACCGCCTTGTAGCCCAAGTGCCGCAGGGGAACGTAGGTGAGGTCGAAGTGGATGCCCTCCATCAGGAGGTCAGTCGTGACCACAGTCTGCATGCCTTGCGTAGGAGCGAGGATGGCACAGTCGTCACCGATGCCACGGATGGTTGTCGGATTCTTTGTCGTTATTTCTTTGGCGAGACGGTCTATCAGACCGAACTCGCCCAGCTCAGAGATCTCCATCTCTCATTTACATTTAATCATTTACCATTTACCATTTATTCCTCCTAAAGGGGGTTAGGGGGTCTTCACCATTTCCTCGATGATGGTCGACATGAGGGGCTGGGCAGCCTCGGCAGCCTTGAGGACCTCCTCGTGCGTAATCTTCATCGGATTGTCCATGCCTCCCAGGTCGGTGATGATGCTCATGCCGAAGACTTTGATGCCGCAATGATGGGCGACAATCACTTCGGGAACAGTGCTCATGCCCACGGCGTCGGCTCCCCAACGCGCAAACATGCGGTACTCTGCCGGCGTCTCATAGGTAGGGCCCTGTGTGGCAAGATACACACCATGCTGGAGCTTAATGCCATGCTCCACGGCAATCTTGTCGGCACAGGCAATGAGAGCCTTGTCGTAGACCTCGCCCATGTCCGGGAAACGCGGCCCAGTCGGGATGTTGGGGCCGTGCAGGGGATTCTCCGGCATGTAGTTGATGTGGTCCGTTATCACCATGAGATCGCCTATCTGGAAGGTCGGGTTTGTGCCTCCGGCAGCATTACTGACATAAAGCGTCTCGACGCCCAGCTCGTACATCACGCGGACGGGGAACGTCACCTGCTGCATCGTCCAGCCCTCATAGTAATGGAAACGGCCCTCCATCGCCATCACGTCCACTCCGCCAAGACGTCCGAAAATGAGCTCTCCCGCATGACCCTCCACAGTGGAGACAGGGAAGTGGGGAATCTCTCTGTAGGGAAATGTCTTAAGTCTCTCGATGCGCTTGGCCAGCTCGCCCAGGCCGGAACCCAGTACGATGGCCTTCGTCGGTGCGCTTGGCATCCTCTGTCGGAGCCATTCAGCTGTTTCTTTTATTTTCTCGTACATAGTCGTTAATCGTTTTATCGAACTTGTCTTTCTCGTTTCGCATGATGCTAATCTCGATGGGAAGCACGAAGGTATGCTCCTTCACCTCGTCCGTAAGCCCGTCAAGGTGCTGAAGTCGGGCAGCGTCCTTCTCCGTAGTGATGATGATATGCGGCTTCGGCAACTCCTGCAACGCAGTGTTGATGGCATCCGCATCACGCCGCGAATAGTAATGATGGTCGGGAAAAGCGAGCGAGGAAAGGTGTTGGACGAACTTCCTGACGTCCTGCTCCATCTGTCGAGGGTTGCCGATTCCGGTGAGTAGAAGCACGTGAGTGTTGTCCTTACGCAGCTCTTCTGGCTCGAGCGTGCCGTTGCCCCAGAGCTGGCGCATGGTCTCGTAAGTGAACGTGCTGAAGAAAAGTTGCTGGTACGGCCTGATGTTCAGGGAAGAAAGGATGACGCGGAAACCCATCGCATTGATGTGCTGCGGGCATTTCGTCACGATGACGGTGGAGGCGCGGCTGCTTGCGGAGGGTCGCTCGCGCAGCCTCCCTGCCGGCAGCAGGCGGTCGTCGGAGATGATGCGATGGTAGTCGACGAGCAGGATGTTGTGCCCCGCCTTGACGTATCGGTGCTGATAGGCATCGTCCAGGAGTATGACCTCGACATCTTTCGTTGCCTCGTCCGTCATGAGCCGCTCGATGCCTCGCCTTCTGTTGGCATCCACAGCGACATACACGTCGGGGAACTTCTGCTTTATCTGCCAGGGTTCGTCGCCGATTTCCTCCATCGTGGAGGCCGTCGTGGAGAGGATGTAGCCCTTCGTCTTCCTTTTATATCCCCTGCTGAGCACAGCCACGCGGTAACGCTGGGCAAGGAGCCGGATGAGGTATTCCACGTGAGGTGTCTTGCCGGTGCCGCCCACGGTGATGTTGCCGACGTTGATGATAGGTATTTCATACGACACAGAAGGCAGCACGCCCATGTCGAAGAGAGCGTTCCTGACGTCCACTCCCAGCCCGTAGAACCAGCTGAGCGGCATCAGCCAACGGCGTATCTGTGTCATATCACCTTCCATCGTCTTCAATTCATAAGTGTCAGTTCACAATTCATAACTCTTTTCGCTTGGTCGCGGGACGTTGCTTTCCTATGAGTTATGAATTGTGAATTATGAATTTTATTTTATTTAATGTTCGGATCGAACGGCATGCGAGCCTGAACGGGATTCATCTTGCCGATGCGGCGAACGAGTGAGAATGCCGGATAGTACTCGCCGAGGGCGGCACGCATCTGGCTCTCGAGGTATTCGTTGCTGCTCTTATCGAGCAAAGATGAGTACCAAGGTTCGGCTGCGGGATAGCGTCCGACGGTGTACTTCTCGAGTTCCGCCAGTTCGGCAGCCGCTTTAACTGCGTCGTCCAGGTTGCCCAACTTGTCCACCAAACCTATCTTAAGTGCCTGTTCACCTGTCCATACGCGACCTTCTCCGATGACCTTCACGCTGTCTTGAGCCATGGCGCGACCGCTGGCCACACGTCCTGTGAAGAGTTCGTAACCCTGGTTGATGTATTTCTGCATCTTGGCTGCTTCGTTTGCGTTAAAGGGGCGAGTGAGTGATCCGAAGTCGCTCATGGCGTTGGTCTTCACGACGTCGAAGGTGAGTCCGAGCTTTTGGGTGAGCAGTTCGCTTGCGTCGGGAATCATGCCGAAGATGCCGATGCTGCCTGTCAAGGTCATAGGCTCGGCGTATATCTTATTGGCGCCGCAGCTGATGTAGTAGCCTCCGCTGGCTGCCAGACCGCCCATGCTGACCACGACAGGCTTTTCTGCACGGAGGAGTTGCACTTCGTGCCAGATCTGTTCGCTTGCAAATGCTGAGCCGCCGGGGCTGTTGACTCGGATGACGACGGCTTTGACGTCTTTGTCCTTACGCAGTTTCTGCAGGTCGGTAATCGTTTCCTTCGTGGTGATTTGGTGTTCCTGGTTTAGTCCGAAACTCTTGCTGTCGTTGATTTCTCCGTAGGCATAATAGACGGCGACTTCTTCGTCGACTTTATCTTCCAAGTTGTCCGCTGCTGCTACATCCGCGATGCTGGTGAAGGCGATGTCTTTGTCGTCGTCCAGTTCGAGACGCTGCTTCAGTGCTTCCTTCACGTCGCTGAGGTAAGCGAGCTTGTCTGCGAGTTTGTTTTCGATGTAGGTCTGTGCCTCGCTAAGAACGGTTGCCGTGTCGGCGAGGGCGTTGAGGGCATCCACTTCGAGCTTCCTGCTTGCTGCGACGTCCTTGAGCATGTTGTTCCAGATGCTGCTCAGGTAGCTCATTGTCTGCTCGCGGTTGGCGTCGCTCATCTCGGTGTTGATGAAGGGCTCGACTGCGCTTTTGTATGTTCCGACCTTGAAGACTTGCATCTTCACGCCGATTTTCTTCATCAGACCGGTGTAGAAGATGGGCTGCGAGGACATGCCGCTCCAGTCGATCATGCCGCTGGGATTGAGGAAGACCTCATCTGCGACGGAGCAGAGATAGTAGGCTCCGCGGTCGTACATATCGCCGTAAGACACAATCCATTTGCCTGCCTCCTTGAACTCGACGAGTGCGCGGCGCAGTTCCTGCAGGTCTGCGGGATAGGCGGCGAACGAGCCTGCCTCGAGGTAGATGCCCTTCACGCGGTCGTTCTTCGCGGCCTTCTTCAGTGCGTCGAGCGCTTGGTCGAGGCCGATGGTGAGGTTCTCCTCCCGACTAAGGAAGTCCATCGGGGAGCCTTCGCCTGCCCTGTCCACTACTTCGCCCTGCAGCCTGATGCGCAGCACGCTGTTCTTGGGCACCGAACCACTTGCTCCTTCGCTGGCCATCATGCCTGCCAGGGAGACAATCGTAATGACTGTGAAAATGATGCTGGTCAGGATAATACCAACGATGGTAGCCAGCACATACTTGAAAAACTCTTTCATAAACTTATTATTTTAGGGTTAATACATTATCTATTTATATAGTAACGGCAGGCAAAGTTAGCGATAATTCGCCATTCCTGCAAGGTTTTTGGCAAAAAATGAACGTTTGGAGGGGTCCAACGGCTCGCCCGGACCGAAAACGAGGCTGGAAAGAGCCCCTTACCAAGCCCACCTCGAACGCCTCCTAAACGTGAAGACCCCCTAACCCCCTTAGGGGGAATTATAAACGACACGTGGAGACCCCCTAACCCCCTTTAGGGGGAATTTCAAACAACACGTGGAGACCCCCTAACCCCCTTTAGGGGGAATTTCAAACAACACGTGGAG
>JAGCNZ010000117.1 GCA_017645655.1 Bacteroidaceae bacterium | reverse complement strand
TAGTAAATGGTAAATTGTCAAATGGTAAATTGCCACGGGGCATCAATATCATACGCTATTCAGATGGAAGCACAAGGAAGGTCTTTCTGAAATAAAAGCCTTACGAAAGAGTGACTTTCATATAAAAGCAGAAGGACATCGCTGGTCGATGTCCTTCTGCTTTTGCTATTAGGGCGGTCTATAAGGTTGGGATTATTGAGTTCTTTTGCATTTCATAAAACATGAAACATAAAACATGAAATTAGCCCCTCTTCCTGAATACGGATATAATAAGCCTCCTGCCGTTTTGTGCGACAGGAGGCCATCTATGTTGTGAGGATTGTTATTGAAGAATGCTGTCGGCCAGCAGGGCAAGCTGTTCTTCGTCAGCAGGTTTCATGCGGGAGCGGATGGTCACCATCGGTTCTACAATCTCGCAGTCCTTCATTGCCTCAATCATCTCGCGCATGACGCGGCCTGCTGAGGGCGCCCAGCTGCCGTTCTCCACGATGCCGAAGCGGCGCTTCTGGTAGTTCTTTATCTGAAGATGATAAAGGAAGTCATGCATGACAGGAAAGACACCACCGTCGTAGCTTGCAGCGCAGACAATGATGTTTGGATAGCGGAATGCATCCTCGATGACTTCGGCCATATCGTCGCGGCTGAGGTCGCTCACCACAACCTTTTTGGCTCCTTTCTCTTTGAGTAGTTCGCCAAGTCGTTCTGCTGCCTTAGCCGTTCCACCATGAATGCTTGCGTATGCCACAAGCACACCTTCGCTCTCTGGTTCGTAGCGACTCCAAATGTCGTAAAGCCTGATGGCCTCAGCCATCGCCTCGCCTGTGAGGACGGGGCCGTGCAGAGGACAAATGGCTTGTATGTCGAGATTCGCAGCCTTCTTCAGCACGTTCTGCACCTGTACGCCATACTTGCCGCAGATGTTGAAGTAGTAACGGCGAGCCTCGCAAGCCCAGTCGTCCGTCTCGTTGACTAAAGCTCCGAACTTACCGAAGCCGTCAGCTGCGAAGAGTACCTTCTCCTTGTCCTCGTAGCTCATCATCACTTCGGGCCAATGCACCATAGGCGCTGCGATGAAGTGGAGCGTATGGCTACCAAGAGTGAGCGTGTCGCCTTCCTTCACTGTGATGACGCGACCTTCAGACCCCCCGTCCCCCTTTAGGGGGAGAGATGGGAAGAAGTTGGGAAGCATCTTCAGGGCCTGTGCGCTGCAGACAAGCTGCATTTCAGGGTAAGCCTCGAGCACGTCGGCGATGAGCGAAGCGTGGTCGGGCTCCATGTGATGTGCCACGAGATAGTCGGGCTTGCGGCCAGCGAGGGCTGCTGTGAGGTTTGCCTTCCACTCGTCACCTTTGCGGCGGTCGGCAGTGTCCATAATGGCAATCTTCTCGTCCTCGATGAGGTACGAGTTATAGCTCATGCCTTCCGGCACAACGTATTGGCTCTCAAAAAGGTCAATGTCGAGGTCATCGACACCGATGTACTTGATAGACCCCCAAGCCCCCTTTAGGGGGATGTCTTGAGCGGCGGTAAACTTTTCTTCTATCATTATTTATTATCTAATATGTAATTAAACATCCTTTTCCCCCTAAAGGGGGTTAGGGGGTCCTCATTCCCCCTAAAGGGGGTCAGGGGGTCTTTACTCCAGGTATGTGTATCCGTACAGTCCGGCGCGGTAGTTGCTGATGAACTCCTTGCCTTCGTTTGGGGTTATCTTGCCGTCCTTGATGGCTTTGCTTACCCAGATTTCGAGACGGCGCACGAGCTTCTTAGGGTCGTACTGCACGTACTCGAGCACGTCGGCAACGGTCTCGCCATCGATGAACTGCTCGATGGTGTAGTCCTCCTTATCGACGCTGATGTGTACGGCATTCGTGTCGCCGAAGAGGTTGTGCATGTTGCCGAGTATCTCCTGATAAGCGCCGACAAGGAAGACACCGATGTAATAATGTTCGCCTTGACGGACGGGATGCAGCGGGATGTAGTTCGTCTGCTGGCCACCGTTGACGTAAGCCGTTATCTTGCCGTCGCTGTCGCAAGTGATGTCCTGCAAGGTAGCGCTTCTCGTTGGCTGTTCCTCAAGTCGTGCAATCGGCATGATGGGGAAGAGCTGGTCGATGCCCCACGAGTCGGGCATGCTTTGGAAGAGCGAGAAGTTGCAGAAGTACTTGTCGGCCATCTGCTTGTCGAGGTTGCGAAGCTCGTCTGGCACATGCTTCTGATGATGTGCCAGTTCTGCTACTTCATGACTGATGGCCCAATAAAGCGACTCAATCTGGGCGCGCGTCTTGAGGTCGATGATGCCGTGACGGAAGAGGTCGAGCGCCTCCTCGCGAATGTCCTCAGCATCGTGCCAGTCCTCGAGAAGAGAGCGTGAGGAAAGCTTGTCCCATATCTCCGTCAGGTCGTGCACGAGTTTGTGGTCGTCAGGACCTGGTTCGAAGTCCTCAGGCATCTGAGGAGCAGAGACGCTCTCCAGCACGTCAATGATGAGGACACTATGATGCGCGGTCAGCGAGCGGCCGCCTTCTGTGATGAGGTCGGGGTGGGGGATGTTGTTTTTGTTGGCTGCCTCGACGAAGGTATAGATGCAGTCGTTGACGTACTCCTGAATGCTATAGTTGACGCTGCTCTCGCTGTTGCTGCTGCGGGTGCCGTCGTAGTCAACGCCAAGACCGCCACCGCAATCGACGAACTTGATGTCGAAGCCCATCGAGTGGAGCTGCACATAATACTGCGCGGCTTCGCGAAGGGCGGTGCTGATGCGGCGTATCTTGTTGATTTGGCTGCCGATGTGGAAGTGTATGAGGCGCAGGCAGTCGCGAAGGCCGAGTTCGTCAAGCTTCTGCAGAGCCATCAAGAGCTCGGATGAGTTCAGTCCGAACTTCGAAGCATCGCCGCCGCTTTCACTCCACTTGCCGCTGCCGTTGCTTGCCAGCTTGATGCGGATGCCCAGGTTGGGATGCACGCCAAGCTTCTTTGCGGTCTCAGCGATGATGGTCAGCTCGGGCAGTTTCTCGATGACGAGGAAGACGCGCTTGCCCATCTTCTGTGCCAGCAGAGCCAGTTCGATGAAGTTCTGGTCCTTGTGTCCGTTGCAGATGATGAGGCTGTCGCTGTCCATGTTGGTGGCAAGGACGGCATGCAGCTCAGGCTTCGAGCCGGCTTCCAATCCGAGGTTGTAGCGCTTGCCGTGACTGATGATTTCCTCAACGACAGGTCGCATCTGGTTGACCTTGACGGGGAAGATGATGAAGTGCTCGCCCTTGTACTCGTACTCCTTCGTCGCCTTACGGAAGCACTCGTCGGTCTTCTCGATGCGATTGTCGAGGATGTCGGGGAAGCGAAGCAAGACGGGAGCCGTCACATGCCTTGTGGCAAGCTGGTCCACAACCTCCTTGAGGTCCACTTGCACGCTGTTCTTCTTGGGCGTGACATAGACGTGTCCTTTCTCGTTGATGCCGAAGTAGTTAACTCCCCAGCCTTTGATGTTGTAGAGCTCCTCGGAGTCCTCAATACGCCACTTTTTCATTTACGATTTGACAATTTACTATTTACCATTTATTTCCTCCGTCGCAAGTGGGGACTTGCTCCCCTCTGCGGGGTCGCAATGACATTTAGTCATTGCTGTGAACACCCCGTTCGCCCCCTAAAGGGGGGTAGGGGGTCTAAAGCCCCAATGCTTCTCGGATGAGTTGGACGCTGATTTGCAGTTTGTCGTAGTTGTCGAGCAATGTCACATCGATCACGTGCTCTGCCTTGAGGTAGTAGGGTTCGCGTTGTTCGAGCGAGGTGCGGATGAAGTCGAGCAGTTCCTCTTCGTTCTTTCCATTCAGGAGAGGGCGCTCCACCTTGCGCATCTTGAGGTGCTGAGCCAACACTTCGGGCGTCGCCTTCAGATAGATGCTTTCGCCCACGCTGCGGATATAGTCCATATTGTCGAAGAAGCAAGGTGTGCCGCCACCACAACTCAGGACGATGTCCTCGAACTCAGCTGCTTCGTGCAGCATGTTGCGTTCCAGTTCGCGGAAGCCTTCCTCGCCTCTCTCCTCAAAGAGTTGGGCCACGGTACGATGGTAACGCATCTCGATGTACCAGTCGAGGTCGTAGAAGGTGCGACCAAGCGCAAGGGCGAGCTGGCGGCCGACAGTCGTCTTGCCAGAGCCCATATAGCCTACCAGAATGATGCTTTTCATTTGCGAGTGAAGCGACGGCGAGCTGGCCTTGCTGCAGGCTTCTCGCTTTGTGCGTTGATGATTTCCATGCACTCCTCGTAGGTCAGGTCTTTAGCCCTTTCGTGCATGTTCTTGGGCAGACGATAGTTGTCGCCCTTATAGGTAATGTATGGGCCGTAGCGACCGTTCAGCACCTCCAGCTCAGCATCCTCTTTGAATGCCTTGAGGTGACGCTCAGCCTCTTCCTGATGCTTGCGATGCATCATGATGACGGCCTGCTCGAAGGTAATCTCCATGGGGTCTGTACCCTTTGGAATGGAGACATAAGAGCCCTTGTGAGAGACGTAGGGACCAAACTTGCCAGCACCGATGGTGATAGGCTCGCCCTCGTACATGCCAAGTTTGCGTGGCAGCTGGAAAAGCTCAAGTGCTTCCTCCAGCGTTATAGTCTCGAGCTTCTGTCCTGCATTGAGTTGGGCGAAGCGAGGCTTCTGGCCGTCCTCGTTGTTGCCCATCTGAGCAACAGGACCGAAGCGGCCTATCTTGACAGTGACGGTGGCGCCTGTTGCAGGGTCTTTGCCAAGCAAGCGTTCGCCCACCTTGTGTTCTGTATGAGTGTTGACGGACTTCTCCACCAGCGGCTCGAAGCCCTGATAGAAGTTCTTGACGACGCCTTCCCAAGCCATCTTGCCTTCGGCTATCTCGTCGAACTCCTTCTCGATGTCTGCCGTGAAGTTGTAGTCCATGATTTCGGGGAAGTTCTCGATGAGGAAGTCGTTCACCACGATGCCTGTATCTGTGGGGAGAAGCTTGCCACGTTCCTGACCGACGATAGTCGTGTGGGAAGCTTGCGTCAGCTTGTCGCCCTTCAGGGTGATTGTCTGATACGAGCGCTCTTCGCCTGGCTTGTCGCCCTTCTCCACATATTCACGTTGTTGAATGGTGGTGATGGTTGTGGCGTAAGTGCTTGGACGACCGATGCCGAGCTCCTCGAGCTTGCGGACAAGGCTGGCTTCGTTGTAGCGAACAGGACGCTGAGAGAAGCGCTGCGTGGCGACGATTTGCTCACGGTTCAACGTCTCGCCCACCTGCATGACAGGCAGCGTGCTTAGGTTCTCGTTGTCCTCGTTCTCGGAAGCCCCATCCCCGCTTCCCCTTTGGGGGAGTGCTTCGTCACTATAAACACGTAGGAAACCATCGAACTTCACTACCTCACCCTCTGCCACGAAGGTCTCTTCCTTGCCGTCGATGCTGATGGTCACATTTGTGTGCTCCAGCTCAGCATCTGCCATCTGGCTTGCGATGGTGCGCTTCCAGATGAGGTCGTAGAGGCGGCGTTCCTGCTGATTGCCTTCAATCTGTTGCTGGTCCATATATGTGGGACGGATGGCTTCGTGAGCCTCTTGAGCGCCCTTCGAACTGGTGTGATATTGGCGTGTCTTGACGTACTCCTTGCCCATCTGTTCAGCGATGACAGTCTTGCTGGCACCCAGGCAGAGCTTGCTGAGGTTGACGCTGTCCGTACGCATATAGGTGATGCGACCGCTCTCATAGAGGTGCTGAGCCACCATCATCGTCTGTGCCACAGTGAAGCCCAGCTTGTGAGCAGCTTCCTGCTGCAGGGTGCTCGTCGTGAATGGAGGAGCAGGGGTGCGCTTCACGGGCTTCGTCTGGATGTCCTGAACGGTGAACTTGCTGCCCTTCACGCTCTCGAGGAAAGTCTTCGCCTCGTCGATGGTGGCAAAGCGACGGTTCAGCACAGCCTTCACCTCGCTGCCGTCGGCATTGTGGAAGAGGGCCGTCACGCGGTAGTTCTCTTCGCACTTGAAGTTCTGTATCTCGCGCTCGCGTTCCACAATCAGACGCACGGCAACGCTCTGCACACGGCCGGCCGAGAGGCTTGGCTTCACCTTGCGCCAGAGCACAGGACTGAGCTTGAAGCCCACGATGCGGTCGAGCACACGACGAGCCTGCTGAGCGTTCACCAGGTTGAGGTCAATCTGCCGTGGATGTTCTATGGCATCCAGAATGGCAGGCTTCGTAATCTCGTGGAAGACGATGCGACGTGTCTTCTCAGGCCTCAGCCCGAGCACCTCATAGAGATGCCAGCTGATAGCTTCTCCCTCGCGGTCTTCATCGGAAGCCAACCAAACCATGCTGGCCTGGTCAGCCTGACTCTTCAGCTGAGCCACCACCTTCTGCTTGTCGGAAGGTACTTCATACTGTGGCGCGAACGTCTTCTCGTCCACGCTGAACGACCGCTTCTTCAGGTCGCGAATGTGTCCGTAGCTGGACAGCACCTTGTATTTATCACCCAGGAACTTCTCGATAGTCTTAGCCTTTGCCGGGCTCTCCACGATTACCAGATTATCTTTCATATGTTATAATGGTCAATGTTCAATGTTGAATGTTCAATGGATTTGCGGCTGCAAAGGTAAGTCATTTTTTTCGGATTACACATTATATATATAGAAAAAAAGCATTTTCCCCATAATTTTTCACTTTTCGCTTTTCACTTTTCACTTATTTATTATATGTATGTGCGCGTTTGCGCCCACGCCCGCAGGTGGGAAGAAAAAAGGAACGCCCCAATTGGAACGTTCCCTAATGTGTTTACGAATTGCTTGACCTTTTGCCAAGACTGCTAATCGTGCGCTAAGAACGCTGTCTTATTTCCCTGCTGCCACAATTAGAGTCAGGCCTGCCAGGAAGAAGATGAACATGATGGCGAGGTAGCCGTTTGTCTTTCTGTCGGCACCTTTGAACTCCTTCCACACGCAGACGCCCCACAGCGCAGCTATCAGTGGCGCTCCTTGCCCCAGTGCATACGAGATGGCAGCCCCAGCCTTGCCTGCTGCAATGTAACTGAGCACTGTTCCCAGACCCCAGATTATGCCGCCCAACAGACCGACAAAATGCAGACTGCCCGAGCCGCGGAAATAGTCGGCATAGCTCACGGGCTCGCCTTCCACGGGTCGCTTCATGGCTATTGTGCCCCACAGGAAGTTGCTCAGGAACACGCCTACCGAGAAGATGAAGAATGCAGTGTAGGGTGTCGCCTTGCCGATGGCTGGATTCTCGAAGTTGTCCAGGTCCATACCTTTTGCCACGAAGCTGTAGAAGAACGACATCAGCACGCCTGCCACGATGGCCAGGATGATGCCTTTCCGGCTGCTTGAACCCTTCTCCTGCTTGTTCGTTGCTCCCAAAGCACGAAGCTTCTGGATGCGGCCAGAAGCGATGCCGTTCACTATGATGGCCACGACAACCAGAGCCACACCCAGGAAGAGCAGCAGGGCATTTCCCTTAGCCTGCAGGATGTAGTTATGGATGACGCCGAGCACCAGTGCCAGCCCCACACCAATGGGAAATGCTACCGTCATACCTGCTTGCGAGATGGAAGCGCTGAGCAGAATGTTGGCCAGGTTGAAAATCACGCCGCCCAGAATAATCCAGCCGAACGTCGGAAGCGACAGTTGGGCGAGGTCTGTCGTGAAGCTGCGCCCCTCTTCGCCGAAGCTGCCGAAGGTGAAGCCCACAACGAGCGAGAAAAGCAAGATGCCGATTACATAGTCCCAATAGAAAAGCTCGTACCGCCAGCTCTTGCTTGCGAGTTTCTGAGTGTTTCCCCACGAGCCCCAGCACATCATCGTGACAACGCACAGGATGACTGCCAAAAGATAACTTTTTACGATGAACATGGCTATATGTGAATTAAGGATTAAGAGTTAAGGATTTCCTTTTCGTATGGTATGCTTCTCCATGCTCCGATGCGAGTCACGCTGATGGAGGCTGCTTTGTTGGCGAAGCGGATTGCCTCGGCAAAGTCTTTGCCTCTGCTTAGTGCCACACACAGAGCTCCGCAGAAGGTGTCGCCTGCTGCCGTCGTGTCCACCACATCCACCTTGTTTGTCGGGATGCAGACCAGCTGCCCATCCATTGTCGTATAGGCTCCAGCAGCTCCGGCAGTGATGATGACATTGCCTACGCCTTGACGTTGAATGGCTTGAATTGCCTTCAGTGCCGAGCCCTCGTCCGCCACCTTCACGCCGCTCATCCCAGCAGCCTCTGTCTCGTTAGGCGTGATGATGTCCACCATCTCGAGCAATTCGGCAGGCAGCGGTTCCTTCGGATAGGGAGCGGGGTTCAGCACAACCGTCGCTCCGTAGCGCTTCGCCAATCGGGCTGCGCTGACCAGCGTCGGGATGGGCGTCTCCAGTTGCATCAACAGGATTGCAGCCTCGCGGAACAGCGGCTCAGCAGCCTCGATGTCGTCGGGCGAGAGCAGAGCATTGGCTCCACTCGAGACGATAATCGAGTTCTCGCCCTTATCGTCCACAGGAATCAGTGCAACACCCGTCGAAATGCCGTCCGTCAGAGCGACATATTGCGTGTCGATGCCCTCCTCCGTGAGCAGTCGGAGCGAGTTCTTGCCGAAGTCGTCGTTGCCCAGCCGAGCAATGAACGCCGTCTCGCCTCCCAGTCGTCTCACCGCCACCGCTTGGTTAGCGCCTTTGCCGCCTTGGTTCGTAATGAAGTCGTGACCGATAATCGTCTCGCCCGGCAGTGGCAGATGGTCCACGCGAATCACCATATCCGTGTTGCAACTGCCCACCACAATAATGCGTTTAGTCATTTGGATTGATATTATAGGTTTGCATGTCGGTTTTTAAGTGCGGAGCAGTGTCGAGCTTCCCGGCAGGATTTGTTGACTGCCCCCAAGAACATTTTTGATTATTTCTTTGCAAATTTACGAATTATCACGCATAACGCAAAAGAATTGTCACCTTTTTTTATCTCTCGCACATTAAATAATCAGGCATGTCAAGCAGGCGAGGCATTCAGGGGGATATGGCTCGGGAGAGGGCTCTACTATATGGAAATCGGTTTTTAGCGGGCGCCGTGAATATTTTTGGCGGGCGCTACGGTTTCTTTTGGCGGGCGCCGTGAATTCTTTTGGCGGCCGCTAAAACGTCACGCGACCTGTTGAGTATCCCCGCACGGCACGTTGTATATCCCGATTTGGCACGTTTCATTGCCCTGCCAAACACGCTTCGTAATTCGCCGACCTGCACTCCTATGCCTAATCTTTTCTTCTCTGAGCTTTGCAGATACGAGAAAAATGTGTATCTTTGCAACCGAAAGGGCAAAAATAGCCTCAGTGGAGGTACCTTTCATATCTTATTGGAATCATTAACAAGCGTTTGCTGTTATTCGGAATTGCTTCAAGAACCTGAGAAATTCAAAAAAGCTAACTCAAAAGAATAAATCGCAAATGTCTGTGCACTATGCATGGACGTGATTTATCTGAGTTAGCAGGCTATTCTCAGGGCCTTTGAAGCATGGATGATGATCGTCCATGTTTTCTTTGTGCCCTCCTGCCTGCCCGAAGATAAGCATGCGCACAATGCATAGCGTATGGCTAACAAGAACCTTAATGCTGCCAAGACTGCAAAGAAGGATGAGTTCTACACGCAGATGGGTGACATAGAGCGCGAGTTGCAGCACTACTGGCCGCACTTCGCTGACAAGGTCGTGCTCTGTAACTGCGACGACCCTTACGAGAGTAACTTCTTCAAGTATTTTGCCCTGAACTTCAACCAGCTGGGGCTAAAGAAACTTATCTGCACCTGCTTCGACGGCTCGCCTGTTCAAGGCAACGAGCTGCTGCTTGACTTTGGCGACTTCTCGGATGATCCCAAGAAGATTGCCTACAAAGTCGAGATAACAGAAGTCAAAGACCTGAACGGCGATGGCGCAGTCGATTTAACAGACGTGCAATATCTGTTAAAGAACGACAAGAACGCCATCTCCTTGCTCAAGCAGCACGGCGACTTCCGCAGCGCAGAATGTCTCGAACTGCTAAAGCAAGCGGACATCGTAGTTACAAACCCACCGTTCTCGTTGTTTAGGGAATACATTGGGCAACTGATGCAGTATGAGAAGAAGTTCTTGATAATAGGACACATGAATGCCCTTCATTATAAAGAAGTGTTTCCATTAATACAAAATAACAGTATATGGACAGGATATGGGTTTAACTTGTCATTAGTTTACAAATCGCCTTATGATAATGTCCTTGAAGCAAATAGAAAGTTTGTTAAGCAAAAGGGGTTCAATCCTGATGAATGTATAAAAGTACCTGGTATATGCTGGTACACAAATCTTGACCACAACAAACGTCACGAAGAACTTGATCTAATTCGCCCCTACTTACCCGAAGAATATCCAACATATGCAAACTATGATGCTATAGAAGTAAGTAGAGTTTCAGATATTCCATATGACTACCCAGATGCTATGGGTGTGCCAACGACATTCCTTGACAAGTATAATCCAGAACAATTTGAAATAATAGGTTGTGCTGACGATCAGGATTGGTTACGTAGTATCGGAGTAAAAACTATGGGACAGGAAACAATAAACAAGTTAAGAAGTCAAGGCAATATGGCTCATGTAACGGCAAACATGAATTCGCTCTATTTCATAAAAGATGATAAAGTATATTTGCCTTATTCACGCATTATAATCCGCAATAAACACCCTCAAACGCTATGATGACAATTGAAAAGAAGGAAGTAACCGTTCGCGAGATAGTCGCAGGTTACATCAACAACGACGAATTGGGCGTGCGTGGATATGGCGGTTTGCTCGACATACGTCCGCCTTATCAGCGCGAGTTTATCTACAACGAAAAGGAAGAACAGGCAGTCATCACGACGGTGCTTCACAATTACCCTTTGAACGTGATGTATTGGGTGAAGCGCAGCGACGATGCCGAGTGCCCTTACGAAGTGATGGACGGACAGCAGCGCACCATCTCAATCTGTGAATATGTTGTTGGTCACTTCTCCTACGACTTCAAGAACTTCCACAACCAACCTGCCGACATCCAAAAGAAGATTCTCGACTACAAGCTCGACATCTACGTCTGTCAGGGCGAGGCAAGCGAGAAACTCAAATGGTTCGAAACAATCAACATCGCCGGCAAGGTGCTGAACGACCAGGAGATAAACAACGCTATCTTTGCCGGACCTTTCGTCTCGGATGCAAAGAAACACTTCTCGAAAACTAACAGCGGCGGTGCACGCTTGGGCAAAGACCTCGTCAACGGTACGCCCATTCGTCAGGACTTCCTCAAGAAAGCCCTCGAATGGATGAGCGAACACGAGACCAGGCAAGGGCATCCGCAGTCCATCAAAGGCTACATGGCCGACCATCAGCACGACCCAAACGCCAACAACCTCTGGACTTACTTCCAGACTGTCCTGAACTGGGCACAGACAAACTTCGATATGAAGAAGTTCAGGAAGATAATGAAGGGACTCAACTGGGCTGAACTTTACGACAGGTTCGGCTCCTCGACACTCGATACTGCCGACCTTGCCCGTCGCATCTCAACCCTGATGCGAGATGGCGACATACAGAAGCAGACAGGCATCATCCCATACGTCCTGACAGGCGACGAGCACTATCTTGACCTTCGCGCTTTCCCCGAAGACATCAAGTTGGCAGTATGGGAAAAGCAGAACCACATCTGTCCGCTCTGTGGCCGTGAGTTCGACTACGAACTGATGGAAGGCGACCACATCACGCCCTGGCGCGACGGCGGCCGCACAGTCATCGAGAACTGCCAGATGCTCTGCATCGAATGCAACAGAAGAAAGGGAGCAAAGTAGACATCCTTATGCTACAATAGAGAAGCGCGGTGCATCATGCATCGCGCTTCTATGTGTTGAATAAAGCTTCGCTTGATATTGCTCTTGCTTACTCTTTTAGTTGAATGAAGCTTTGCTTCCTTCGACAATCCTCTTGCTCGGCAATATTCAAACAAGCTTGATATTGCTCTCGCCTAATCTTTTAGTTGAATGAAGCTTTGCTTCCTTCGACAATCCTCTTGCTCGGTCATTTGAAAGCAACTTTCATGACTCTCGCCTAATCGGATTGTTGGACTACCTGGGTTCGAACCAAGACTAAGAGAACCAAAACCTCTTGTGCTACCATTACACCATAGCCCAATCCAAACCAAACGTTATTAGCGTTTGCGGCTGCAAAGATACAACAAACAGTGAAAAGTGAAAAGTGAAAAGTGAAAAATTATTTGCTTACCTTCACTTTTTTACTTTGCGATGAGCAAAAAGTACTTCTTCTTTCCTTGCTGTACGAGCAGATATTTGCCGTCGAGGAGGTCGGCTTCTGTAACCATCTGGTCGAACGAGGTGAGTTTCTCCTTGTTGAGGCTGACGCCGCCGCCTTGAGTGAGCTTGCGCATTTCGCCCTTGCTGGGGAAGCACTGCGTGTGCTCTGCAAAGAGGTCAACTGCTTTCGTGCCTTCACCTGCAAGCAGTTCCTTGCTTATCTCGAACTGAGGTACGCCGCTGAAGACATCAAGAAGCGTCTGTTCGTCGAGCTTCACGAGGCTCTCCTTCGTGCTCTTGCCGAAAAGGATGCCGCTGGCCTCAAGTGCCTGCTCGTAGTCTTCTTTGCTATGAACCATGATGGTCAGTTCCTCTGCCAACTTCTTCTGCAGGACGCGCAGGCCTGGGTCCTTGCGATGCTCCTCGATGAGGGCGTCGATGGTCGGCTTGTCGAGCGAGGTGAATATCTTGATGTAACGTTCTGCGTCCTCGTCGGCCACGTTGAGCCAGAACTGATAGAAGGCGTAGGGAGAGGTGCGGTTGCGGTCGAGCCAGATGTTGCCTTTCTCCGTCTTGCCGAACTTCTTGCCGTCGGCCTTCGTGATGAGTGGACAGGTTAGGGCAAAGGCTTCGTTCTCTATGCCAAGCTTGCGGCGGATGAGCTCTGTGCCGGTAGTGATGTTGCCCCACTGGTCGCTGCCGCCCATCTGCAGCTTGCAGTTCTTCGTCTGGTAGAGATGCAGGAAGTCGTAACCTTGCAGGAGCTGGTAGGTGAACTCGGTGAACGACATGCCGTCCTGCGCCTCACCGTTGAGGCGACGCTTCACGCTGTCCTTCGCCATCATGTAGTTCACGGTGATGCACTTGCCTATCTCGCGTGCAAAGTCGAGGAAAGTGAAGTCCTTCATCCAGTCATAGTTGTTGACCAGCTCGGCTTTGTTTGGTGCGTCGCTCTCGAAGTCGAGGAAGTGCGCCAGCTGCTTCTTGATGCACTCCACGTTATGTCGCAGCGTTTCCTCGTTCAGCAGGTTACGCTCCTGACTTTTTCCGCTCGGGTCACCAATCATGCCAGTTGCTCCTCCGACGAGTGCGATGGGCTTGTGGCCGCAGCGTTGCAGGTGACGCAGCATCATGACGCCACAAAGGTGACCGATATGCAGGCTGTCTGCCGTCGGGTCAATGCCCACGTAAGCCGATACTTGTTCTTTCAGTAATAATTCTTCTGTGCCTGGCATCATCTGGTGAATCATGCCACGCCATTTCAGTTCTTCTACAAAATTCAACTTAGCCATTTACTATTTGACTATTTACTATTTACAATTTATTTACTATTTTGTTATTTGGCAATTAGAATTGCTCAAGGTATGCGAT
>JAGCNZ010000019.1 GCA_017645655.1 Bacteroidaceae bacterium | reverse complement strand
GTTCTTCTTATAGCTCATGACTGCCCATACTGACATCACAGCAGATATGGCTGCGAGGGCTGCCACTTGATGTGCGATGGCCAAGAAGCTGCCGCCTCGCACGAAGACGGTGCGGATGGCATCGATGAAGTAGTGCATGGGGTTGACGTAGGTGGTGAGGTATGCCCAGGCTGGCATAGAGCGCGTAGGAGTGAAGAGGCCGGAAAGAAGCATGAGGCAGACCACGAAGAATCACATGACGAGCATGGCCTGCTGCATCGTATCGCTGTAATTGCTGACAATAAGTCCGAAGGATGAGAAGAAAAGTGCAAGCAGGATGGCAAGCATGTAGATGAGGACAAGCGGTCCCTGGCAGGTAATACCGTAAATGAGCCACGAGAGCACGAGGCAGACCGTGAGCACCAGCAGTCCAATTATCCAATAAGGAATAAGCTTGGCAAGGATAAACGACCACTTCGAGACGGGCGTGACGTTGATTTGTTCGATGGTGCCACGTTCTTTCTCGCCCACGATGTTCAGGGCAGGCAGGAAGCCGCAAAGCATCATCATCAAGATACCCATCAAGGCAGGAATCATAAAGACTTTGTAGTTCTGCCCTTTATTATATAAGGAAAGGACGGAAGGCTGTGATGCGGTCAGAATCTCTTGAACATTCGCGCCTATTATCTGCGACAGATACGACGAGCCGATAGCGCCTTTCGTGCCATTGACTGCATTAGCCGCGACGAGATACTTCCCGTCATTTATCTCCAGAATGATGTCGGCATGGGAAAGCTCGATGTCCTTCAATGCCTCCGCGTATGACTCTTTCTGACCATTGAAGAGGAAATAGTTGGAGGCTTCGATGCGATGCACGAGTTGCTGACTGGCAGAAGTGCGGTCGCTGTCCACAACATCCACACGAATATTCTTCACCTCCTGGTTCATCACCCACGGCATGACGCACATCACCATGATGGGGAAGATGAAGATGATCTTCGGCATAAACGAGTTGCGACGAATCTGCAGGAACTCTTTCTGAAGAAGGTACTTTATCATGCTTTTCTCTCTTATTTCGTTATGACGTTATTTCGTTATTACGGAGGAAGAACTTTAATCCTTCACGAAAGCCTTGTGTTGAACTTCTTCAGGGCGACGGTGAGCAAGACGGCAGTCATCAGGCAAAGCACCAGCACATCGTGCCAGACACTCTCAATGCTCACGCCCATAATCATCAGTTTTCGCATGGCATCGATGTAATAGCGAGGCGGGATGATGGCCGACACCCATTGCAAGACGACAGGCATAGACTCGATTGGGAACAGCATGCCGGAAAGCATTACCGTGGGCAGCAACAGCACCATTGCTGAGACAAGCAGGGCGACGAACTGTGTCTGTGCAATGTTCGAGATGAGCAAGCCAAGCGAGAGTGCAAGCAGGATGTAGATGAGCGAGACAAGCACAATCCATCCGATGCCTCCGGCCAGCGGCACATCGAGCACGGTGGCCGACATCACGAGAATAATAATCAGGATAAGGAAAGCCTGCAATAGGTATGGCACAGCCTTTGCCACTATAATCATCAACGGCTGGATGGGCGACACGAGTAGCACCTCCATTGTCCCGCGTTCCTTCTCGCGAACGATGGAAACGGAAGTCATCATCGCACAAATAAGCAGCAAAAGCATACCCATAATGGCGGGAACGAAGTTGTAGGCAGACTTCATGCGAGGATTGTACAGGAGCTTTTGACTAATGATTGTCGAACTTGGATTGGCAACAACTTGTTGGGCGTATGCCGTCCATTGCTGTGCCATGTTGGGGTCGCTGCCATCAACGATGATTTGGACGCCCTGATGCTTAGGAGCGAACGTAATAGCCAAGTCAGCCTTCTGGCTGCGAATGAGTTGCTCGGCATCTTTCGGTGTGCCGACGGTTTGAACTATCGAGAAATACTCCGATGCAGCAAGGCGCTCCACAGCCGCTTGCGTCTGATTGTCCATCTGAGAAGTAACAATCACGGTACGCACATTCTTCACGTCATTGGTGATGGCAAAGCCGAAGAGCAGCATCAGCACGATGGGCATACCGAAGAGAATCAGCATCGTACGCTTGTCGCGCAGAATGTGACGGGCCTCCTTTATGACGAATGATACAAACTGCTTCATCGTTAATCACTACTTCTTGTGGCCTGGCGAGCCAGATAGGTAAACACGCTGTCCATGTCGGGTTGGTGGAACTGCTGCTTAAGTTCTTTAGGCGAGCCAATCGCTTTTATCTTGCCATCCACCATGATTGAGATGCGGTCGCAATATTCGGCTTCGTCCATGTAGTGGGTTGTCACGAAGACGGTAATGCCACGTTGAGCTGCTTCGTAGATAAGTTCCCAAAACTGGCGACGCGTGGCTGGATCAACGCCTCCTGTCGGTTCGTCAAGGAAGACGATGCTTGGCTCGTGAAAGATGCTGACGCTGAAGGCCAGCTTCTGCTTCCAACCGAGCGGGAGCGAACCCACAAGGTCGTCCTTGTGCTCCTCGAACTTCAACTGCCGCAACAGCTCGTCAGTCTTTCGCTTGATGGCTTCGTCTTGCATTCCATAGATGCCGGCAAACAGGCGAATGTTCTCGTTGACGGTTAAGTCTTCATAGAGCGAGAACTTCTGGCTCATATAGCCAATGTGCTTCTTAATCTGTTCGTACTCCGTGCGGATGTCGAAGCCTGCCACTCTTCCTGTGCCGCTCGTCGGTTGATTCAGTCCAGTCAGCATGTGCATCGCTGTGGTCTTGCCTGCTCCATTAGCTCCAAGGAAACCGAATATCTCGCCTTTCTTCACGCAGAACGAGATGTCGTCTACTGCATGGAAGTTGCCGAATGCCTTAACAAGATGTTCCACCTCAATGACCTTCTCATCCTTCACTTCGGCCGCCTTCTCGTGATTTATCCCAGGAGGATTGAACACATCTTCGAAGCAGTCAAGGATGATTTCAGGAGTGTCAACTCCCATTATGTGTCCCTCATTCAGGAATGCAACGCGTTCGCATTGCCGCACCTCGTCGAGATAAGGAGTAGAGGCAACGATGGTGATGTCTCGCTCCTTAAGTGTGGCAAGCATCTCCCAGAACTCCTTACGAGAGACAGGGTCGACGCCTGTCGTCGGTTCGTCGAGGAAGAGCACGGAGGGTTGATGCACTAAGGCACACGAGAGCGCCAGCTTCTGCTTCATGCCACCAGACAAAGCCCCTGCCTTGCGGTCGTTGAATCGTTCTATCTGCGAGTAAATGGCTTTTATGGAGTCGTAACCTTCTTCGACGGTCGTGCCGAAAAGTGTGGCAAAGAATTCAAGGTTTTCCCTCACCGTCAAGTCCTGATACAGCGAGAACTTGCCCGGCATATATCCGACACGTCGGCGCACGTCCTTCATCCCTTTTACCACGTCGAAGCCATCCACCGAGGCTGTGCCTTTATCGGGCAGCAGCAGAGTGCAGAGGATGCGAAACAGCGACGTCTTTCCTGCACCGTCAGGGCCTATCAGTCCGAAGACCTCGCCTTTGGAGACAGAGAACGAGACATCTTGCAGTGCCTGCACACGTCCGTACGACTTCGATATGCCATTTACCTCAATAGCATTCATAGCTTCACATTGCCATACATTCCAATCTTGATATATCCGTCGTTCTTCGCTTCGCTCAGGCGCAGGCGGTTCTTCACGGCAATCTTGACAGCATAGACCAAGTCGGCGCGTTCGTCGTCAGTAAGGATAGTCTTGGGCGTGAACTCTGAACGGCTGCTAATCCAACTGACCTTTCCGTCGTACTCATGGCGCTCGCCTTTGCCGTAGTCAGCAAAAACCTTCACGGCCTGCCCAACCTTTACATTCTGCAATTGCAGCGAGGTGATATAGGCACGCAGGTACATCTTCTCGGTGTCGGCCATCTTGAATAGCGGCTTGCCAGGTGACACGAACTCGCCTCGCTCCACATACTTCTCAAGAACGACACCTTTCGTTGGCGTCGTGATGTGACACTTCTGCAACTGGTCCTGCAACTGACTCACTTGCACATCGGTGGCAGCCATTTGTTTGTTCAACGCATTTGTGCTGGTGCTTAGCGAAGAGATTTGTGCATCGAGCTGTTTCTGCAGCACCTTAACCTGGTTCGTTGCATCGTCGAGCATCTTCTGGGGAGCCGCGCCGTCGCTGACAAGTTCGCTGTAGCGTTGTTGTTCTTGACGAGCCTTAGCCAGTTGCTGACGAGTAGCTGCAATCTGCTTTTCCATGTCAGGCTTCTGGCTCTGGTACACAGCCTTCGTAGCATCGGCCTGCACTATCTTCAGCCAAATCTGCGTCGTGTCAATCAAGCCCACTTCGCATTCCTCAGCGACCTCGTCGCCCTCATTGATGTCGAAGCGCATGAGTTGTCCGCTCTGTTCTGCTGACACGGTGATTTCTGTAGCTTCGAACACACCTGTGGCATCGAACTCCTTTACTTTCTGTTTGCAACCGACCAGCACCGCCAGCGCCATTGCTATCGTCATTATCTTCTTCATATCAATTGTTTGTGGTAAACTTCAAGTCATACATCTCCTTCAGCATCTCTATCTCATGCACAGACTGCTGTACGCGAGCCGCACTTTCGGCATTGATTTCGCGAACCAAGTCGTTCACGTCGATGATGCCGTGCTGCAGTTTCGACTCCGCCGCCTTGCGTATCTTGCCACGAAGCGAAATCATCTCTTCGTCGTCGGCCATCAGCTTGCGATAGCGCTCGATGTTCTCGTTCTGTTGTATCTGTTCCATATTATTATTAAAGAGGAACACCAGTCGATTGGTCTCCGCCGAGGCGCGCTGCAGTTGTATCTTTGCCTTGTCGTTCTTGTGGGTATAGAGTGCACCTATGTTCCATGACAAGCGCGCACCGGCGATGACGTTCAGCGACCAGCGATGGCGCATCATGTCCTCAAACATGTTCAATCCCGGATAGCCATACCATCCTTGAGCAAAGATGCCGAACCTTGGCATCAATGCTGCATTAAGTGCTTTCTCCTGAGCATCGACCAAACGCAGCTGGGCATCGGTGGCCCTCAACTCTGGCCGCAAGCCTGTCTGTTGTTCTACTGCTGGCATAAGGGGCTTGGTCAAGGTCTTCACCTCTATCCCACAAAACGTTGAGAGCATCCTCTTCAGCGTCTGCTGTTGGACTTCAAGATTCGTCTTTTGCTGCATGACGCTGAGCCGTTCGGCCTTGACATTCAGATAGTCGCTCTCGGCAGCCGTGCCTCGCTCAAACATCGAGGCAAGCTTCTTCTCATTGCCTGCCAACAGTTCCTGAAGGTCGTTGTTGAGTTTGATTTGTTCTTCTATCAGGAGCGACGCGAAGTACATCTCGTTCACTCGTCGGCGCACTTGATACATCGTCACTTCTGTCTGCGCTTCCTGCACCTCGCCTTGCCTGCGGGCTATCTCCTTCTGGCTGCTGATGGCTCCACCGTCATAGATGGTCTGCTGCACATCGATGCCAATGCGATACTGGTCCTTCCTCAGGCCCTTGATGTCCACCCCCATTCCTTCCAGCATCGTCTGCATCTGGTCGGGCCATGCCGTCACATCGCTCTGCACAGTTGCTTGTGCCGAGGCCGACACCTGAGGCAGCCAACCTTTCTGGATGTTGCTTACCGTCAGTTGCGTTGTCTTCGAAATGAGGTCATACTGTTGTATCAGCGGATAGTTTCGCTCTGCCGCCTGCTGACACTCCTCCAACGTCTGTGCCGATGCCGTTAGCGGAAGCAAGATGAGTCCTGCAATCCATTTCTTCATCTTCATGTCTGTTTGTTTCTTTCTCGCTACAAAGATACCGTTTTTTTCTCATACTTCAATGTCTTTCATGATATAATTGAATCTTTTTCCCGACATGAGAGGCAGAACGTTATTCCGTGATATAATATGGCATAAGAAAAGCAATAAATATCGACGAGATATAACATATCTCGCTTTTTTTTCGTACCTTTGCCGCCAAAAGCGCAAAAAAGCATAAGTTATATTAAGGTATGTACAAGATTGTAAAGAAAGTTCAGTTCAGCGAGAAGGTATTCCGCCTGGACGTTGAAGCACCATTGATTGCAAAGGCACGCAAGGCTGGTCATTTCGTCATCGTTCGCGTTGACGAGAAGGGAGAGCGAGTGCCTCTAACCATAGCAGGAAGCGACCTCGACAAGGGAACCATCACGTTGGTTATCCAGACAGTTGGAGCGAGCACGAGTCAACTCTGTGCCCTCGGCGAAGGTGATTACATTGCAGATGTGGTCGGACCTCTTGGTCGCGCCACTCATATCGAGAACTACGGCACCGTACTTTGTGCTGGTGGTGGCGTGGGAACTGCTCCCATGTTGCCTATCATTCAGGCCCTCAAGGCTGCGGGAAACCGCGTTATCAGTGTGATTGCGGGTCGTAGCAAGGAGCTCATCATCCTGGAAGACGAGGTT
>JAGCNZ010000116.1 GCA_017645655.1 Bacteroidaceae bacterium | reverse complement strand
GTGAAAAGTGAAAAGTGAAAAGTGAAAAATTATCGCCTTTGACGCGTGTTTTTGACAAAAGTCAAAAGTTAAGCCTGCAAACATGCCCAGTTTGGATGCCAGTCCCACCGTGGGAGGACTGCCGTCCCACCACGGAAAAACTCCAGTCCTCCCATGGTGGGACTCGAGTCCTCCTATAAGAAAATTTTAGGAGGACTGCAGTCCTCCGTATTTTTTGGAACGCAGTACTCGCAAACATATCAAGTTATGCGGCTCGACAAATTATTTTTCATAACATCACTCTTTATTGCTAATTTTTTTGTAACTTTGCTCCCAAATTATATACTATAGTGCGACAAATGATGCTTTTCAGTGCTCTTCAGGCCGTTCCGGCAACTGCACTCATCACCGACCCCACGTGGATTTTCTCGGTGGTGCTGGCCATCATATTGTTTGCACCGTTGATGTTCAGGCAATTAAGGGTGCCGCCAGTGGTCGGACTCATCATTGCAGGCATCCTCGTCGGTCAGTACGGCTTCAATCTTCTCGCGCATGACCGTTCGTTCGAACTCTTCGGACAGGTCGGCATCTATTATATAATGTTCCTTGCAGGCTTGGAGTTGGAGATGGGCAGCGTAGAGTTGTATGGCCGTACGGGACTTCGTTTCGGCATTCTTACCTTTACGATTCCCTTCATTTTGGGTCTTGCGTCGAGTGTCTGGCTGCTCGGATTCGGACTCTCCACCAGCCTTCTCCTGGCATGTATCTATGCCAGTCATACCCTTGTAACGTACCCAATTGTAGGACGTTACGGCCTGAGTAGGCATAGAGCGGTGGTCGTGAGCGTTGTTGCAACTGCCATTGCCCTCTTTGCAGCCCTGCTTGTCCTGGCAATGGTGGTGGGCGGACAAAGCCCCGACACATCCCTGACGACTTGGCTTCTCTTTGGCCTGAAGTGTGCGCTCTATGTTGGGTTTGCCATCTTCGTGTTCCCCAGAGTCGGCCGATGGTTCCTGCGTCGCTATGAAGACGGCGTGATGCAGTTCATTTTCATCCTGGCCCTCGTCTTCCTCAGCGCGTCTTTGGCGAAGATGGTGGGTTTGGAGGGACTGCTCGGAGCATTCCTCGCAGGCTTGATTGTCAACCGTCTCATCCCCAAGACCAGTCCCTTGATGTCGCGCCTCGAGTTCGTCGGCAACGCACTTTTCATCCCGTATTTCCTGATTGGAGTCGGCATGATTATCGACATCGGCATCCTGATTCGCCATCCCGAAACGCTTTGGCTGGTTGCCGTGATGGTTGTGACGGGAATGGTCTCCAAGCTGATTGCCTCCGCCATCATGGCTTGGACTATGGGAGAGGGCAGGAACAGCATGTGGCTGATGTTCGGCCTGACCAATGCTCACGCGGCAGGAGCCCTTGCAATCGTCACCATCGGAACCGACCCGAATGTAGGGCTCATGAACGACGAGGTGCTTGGCGGCACCGTGATGCTCATCCTCTTCAGTTGCCTCATTAGCGGTTTCGCCACAAGCAGAGGGGCAAAACGGCTCGCTTTGAGCGATACGGCGCTCGAAGACAACAGGGGCTCGTATCATGGTAAATGCCTGATTACCTATAGTCAGGAGGATAATGTGGATGTGATGACGCAGCTCGCCATCCTCATCCGCAATCCTTTCATCCCCGATAGCCTCATGGGATTGTGCGTTTCCTACGAAGACCCTTCCAAACCTTCCCTTAAAGGACAGGCATTGGGACACAGAATGCTCGAGCAGGCGCAAATGATTGCTGCCGCTGCAGACGTGCCGATGGCCATCCTGAACCGTATGAGCACGAACATCGCTGGCGGCATCCTGCATACCATGAACGAGTATGATTGTGGCGAGGTCATCGTTTGCCTGAACGACAGAACGACGGGAATGGCCAAATCCTCCTTGGGAAGCGTGATAGATAACGTCGTGAACGGCACCCACAGAGAAGTTATGGCAGTCCGTAGCATCGTGCCTCCCGGCACCATTCGGCGAGTCGTCATCGCCGTTCCGCAAAAGGCTGAATACGAAGTTGGCTTCTATAAATGGCTGGAGCACATCTGCAGAATAGGCGAGGAGCTTGACTGTCATTTGGAATATCACGCGCATGCAGACACGTTACCTTATATAAAAGGATACATGGAACAGAAGCATAGTCACGTTCGCTCCCATTATCTCGAGATGAATCGATGGATGCAATTCCTCAACTTGAGGCACGACATGGACCTGAGCTGCATGCTTGTCGCCGTGACGGCACGACCAGGATTCATCTCTTATCAGAACAGTTTCGAGGAACTTCCCCTGCTGATTCATCGCTATTACAGTCATACGAGCGTCATGCTCCTGTTCCCCGACCAATGGGGCGAGCCGCAGGAAAGCATCTCGGTCTTCACGCCGAATGGCACCGCTGTACAGCGTCAACCCCGTTCTCTCGGTGGCCTGATACGTCGTTGGCTCTTTACGTCGCGTCGCTCTGCATTGATTTTGCTCGCGCTTTTGCTGCCGTTCCTGGCAGAAGCACAGCGTCCGAGGTTCGACAAGATGTCTCCAATGGTGCGATACGAAACCCTTAATGAACTCAAGGTCCAAGATTCAAGTTCCAAAAGCACTCGCCAAAAGAGCGTTCCCCAAACAGCGGAACGGGGAAGGAGCCTGCTTGTCCTCGTTCTGTCCACCAGCGAGGATGTCCTCCATCAGCATGGTTGCCACATCTATTCGCATTGGGGAAACATCTATGCTGCCAGCGTCCCAAAGCGTGAACTTGCGGCACTCTCGCTTCGCAAGGAAGTGACGCGCATCGAAAGCGGCAGGGTTTGCGATGCTCAAACCGATACATCGGCCATCATTACACGCTCCGACCTCCTTCGCACAGCCACTCCTTATCGCCCCTCTTACACGGGAAAAGGCGTCATCGTTGGCGTGATGGACATCGGTTTCGACTTGACTAATCCTTCGTTCTACAGCCGTGACCTCAGTTCTTATCGTGTCCGCTCATTCTGGGACATGCT
Organism: Bacteroidaceae bacterium; assembly: GCA_017645655.1. Lineage (GTDB taxonomy): Bacteria > Bacteroidota > Bacteroidia > Bacteroidales > Bacteroidaceae > Physcousia. The sequence continues at coordinate 21,806 of JAGCNZ010000116.1, read as the reverse complement.
TGATTTCGATGGACAAGAGACGGGGAGCGACGAAGAAGAGGCAACGGGCGACGGACAACAGACTGCAGACGGCGGACAACTTACCTCGGTTTATGGCATGGAGCTTCCTGTCGGGAAAGCATTTATCTCGGAGGAAACGATTCTCCAAAAGGCATGCTCTTCCGACAGCAAACTGCAATATCATGGCACACATACTGCAAGCACGGCGGCCGGCAGCGGCTATGACAAACCCTACATCGGCATGGCTCCGGATGCCGACCTATGTCTCGTCAACAATGCTGTCACGGATGATAAGCCACTTGTGCCCGATTCGATTTGGGATTTCTTTGGCCCTGTTGCCGACTTGCTTGGCTTTGAATATATCTTCCGATATGCCGACGAGGCGAACAAACCATGTGTCATCAATTTCAGCGAAGGGTCTCACGAGGACCTTTGGGGCGAGGCGCAACTCTACAGCATAGTGCTCGACAGCCTCGTTCGTCCGGGCCGACTCATCTGTTCTTCTGCCGGAAACCAAAGTAATTTTGGTACCTACATGCAGAAACCCAAGGGAAAAGAGCGCTCTGCTGCCCTTATCCAACCCTCCAGCACCACCACATACATGATGCTTCGCAGCCGCGGGAGCTTCGATATTCAGCTCGATTTCTTCTCCTCTCCACAGGAAGCCGCCCTCAACTATGTCATGCCAATTGAAGAAGTCCTTGCTGACGAGGACAGTCTGCTCGTGGATACCGTCACAGCAGGCAACCTCACCTACGAGCTCACCTTTGGTTGCTACCCCAGTTGTTACGATTCGAGCCAGCTCGTCACCGACGTTGTCATCACCAAAATAGGCAAGGGTTCCGTCCTTTCCGTGCAGACAGCAATAGGTGTTGCGGGCGAAGAGGCCGAGGTCGAGGTGTTTCAAGAGATTGGTTACCTTACGACTCTTCCATATTATCACGATTACATGGACGTGGAATACACGCACAACATCAACTTCCCCGGCTCCGACCCAAGCGTCATCTGCGTCGGTGCAACGTCCTACAGGACTGGTTTCTTCAACTATGCCGGCAATTGGCAGAACATTAATCGGGGCAGCGAGGGAGTTGTTGCGACATATAGCAGTCGAGGCCCAACCCTGGCAGGCCACATCAAACCCGAGGTTGTAGCCCCTGGTACGAACGTTATCGCAGCCTTCAACAGCTTCTATCGCGAGGAGCATCCTGCTAATCATATGACTTCGTCCGACGTCGACAGCTCCACCTTCAATGGGCGTGAATACACCTGGTCATCGCAGAGCGGCACCAGCATGTCGTGTCCCATCGTGGTCGGCATCATAGCGCAATGGATGGAAGCCTTCCCGAAATTGACCCGCAAGCAGGTCGTCGAGGCTTTCGCCGCATCGTGCAACCGCCATGACCCCACGCTCGCTTACCCCAACAATGACTATGGCTATGGCGAGATAGATGCAGAGGCGGGCCTCAAGTACCTGATGGAGCACTCCGACCGCATCGAAAACGTTGATCAGTCAATATTGAAAAACGGCCAAGCCATCTACAATCTCGCTGGTCAGCGACTGAGCGAGCCGCGACGGGGCATCAATATCATCGGGGGGAAGAAAGTGGTAAAATGGTAAACGACAATATAGAAAATGATAAAAGTTCTTGGCATAAAAAAGAGTTTCGGCAGTCTGGAAGTCCTGAAAGGCATCGATCTCGAGATAGGTCGAGGTGAGGTGGTCAGCATCGTTGGCGCGAGCGGAGCGGGCAAGACTACGCTCCTCCAGATTATGGGTACGCTCGACCATGCCGACAGCGGTAGCGTCATCATCGACGGCATCGACGTCATGAAGCTGAGCGATGCGCGTCGTTCAGCCTTCCGCAACCAGCACATGGGCTTCGTCTTTCAGTTCCATCAGCTTCTGCCCGAGTTTACCGCGCTCGAGAACATCATGATGCCCGCCCTCATTGGAGGCACTTCAAGGAGAGAGGCAAAGAAGAGGGCCGAGGAACTGCTTGCCTTCATGGGACTCTCTCAGCGCGCATCGCACAAACCCAACGAACTTTCCGGAGGCGAGAAACAACGTGTCGCCGTGGCTAGGGCACTTGTGAACAATCCCGACGTCGTCTTTGCCGACGAGCCAAGCGGCAGCCTCGACACGCAGAATAAACAGGAGCTACATCGCCTCTTCTTCGACCTTCGCGACCAGATGGGGCAGACCTTTGTCATCGTCACACACGACGAGCAACTTGCCGACCTTGCCGACCGCAAAATCTGCATGCAGGACGGCAGAATTATCGCTCCATAGAATTTCTCCGCTCCTTCACAGCAACTATCAAAAATCCACATTAGGATTCGACAAATTCCACGTGTAGATTTTATAATATTTTCGTGTGGGTTTTATGAACTTCACGGGGGACGAATTCTATCGCCTCAGTATCTTCCTTGCGTTCTCTATGTGGATGCCTTGCCGGTTGGGCTGAATCGGCTGGCCGGAAATGCCGTACGAGAGACCTCTCCCCCTCGGGGAAGGGGTGGGTGGCAGACAGCCTGTCGGGTCGGGCTCGAGAAGCTTGAGGGGCATCCATGTGGATGGCTTCGTCCCTGATGCGTCGGGAATGTGCTCCACGGTCTGCCCGTCGGAGCCCGATATGATTGTTTCGAGGTTTATGCTTATGTTTCCGGTGGTTGGCATTGCGCTGAGTCCGATGGCTGTCCAGGGTATGGCGATTTCGATTCGGTAGCCCGTTGCTGTCTGACTGCTCTCGACGATTACCCCCTCTATTTCAGTCTCTTGCCATCGTGAACCGGTGCCTCGGCTGGCAGTCAACGATCCGTCTGGCAGTATTCTGTACATGCGGCTCGACGATGCAGGTGCATTTGTGGCGGCTCCTTTGTTATCGACGTAGAGGTTGATGCCGTCGGGGTAGGGTTCTTCGCTGCTTGCATGGGTGCGGAAGACTTGGCTTGTCATGTAGAGATAGGCGTCGTCGTAGGCAAAATCGGTATAAGAAAACGTGCCGGTCTCACAGCCCATCGGTATTTGCTTTGCAGAGGCGTGGCAATAAGCATCGTCGGAGGTGAGGCGCCCATCCACGAGGGGCGTGCTGTAGGGGGCCAGAAACTGCTTCATGGGATAGCCTTTGGCCATGACGATTTTGCCGTCGAGACCGCCAACGGCAACCACGATGCCAGTGTCGATGACTGCAAGGGAGTTCCACCAGCACCCCTTCGTGGTGCCTTGGTTGAAGGGTTTGGACATCGCCTTGAAGTCCTTTGCCTGCTTGTTTCCCACGTATACGTACATCTTCATGTTGTCGCTCTCGCCGTATCTGGACTGGTGGGAGAGGACGGTCTCGCCGCCAGGCAAGACACGCAGATAGGGTGCACCGCCTTTTGCGACGGGACAGTAGTCGTAGTTGATGCTGCGGTTCCGATTGGTGCTTGTGCCGTTAACGTATGCACCGTTGGCCCAATTGTTGCTGAGCGACACGCGAACGGTGGTTGGCACGAAGTCGCCGATGCCATCCCATCCGTTATCCTCGATGGCCACGACGATGTTCTTTTGGTCGGCAAGAAGCACTGGGACTGGCATTCCGTCGCGAAACCCGCTTCGATAGGAGATGCGTTGTGGACTCGTCCATGTCAGTCCTCCATCGAAACTCCTGCAAAGCGAGATTTGCTGCTCACCGCTGCTCGTGTATGGGCTTTCGTCGGCAAAGTACAATTGCAACTCTCCGCTCGGTAACTGTAGGAAGGAGGGTTCCCAACATCCATTCTCAAAGGTGAAGTCGGCATCATATACGAATATTTCATCCGACCAGTTCCTTCCGCCATCAGTGCTGCGCCGCACGCGTATGCCAAAGCGTCGGTCTTCGGTATATGGCTGGGAGGGACGAGGATTGTACCCCACGATGATGGTGCCGTCGGCGAGTTGGACGAGGTCGGGCACGCAGTTAGGCGTGTCGTTGTAATTGGGAGCGATGAGTTTGGGCGATGACCAACTCTTGCCTTTATTCGTGGAGAAGCTGACTTTGATTCCACCGCTCTCGCAGCAGGCCATGAGTCTGCCATCGCTCAGCTCGATTATCCGCGCATAGCCGCCGCTGCTGAAAACTGTGACAGGCGAGCGCGAATCCCAGAAGATGCGACTGCCGCTATAGCGTGCTGCTGCGGTCTTGGAGATGCTCAAAATGAGGCATGCCAGCAAAAGGAGGATGTGTCTTTTCATGTTGGATAGAGTTGAGCGATGCGCGTTTGTTCTTTAGTATCTCAGCACTTTCTTGCCGTCTTGGATGTAAATGCCTTTAGCGGGTTCAGACCACTTACGTCCTTGCAGGTCGTAGATGATGCCCTTTCCTCTTCCTTCTTCCATTAGACTTGAGCGGATGCCCAGTGCTTCCTCGTCGAAGATGAAACTGATGAGCCCATCGTCCGACTCGCTAATCTGAGAAATGGAGTGGTTCATCAGGTAATTCCCCTCGGCATTCGGGTTGTAGAGAGTGGCGGCTGGGGACGACGTGTCGGAGAGTTCTGTCTTTCCGTTCTGCGGCCAGGTGTCGCCGGCTAGCGTTCCAGAGTAGAGGATGTTGTCGGCCGGAATGATGGTCATGCGCTGATGATTGCGGAAGACATTGACGGCGTTCTCTGCCCAGGCCAAGCTGTCATAGTCGACATGCAGGACAAGCATACCGTGGCCGCCAATATATTTGTCCCAACTCTCCTTTTGCCGGTTCTCGAGAAGGTAATATTCGTCGCTCTTTCCGCTGTTCCTCAGAATATAAGCAACAGGTTCCGACGTCAGGGCTGGCATGTTTGTGATTTGGATGGGGTAGGTGAGTTCGGTTGGAATGAGCCATCCGCAGAACATTCGCTCATAGCTTGTAAAGCCGACTGGCGTGCCTCCATTGCCATTATATTCGCCATAATCCATGAGGCTCCAACTGTTCATGCCGAAGTTTCGTCCGTCCGTGTCGTAGAAATCGGGCAGTCCAAAGCAATGAGAGAACTCGTGGCAAGCGGTGCCGATACCTGAAATATAGGTATTCAAACTGTTTCTTAGCTCGGAGCTCGTTGCATAGCTATCGATAACGACACCATCTACGACAATCGGTCCATCGCCATCGCCTTCCTCAATGGCCTCGGAGAGCGTCCAGGCATGAGACCAGATGTCGTCGTTCATCCTGCTTTGCGCTTCGTCATAGCCCGAATGAATGATGAAAATCTGCTCCACTTCGCCGTCTCCATCCCAGTCGTATTGACTGAAATCGACCTCGTCGTCTATCATCTCGATGGCTTCCCTCACCATAATTGCGGGGTGCTGGTCGTCTCCATTTTCGTTGTTTCGTCCGTAATAATAGAGCTGTTCGGACATCGTCACGGGGCCAATCACGTCGAACGAGAAGTCGAATTGCCCATAGCTGGCATCGAGGAAATAATCGCGAACGGAACCCTGATTGATATCATCCAGATAACCTTCTTCGTTGAAAAAATGTTCGAAGGTTGTTTTCGTGTAATGAAATGATGTATAAGGGAACTGCACGAGGATGACGAGACCTCGCTTGCTGCCAGTCATTGCGCCACGCGCTTTCCTGCGACTCGAAGCGTATCGTCGGTTTCTCGCTGCCTGGCGTTTGTGCGCTCTTGCCTTCCATGTTTGGTGAAGCGCCTCGGCATCCACGAAATGTGCTATGCCGCTGTCGTCGCATTTGAGGCACCTGCCATCGTCTGTTTGGTAGAAATGCATCACCTCGTCGCCCATCCACGTCGCCTCGATGGTAGAGCCGTCTGCAAGACGCAACGTGCAGCGCTCCCTTTTAGCAGGAACGGCAAACGCCGTTATGGCGCAAAGAAACAGGAGAAAGAGCAGATGTTGGCGCATCATATCAGTACCTTCGTGGTCTTACCATTCGAGCGACGAACTACGTAGATGCCGTGGCGGAGATAGAAGCGGTGCAGTTCGTCGGCAAAACATTCCCCGATGAAGCGCCCCTTCAGGTCGTAGATGCGAACCTTTTGGGTGCTTGTCGTCATTTCAGTGATGACGTCGAGTATGTCGCGGAAATTGCCGCTCTCTGCCCAAACGCTGTTGCGATAGGCATCATTTATCGCCTGAACAGAATAAATATAATCTGCATTCATTTGCAGGTTGTCCAGCACGAAGGAATTGCCCGCAATGCTATCCTGCTCGAGGACAAGCTCGCCATCACGATAGAGACGCAGATTGTAGAGCTCCGCATTCTCCACTTCGTCCCAGATGGCAGTCACCTTTCTGTTGGTAACGTCCTGCGTAGTCAGGCCTGTTGGTGCTTCGAGCGTGCCCATGGGCATCACTTTTAGAGTGATGATTCCGTCCGCCCTCTCTTGAATGTCGACGATGGGCTTGCCCATTAAACCTCCGGAATAGAGTGTGCTGGCAGGCACAGATTCGTCAGTCAACTCGTGGTTTTGAGTGGAGCCTGGATAGGGATTGCCTTGCAGGCTGGCCCTCCATTGTGCTTGCGTAGAATAGTTATTCGAGCCGATAAGACTGTTGTTGGCAGGAATGATGGTGAGTCCCTGGTGGTCGTAAGTGGTGCCGATGATGGTGTTGACTTTGTTGCTCAGCCATCGGCTCAAGTTATAATCCACGTGATAAACGAGCATACCGTGTCCTCGGTTGCTGCATACGCCCCAATCCCAGCCCATTGCCTGGCGGTTGTCCAGGATGTAGTATTCATTTGGATTGGCATCGCTGATAATCTTGTATCCCTTGCCTCCCTGATCGAAACATGAGATGTGCAAGGTGCGCGGCCCTTCGATGGTTTCTGTCTCTTGCCAGCCCAGGAACTCGCGTTCGTAGGCAGTAAAGTTCACGGGATACTTTGAAGATCTCGTATACATTCCGTAGTCCATAACGCTCCAGAAGTCGAGGCCGAATTCTTTGTTCTTCGTGTCGTAGAGGTCGGGCAGTCCGATGGCATGACTTATCTCGTGAACGGCTACACCGATACCATCTGGTTGCCAAGACGTTATTACACCATTATCGTTTGCTGCCGTAGGGAACATTTCGCAGGTGGACGAGCATCCTGCCAACGTTATTCCGTTGATGGTATAGGATGCTGGCTGTTCCTGAGGCCAGATGGTGTTCTTGTCGTAAGCGTTCGTGTAGTTTTGTCCCAATCCTGCATAGATGATGACGCACATGTCCACCTTGCTGTCGCCATCGTTGTCGAATTGCGACCAGTCACTTTCCAGGGACTGTGCCTTTGTGAAGGACTGCTTGACGAATTCCGAGTAGCGCAGGTCCTTCGTGCTTCCGCTTTCCTTGCCGTAGTAACTGTAGACGCTGTCGAGTTCCACGGGACCAATGACGGTGAATTCTGGCTCGAACTGTCCTTGGCTTTGCTCCATGAAATATTTCCTCACGCTACCGTAGTTGCCCGTGCTTGCATAGATGTCGTCACCGTTGAAGAAGTTGTTGTAGAACGTGTTGACGAGTTGGTCGGTCCTGCCGACGCTGAATGTCTTGTCCTTGAAGGCCGTCAGGATGACTGGAATCTTCTTCGTTCCCGTCGGTTTCACCAGTGCAGAGGCCAGGCTTCCCACCTTCCTGCGCGTGTGGCGAGGCTGTTGTTGCAAGGCGTTTTCGGTGACTCGGAGGACTTCCATATACTGCTCTATGTTGAGCCCCGTAGCACGGAAAGTGCTATCCATGCTGAGGATGACCTCGCCGTCGCTGGTCAGGAAATAGTCCAAATCCTCGTCGCCATGAGCAGTCACCCACACCGTCCTGCCGTCGTCGAGCTTTACCTTGCAGCGTATTCTAAGGGCAGGAACGGCCAGCGTCCATAGTGCCATACTCAACAGGGCGAGGAACAAAATATGTCGTTTCATGTTTCGCATGTATACAATTCGCGGGCAAAGTTACGAAAAACTATATATAAATAATGTATAAAGGTCAAAAAAAATGCCTTAAAGCAAAATAATTATAAATTATTAATTGTGAATTATGAATTATTTTATACTTTTGCAACGCAAATAGCAGCAAGGGGGATTAGCTCAGCTGGCTAGAGCGCTTGCATGGCATGCAAGAGGTCATCGGTTCGAGCCCGATATTCTCCACAAGGTTTCGACACGAAGGATTGCCCGATTTGGGCAGTCCTTTTGTTGTTTCTGACGCCTCCCTTTGCCAGACATCTCCAGTCGCGTTCGTTGAATCATCATGAACATTCAATTGAACATTCATGATGATTCAATTGAATCGTCATGACCATTCAACGAACTACACGTGTCAAGTTGACAAACTAAACGTGTGTCGATGGCAAGTTACACGTGTTTAGTTGGCAAACTACACAGCAGTAGTTTCCTCTCTCGTCTAAAAAAATGGGGTGAAGATACACAAGGTTTCGATAAAAAATGCTATATTTGTGGTCGGAAAAAGCGTTTTATACCATGTTAGTAACACTGAGTGAAATACTGAAAGACGCTAACGAGCGGCATTATGCGGTTGGTGCTTTCAACTGCCTTAGCCTTGAGAATGTGATGGGAGCACTCGAGGCGGCGGAGGACTTACGCTCCCCAATCATCCTGCAACTCGCTGAGGTTCAGTTTCCGGAAGCGCCGATGGAACTGATGGCACCGCTTTATCTCGAGGCAGCCAAAAGGTCGTCTGTGCCCGTTTGCGTGCATTTGGATCACGGACAGAGCCTTGAAACCTGCGTCCGTGCCATTAGGTTGGGCTTCACTTCGGTCATGTTCGACGGTGCCGCTCTGCCTTTCGAGGAGAACGTCGGCATTACGAGTGAGGTGACGCGAATCGCCAAAGCAGCCGGTGTGGACGTTGAAGCCGAGCTGGGCAAGGTGGGAAACTCGGGCGTGGATACTGCCGATGTCTTCACCGATGTTGATGAATCGGTTCGGTTTGTGCAGAAGACGGGCATTGATGCACTCGCCGTCGCTATCGGCAACCTGCATGGGCATTACGTTCACACCCCGCAGCTCAACATCAAACGACTCATCGAGATTCACGAAGCAAACCGTTTGCCTCTCGTACTTCACGGCGGAAGCGGCACGAGCGAGGAGGACTTCAAGGCCTGCATCCACAACGGCATCTGCAAGATTAACGTGGCAACCGCCATCCAACGACGCATCATGAAACACATCCAGGAACGTCTCGCCCAAAAGCCCGACGAGGAATACGTGCCTCTGAAACAGGTCATGATAGACGCTTCGAGAGAGGTCGTGACTGAGCATATCCAGCTCTTCGAGAGTAGCCCCCTTCTTGCTCCCCCGACGGGGAGTACAAATAACTAAATCGTAATTAAATATTAAATAGTAAATACTCAAATCGTAAATGATATCATGAAACGTAGCGAAATCAATCAAATCATTCGTGATGCCAAGGAGTTTCTGGCTTCGCGGCAGTTTGTATTGCCTGAATGGGCCGAGTGGAGCGTTGCTGATTGGAAGGCAAACCGCGACAAAGTAGGTTACATTGCTGAAAGGATGCTCGGCTGGGACATTACAGACTTCGGCTCGGGCAACTTCAAACGTTGCGGTCTCTTCTTGTTCACCATCAGAAACGGCAAGTACGGCGTGGACAAGAAACCTTATGCGGAGAAGATTATGATAGTGGACGAGTTGCAGGAGACGCCGATGCACTTCCATTGGTCGAAGATGGAGGACATCATCAATCGCGGTGGCGGCAACCTCGTCATCGAGCTTTACAATGCCGATAAGGACGAAGGGTTTGCCGATACGACAGTTCATTTCCGCATCGACGGCATTGAGCACACGATGGAACCAGGCGGCAAGGTCATCCTCAAACCGGGTCAAAGCATCTGTATGGAGCAGTATCTCTATCATCGTTTTTATGGCGAACCGGGCAAAGGAAAAGTGATGGTGGGCGAAGTCAGCCAGTGTAATGACGACACGACGGACAATCGTTTCTATGCCCCAGTAGGTCGCTTCCCCGAAATTGAAGAGGATGAAGCGCCCATGCATCTGCTCTGCTCGGACTACGGGAAGTTCCTCGGTTAATTCATAATTCATAATTCTTAATTCATAATTATGGCTGTTCGCATATCTGGAGTTGGCTGTTGCTTGCTCGACCGCATTTATGGTAGTATTGATTTCCATTCCGATGCCTTCCGCAAATACTTGAGCATGAAGGCAGGCGACGGTGGTCTTGAACCAGGAAAACTGACCTTCGAGGAAGAGTTGGAACGTTTTGCGGGTCAGCATTTCGCGTCGGAAATTCTTCCTTTGCTAACAAATGGATGTAAGGCAGACAAGGAAAACATCGGCGGTCCCTGCATTGTTGCCCTCATCAATGCTTCGCAATTTGCTTATAAGGAGAGTGAAGTCAGCTTCTATGGCTGCCGAGGCGACGATGAAGTAGGTGCGGACTTGCTTCAAAAACTGACTCAAACGAGTCTCGACCTCAGCCATTATCGCATTGAGAAGAACAGCGAAACGGCTTCTACAAGTGTCCTTTCCGACCCGAACTACGATAATGGGCATGGCGAACGAACTTTCGTGAATACCATCGGAGCATCGTGGCATTACCTTCCTGACGAGGTGGATGAGAGTTTCTACGACAGCGAGATTTGCGTTTTTGGCGGTACTGCGCTCGTTCCTCGCATCCATCAGGAACTGAGTTCTATGCTCAAACGGGCAAAGGCAAAAGGCTGCATCACCATAGTCAACACGGTCTATGACTTCATCAACGAGAAGAAAAATCCTGACAAACGCTGGCCTTTAGGTGAAAGCGACGAGAGTTACCAGTTCATCGACCTGCTTCTTGTCGACCACGAAGAAGCCCTGCGGCTTAGTGGCTGCCAGGATATTCCCTCTGCAATAGCATTCTTCCGCGAGAAAGGAACAGGTGCCGTCGTTGTGACAAATGGCGCTCACAACATCAGCCTTTGGGCAGACAGCCCACTCTTCGGCAAAGTAATGGAGCAAACGATGCCGGTATCTGAGGCTGTGGGGAACGCTATCAAAGCAGGCAAGAAAGGCGACAGTACCGGTTGTGGCGACAACTTTGCGGGAGGCATTATCGGCTCGTTGGCAATGCAGATTAGCCTCACCCCAATCCTCTCCAAGAGAGAGGGAGGCACAACGAACAATGTTCGATGCTCTTTTGACCTTCGCGAAGCTTGTCGATGGGGAATTGTTTCGGGAGGTTTCGCTTGCTTCTACTATGGCGGAACATATCTCGAAGAGAAAGAAGGCGAGAAGTTAGCGCAATTGCAAGCGCTTTACGACCAATACCTCAAGCAAGAGCATGTTTGCTGACGCGTGCTATCAGTTTCTCTATATCAGCAATAAGTAGTTGATATGGAGCGCTTTGCTTGAAATCGACACTCTTTCGGAGCATCAAGTCAATAGGCGATTGGCTGTGACGATAACCGGAGAGTTCGTTCTGCTTTTGTTGCCCGTGAAGTGCCAGTTGAGAGATTTCTTTCTCTCTTTCCCTGCGAAGAATGTTGCAAATGGGTTGAAGCAAAGGCAGCACAACACCGTCCATGAGTGCATGTCCCTGAATATAAAGATAGGTCTCGGAGGGTCGGATGCCGAGGTCTTCCTGCATGCTTTGTCTCAGTTTCGGGTAAGATTCCTTTGCTTTGGGATATTTCCTTTGCAACCACGCAATCTGCTTGTTGACGCGTGTTCGCAGGTGTTCGAGCGCTTTCTCAGGACTATAGGGATTGATGTCGTGGAAGGTGACAGTTTGGGCAAAGGCTGTGATGCTGTAGGTATTGGCGTGCCCGTATTTGTGCGCCCAGATGCTCCATACGAAAAGCGGCCAGATGATGAGGCTGTACTGCTCCATGAAAGCTTCGAGCGAGATGATGTCGCGGTCGTTCAGCGTGCTCATCACGCAAGCGGTATGCAAGGCAGGAGCGTAGCATTGGTAGTTCTCGATGGCATAGGCGTAGGTGTGAAGGATGAAAGGGGAGGAGAGGAGCGTGCGGCTTATTTCCGTTGAGCCTTGCACGAGGTAGTCGTAATCAGCATCCACGCATGCTATCATGTAGTCTCCCAAGCGTGGTCCGAGTCTGTTCATCAGGGCTGCTTTCTTGCCTTTGCTGAGAGTAAAGCGCGAGGGAAGCATTACTTCGAACTTGATGTGCTCGGTCTCGAAGTCTTGCAGTACAGATCGCCAGAAGAAGACATCGTCGTAGCTCTCAACGTATGCCACAATCTTTCGTACGGCATTCTTTGGCCGGAGCTTTTGCGCAAGCTCGATGTATTGTGAGTTGAGATGTTCCTGTAGACGTTTTGCCATCTTTGTTAATTCATAATTAAGAATTCATAGTTAAGAATTATAACCAGTTCCTTTAACTCATAATTCATGGCGTTAGCATATTATGAATTGAGAATTATGAATTATGAATTGACTACGATGTCATCCACGTCTGTCACTCTGTCGCTCCAGCCGTTCATGATGACGGCGGGACTATGTGTCGTGAGGATGACTTGTACGTTTGGGTTGAGGTCTATCAAGAGTTCGAGCAGTCGTTGTTGCCACTCGACATGCAGGCTGACTTCAGGTTCGTCCATGAAGAGCACGAAAGGGCGTTTGCTCTGCACCAGTACGGTGAGTAGGATGATGAGCATCTGCTTTTCGCCTGAGGAGAGTTTGTATGCCGAGATGGTTTCGCCGTAGCTGTCGAAGTATAGTTCGTTCTTGTCGCGCTTGATGGTTTTGCCCGTCTCATGGAAGAGGTCGTCTACGAGGTCTTGGAAGTGCGTCTTCTCGTGCGCCAGCTCTTGCACTTTGGCTGCAGCCTGCGGGTCGTTGCTGGCGAAGAGCTCCACCATTCGGTTTGAGAGGTTCACCTGATAGTCGAGCCATTTGCGTCCGAGGTGATAGATGTGCAGGTCGAGTTCCGTTTGCATCTGGTTGTCGGTCAGCTTGTTCATCAGCTCATTGGAAAGCATTGGCCTGTCGAAGGAGCGAATCACTTCGAAGTCAACGGACTTTGCTTCTTGTGGGAAGAACTTGAGGTGTACGCCATCGTTCTTGCGTACCTCTTTGTCGACGTCGAGCAGGTGCATGATGACGCGGTTCAGGATTGTGCTCTTGCCCACGCCATTGACGCCCGACAGTATGTTCACGCCTGGCTGCAAGTCCCAGCAAATGTGTTTGTGCCCATTCCAAAGAGAGTCTATCTCGATGCGTTCGATGTATTGTCCGTTCATGTTTGTTAATTCATAATTAAGAATTCATAATTCATAACCAGTTCCCTTAACTCGTAATTCATGGCGTTAGAATATTCTTTTATTGTTTTGACAACTCTCAACTTTCGGACTTTGGGTCTAGGGCCTTGGGTCCAGAGGCTGGGCGCTTGGCTTTGGGCTCTTGACTATAGACTTTCAACTTTCCTAAAATATTGTCGTCGAGTTCCATGGATACACTTGAGCACCGACGGAGAAAGTGCCGAGGGCACGTTCCAGCTTGTCTTGCGTCAGCGGGATATGGCACATGCGAGCCGAGTCGCGACCGATGTACTTGCGTATCTTGTTGGGCAGTTTTGCCCAATTGTCTTCCACGGCGTTGTCGTCGAGGTAGGTCTTTTCCACGTATGCGATGATGACGGGCAGGTGGTAGCGATTGACTGCTTTGCTTATCTGCCAGTTCAAGATAGGGCTCTCTACGTCGGTGATGGACGAGACGAGCACCAGCAGGTTGTCAGCTTGCGCCATCAGGGCAAGCAGGCGTGTCTTGACCGTCGAGTCCACCAGGTCGTCGTGCTCCGACGAGAAGTTGATTTCGTCCATATTGAGAAAGCGGAATCGCTCGGGATGCATCCTTTGCCAGGCATTAAGCTGATGGAAAGTCTCCAGGTTTGAATTCTCGTGGTCGAGAACCCCTATCGCATCGTAAGCAACGTAAGTCTTATGCGTGTTCATAACATCATATTTTTCGCAAATATACAAAAAAAATAAAAATGAAGAATGAAGAATGAAGAATTATTGGCTTTAGAATAAAAATTATGAATTATGAATTGTGAATTATGAATAATGTTTTGTACTTTTGTAAACAAAAACACACTTTTAGGATGAAACGTAGAACATTTCTCAGCAGCAGCCTGGCATGCGCATCGGCACTTTTTATGCCACTCGACACTTTTGGACAAACTTCTTCCGACGGGAGAAAATCAAGCAATTCCACCATCAAGCAGGTCGTCAAGAGAGGGAGAGGCGTGGATGCCTTCCACCTTGGCATGGCGGGCTACACCTTCGTGAAGTTCGACCTTGACACGACCCTCACTTTCATGAAGAAGATTGACGTGCACTATCTCTGCATCAAGGACTTCCATCTGCCCCTCGATGCCGATGCCGGGCAGATAGCGCAGTTCAAGGAGAAACTGGCGGCGGCAGGCGTCACGGGCTATGCCGTGGGCCCCATCTATATGGGCGACGTCGTAATGGCAGACCGTGCTTTTGCCTACGCGCAAAGTGTGGGGGTCGACCTCATCGTCGGCGTGCCGGGCGTCTGGGGAGACAAAGCTCCCAGGTACGACGTGCTCGATAGGGTGGAGCAGAAGGTTAGGGAGACAGGCATCCGCTACGCCATCCATCTGCATGGCCCCGACATGACGCTCTATCCCGACGCCACCTCCATCTGGAACGACGTGAAGGAGCGCGACCCGAGGCTTGGCATTTGTCTCGATATCGGGCACAACCTGCGCTACGGTGCCGATTCAATTCGCGACCTGAAACGCTACGCCAAGCGCATCTTCGACATCCACCTGAAGGACGTCACAGCCCCGACCAAAGAGGGCCATGCCATCGAGTTGGGGCGCGGCATCATCGACTTTCCCCTTTTCGTGGAGACGCTTCGCAAGGTGGGGTACAAGGGTTCCGTCAGCCTCGAGTACGAGAAAGACATGAGCGACCCCTTCATCGGCATTGCGGAAAGCGTGGGATACTTCAAGGCGGTGATGCAGCGATAGGGGAGGGCGAAGACCTCAAAACTCATGCCCTAGGATATTCCTCAGCATGACTTTCAGAACGCCGCGTGGGATGATTGCAAACTTAACGTGGGTAAAATGAATTTTTAACGTGGGTAAAATGAATTTCACCCGTGGGTAAATCTCCAACTTAACGTGGCGTGTTTGTGGGTATGCTGCGGGGGGGCTATGAAAGGCAAAATCGAAACTGCTGTCCGACGTATTCCCACCGGACTGTACCGAAGCGGAGAAGGCGAGCCAGGAGCACTATGACTCTGCGACGGGGTAGTCCTGAGAGGCGGACTATCTGATTCAGCGTCAAGCTCCCCTGCATGGCTTGGAGCAGACGGCGGATCGTCTCGTCGCAGGCTATCATGGCGCCACGAGGCTTTTGCGACTCCCTTTGGGACACCAGCAGTACGGGCGAGGCTATGATGTTCTCGTCGCCAATCCGGACGTAGGCCCGCATCCGCCCCTCTTCGTCCAGGGCATAGACAGGACGCCTGGCGGACGTCGGCACGGTGGCAACGACGATGGTTTGTCCGTCGGCATGGTAGGTGTCGAACGAAATGCTTGGCTCCGGCTTGCAATACTTGTAGGCAGCCTGGTGCATCACGTATATCTCTTCTTCACTGCGTACTCCCGATAGATGCCCGTCATCGCGGATGCCAATCAGCAGACGGCCGCCATCGGTATTGGCAAAGGCTGAGACCGTTTTGGCGAGCTTGCAGGCATCGTTGGCACGATATTTGAAGTCTTGCTGCTGATGTTCGCCCTGGCGAATGAGGCTAAGAAGGTAGCGCTTGTCGTCCGTTTTCATGTCTTAAAATTGAGAGTTGAAAGTTGACAATTGACAGTTCTTGCGCTTTTGCGGTGGACGGATGAGGCGTGCAGGGCGCGGGAGGGCGGTCATTCTTCTTCTTATTCCTCGTCTAATTTATCGTAGTGTCCCCGGTACTCACGAACGCCGGCTGGGTCTTGGCTCATATAATCCATCAGGCTGCCTTTCCCTGACAAGTCGTCGACTATCGCGGACGGATGCTTGCAATGCTTTCTTTTGTTCATGAGTCTATTTCTTTATCCGTCCATTTTATGTCGAACTATGTCGAAATGAAAGAATTAGGTCGTTAGCATCGTTCCCACAGGTTATTAGTTTGTTAATTCTATTTGAACATGACCAATAACAAGACGCTAACTACTTAAATTTTAATTATATTTTATCTTTGTCAAGATAGAAAAACCCCAGTACTCGCCTGAGGTTTCTCTTCTTTTCCCTAATCTCGTAACCGACTGAAAATTAACTATAAAAGTGATCCCGCCGGGATTCGAACCCGGGACCCACAGCTTAGAAGGCTGTTGCTCTATCCAGCTGAGCTACGGAACCAACCTTATGTCTCGAATTCAATTATATAAATTCAAAACGCCTGCAAAGGTACGAAGAAAAATGAAAAGTGGAAAGTGAAAAGTGAAAAATTATCTCTTATTCTCACATTTTCTTATTCTTCACCTCTTTTTTTCAAGCTATCTTTGTTCACCGATGACGAGCCGATAGCGGTAGAGGCGATGTCGTGACATTCGCCACTGAGGGTGATGTTTGCTGCCCCGGATGCAGAGACACGCGCTTGTTGGCAATGGATGTCAAGCTTGCCCGTGCCTGCGCCGCTCATCTTGACTTTCAGTTTGCGGCAATCTATCTTGCCATCTATGTTTGCAGCACCACTCATATTGAGTTCCACATCTTCGATGCAGCAGAGGTCGTTCATGTTAATCTCGCCTGCTCCGCTGATGGTCATGTCGAGTTCTTTGGTTTTAAGTTTTCCGAGATTGACTTTGCCAGCGCCACTGATGTTGAGATCCAATTCCTTGTCCTGCGCTATGCTGTCCTTGAAGATTACTTCGGAGGCTCCCATTGCTTGTATCTCCGTGATGAAGGGTGCTGTGATGCGAAGCGTGATGGCTGGCGTGTTCTTGTTTACTTTGCCAGTTCCTTCTTTCAAAGACGCTTCAAGTTCGTCGTCTTCCGATACAATGGAATAGGCTTCGATGGCTTTCTCGTTGCCGTAAACCTGCACGGAGTACGTGCTGCCTTGAGTGTATTCCAGACGAACAGCGCCGCTTAGCTCAATCTCGCTGAAGCCAAGCGTGGGGATGTCAACGGTGACGACTTTGCCCCATTTCTCGGAGTCCTGATAGTCGTGATTGAAGGCAGACTCCATTACGGCCTGCATGGCTTTGTCCATCATCTTGTCGCAAGAGACGAGACAAGATGTTCCTGCTATCAAAATAGCAGAAAAGATGTTACGAAATTTCATATACATTATTATTTAATGATTAAAGAATCTTTACCTGTCTTTTTGTCTTCCTCCTCGATGGCTTTCTCTATGATGAGCCTCAAAGAATCTATTTCACAGTCGAGGCGGCTGTCCAGTCCTTTGCCCACTCTTTTCAAAAGTTCCTGTGCAGCGTAGGGGTTGCCTGCCTCCAATGAGTCTTTGGCCAGATGTAAATTCAGCCGTGCCATTGATAGCGGATTGTCGCAGGAACAGAGAAATGCTGTAGTTACTGTCAAAGCGGCAATGACAGCAATCTTGATTATATGCTTTTTCTTCATAATTCTCTTTAAATGTTTAATTAGTATCCGAAATACTTATTGCAATAGTCAGCCAATGTGCTGTCATAGCGCTCTGTGCAATCCTTGTCGCCCATGAGGAAGTGATTAGAGTTCGGGAAGACAATCAGGTCGTAAGGCTTGCCGAGGCTGTCGTAGATAGCTTGCAAGGCGTGATAGTGAGCGGTTTTGACGATGCCGTCCTTCTCCCCGTAGGCAAAGATGGCTGGCAGAGCTGTGGAGTCGTTGATGTAAGTAATTGGTGAGGCTATGAGCTTGATGCTGTCCGCCTCTTCTTGCGTGAGCGATGTGATGTCCGTATGTTTTCCTGTGCAGCTGAAAACAAAGTCCCTCACATCTTCGGGCTTTTGCTCGGCATTCTTATCGTAAGGGAATAGAATGCGAAAGTCTGAAGGTCCCACCTTGATGGCTTCGAACCTTATTGGAAGCGGGTGTTGACGGGCATAGGCAAACATCATGGCAAGATGTCCGCCTGCCGATATGCCGCATATTGCCATCTGACGGATGCGGGCTCCTTTCTCTTCGGCAAAGCTTTTGATGTGCAGGATGCAAGCCTCTATCTCGTCGAGCATGGTGAGGAGCGAGGTTCCTTCTTCGGTCAAGAGGCTGTAGTTCATTGTGGCGGCGGCGTAGCCTTTTTGCACCCACGGATAGCAGTCATATTCGCGCAAACTCTTGTCGCCGCCTATCCACGAGCCTCCGTGTATGAAGAGGATGAGAGCCAGGCTGTCCTTCTTGGCAGCATCATGGGGCAGGTAGAGGTCGTAGGTGTTGTGCTGAAGGGTTCCATAGGCAATATCCTTGTAGCGCTCTCCATATTCGTCGTGCCACTTTGGCCTGAGAACATACAGCGTGATGGCTCCTGCTACGGCCAGCAGCAAGACTGCTCCCAAAAGGCAGCCGCATCCTTTCTTTATCTTCTTGTTCATGACTGAGTATTCATGGCTCGTTCCACTTCCTCGACTGTGATTCCGAGTTTCTGCATTTGCTGTGTGAACTCAGGGAGTGTCTCTTGGAAGAATGCTTCGCGAAGGCTTTGGCGGATGGTTTCCTTGGCGCCTTGGCTTGCAAAGTAGCCCATGCCGCGCTTGTTGAAGATGATGCCTTTCTGGCTGAGCCACTCGAAGGAGCGCACCACAGTATTGACATTCACCTCCACCTCTGCTGCATATTCTCGCACACTTGGCAGTCGTTCTCCTTCGGGGTACTTGCCTCCAAGTATCTCGTCGCAGATGCGTTCCGCTATCTGCAGGAAGATGGGTTTATGATCTTTGAATTGCATAGTCCTATTTATTTTAGTTATGATGAAGTTTCTCCTTCAGCCTTTCAAACTGTCCGACGAAGTTCTCATAGCCTTGCAGGCGGAGGTTCTCGCAGACGCGATAGCCGTCGGGAGTGATGGTCTCGTAGTGAGGGATGCCATTGAACTCGAACAGCTCTTGCAGGCGGCTGAAGTCGGCATTGCAGACACAGACGGCTTCTTCGTCAGCCAACCACTCAGCCACATACTTCTTGTAGGCGTCGCTACCGTCGGGAGTGCTCTCTTCTGCAATGAAGATGAGCTTCACGTCGTCGCGTTTGGCAATCTCGGCACGCATTTTCTTACTATGCTGAATGGCTGCACGGCAAGGGCCGCAGCTCATGCCCCAGAAGTCGATGAAGAGGTACTTGCCCGGGTACTTGTCGGCGAGCGTCCTTATCATTTCAGCAGCAGGCGTATAGGGCAACTGTGTGACAAGGTCTTTCTGTGAAAGCTTGCGGTCGCGGAACTGCTCAGCCTTCTGACGGAAGTAGGGATGCTTAAAGGCATCGAGGTAGAGCGGCATCATCTTGGCGAGCGTAGGCCAACCTTCGATGTTTCTTTGCTTCTGTTCCTCGGTCAGCTTGTCGTTTGTGAGTATGCTCTGATATAAACTTCCATCCTCGCGGAATGTGTCGAAATTGAAAGCAAAGTCCTTGTAAGCGCAAAGCTGCGCCATCAGATTATCGTGGTCGTCGCCCATCAGGTTGCGCAGGGCAGCAAGGTAGTCTGTGAGATGCTTGGAGTAGCTCTCAAAGGAGATTAATAAGCTGCTTGTGGCAAGAGGCCTGGCGAACTCGATGCGGTTTTGCAGGAGATAGAAATGATAGCTGGAGAAGAGCAACGGATTGTCGAAGTCGATGCGCCGCAAGGGAGCGTAGGTTTCCGCGTCACAATACTTCTTCCATTCCGCGCTGTCGAGTATCTCGGCACGCCCGAGACTGTCGCGCTTCTCGGAATTCACCAAGGCATCTGCTTGTTTCACGATGCAGCCCAGGTAGTCTTCACCGAAGCGTGCCTGAGCGTCGGCAAGAGCCAGCTGCACTTCCATCGGCGTGTAATGCTCGCTGCGGATTAGCTTTTGCAGCTTTAACATTACCATCTTCCATGTCATGTCGGCCACCTCGTTTGCCTCTTCAAACGTGCCCTCGAAGTGCCACAGCGGACTGAAACTCTTCGCAAGTTCGTCCCAGTTGCGAAGCCATCGCTCCACGTCCTTGCTGCTGCCGTCCGAATAGACGCATTCGTACCGCCCGAGTGAGCCTTTGCGCACCGTGACGTCGATGGTCTCGCCGGGACGGGCAAAGAAGGGAATTTCATGGAAGAAAACCTTAGAGTCCGTGGTATAGAACACCTGCTGCACGGGATAGCTGCAGAGGAACTTCTTGCAGAACGTGCCGTCTTCGGCGATGTTAAGCACAAGGACTGTGCTTCGGTCACTCTGGAAGACATCATTGAAGGAACATTCCATCGAGGTGAAGCCGAACTTCTCTGCATCATAGCCTTCGATGCGGCCTTTCAGCGTGATGGTGTCTGTCTTGAACCAGTCGTCGGGCACCTTCCACGGATGTGCTTCGGCGATTTCCTGCATAGTCGGGGCATTCGCTATTTGCTTTTTGTAGTAGATGGCAGTTGCGCCAAATATTGCAACGATTGCTACCACGAGGGAAAGCAGGATGATGATAACTTTCTTGTTCATCTTCTTTATACATTATATATATAATATATCACGGATTCCTTTTCGTGGTCAGTTGTGCTCTTGAGTAGAGGCGATAGGTCAGGAGCCAGATGCCGATATAGACCAGGATGCCGACGATGCCCACGCCGATTACAATGTTGTGGGGGTTCGTATCCTTGATCCAGTCTATGAAGTCCAAGACATTCTCCTTCGAGAAGAACATCGTGCCGATGAAGAGCAGAATCAGGGGCAGAACGGTCCAGAGGATGAAGTAGAAGAGGAAGGTGATGGGAATGTTGTACTTGTACTTCCAGGCATTGAAGAGGCTGAAGCTCCTGGTGTAGCAACCACCCCAAATGAAGATGGTCGTTACCAACTCATAGCCATAGTCCTCCATGAAGTCTTCGAATCCAGGGCTGTAATTGTGCCAATTGCTGAAGTCTCCCTCTCCCCAATAGTAGGCTGCCGTGAGGGACTGGATGTCGGCATTCGTTATCATCAGGCGGAAGAGGAAGTGCAAGAAGTCTGCCACCACTACACCACAGAAGAAGACCAGAGGCACACCAATCATGATGACGACTGCATGCCAGAGGAAGCGCTCAAGGTTTGTGGCAGGCAAGGTGAGTTCGCTGATACGCCCTTGCTTTGTGAGCAGATTATGGAACATGTAGCCTGCCGAGATAACCGAATAGGCAATGCCTATCATGCCGATAGTCATGGCGAAACTCTCCACGTTGTCCGAGGTGTTGCCCATGAGCAGGAAGCCCTTGGTAAGCATGTTGTAGAGGTAGAAGAGCACGATGGGCGTGCTGATGAACGCCATCATCATGATGGCCGAACGCGTATAGAACTTGCTGTTGACGCTAAGGTCCCAGCGGGCAACGTTGAGGAAACGCTTTATGTTAAACTGGCTCATAATATAATTTACTATTTGACTATTTACTATTTACTATTTATTTACTATTTGACTATTTACCCCGTTCAACTGTCTCAATAAACAACTCTTCCAGGTTGATGGCTTGGTCCTTCTCCACGAGAGGTTCGTTGAGCAGCACATTGTTGCGCTCGATGATGCAAACGTGGTCGAGCAGCAGCTCAACATCGTGTACCTGATGGGTGGAGATGATGATAGTCTTGTCTTCACTCATGCCTTCAATCACCACCTTGCGGAACTGGCTCTTCGAGAGGATGTCGAGGCCGTTTGTAGGTTCGTCCATGAGCAGATAACGTGTGTTAGCAGCAAGGGCTATGCTCATATAGACCTTCTTCTTC
>JAGCNZ010000115.1 GCA_017645655.1 Bacteroidaceae bacterium | reverse complement strand
ATCTTCCAACCGTTGACGCCGTTCTGTGTCGTCCACAGCTTTGTAACATAGAGACCTTCTTCGTCAACCAGTTCCTGTATCTGTTCTCTGCAAGGCATCTGCCACAGCTCGCCCCAGTTGACGGTTGCAGCATCCTTATTGGCTGGCAGTTCGGTAACATCGAGCGCTGTGTATGTCCCGGAGCTGTAGTTAGTCTTCGGTGCAGTCTCGCCCCAAGCAAAGTATGTGCCGTACTGTTCAGGACTCTCTGCACCGATGTTCATCGTTGCCCAAAGCGTTCCGCTTGGCAAGCCGAGGTCAACATAAGGATGAGGATCGATAACCGTCACCTCACATTCGCCCGTCACACCACTGCCGTCAGTTGCACGAACAATAATCGAGCAAACGCCAATGCCAACTGCCGTAACAAGACCATCGCTTGTAACAGTAGCCACAGCCTCGTCGCTGCTCTCCCAAGTTACGGCTCTGTTCTTTGCATATTCAGGATATACGGATGCTACTAGTTCCTCTGTTTCGCCTGGCGCAAGAATAACATCTTTATCGCCTGACGAAGAAACACCCTTCTCTACAATAATCTTTGTAACTTTCCAATCATCATAAGGGTCGTCCTGGTAGCGGACAGGACGAACAGACTTACCATAACAACGTTCTATATAAGCATTGTGTACACTTCCCCAAGGATCAAAGTACTTATCTGCCGAAAGAGGAGAGGAACTCGAGAAAAGAGTACGCGACATATAGAATCCAATATTACCTGCGCCGTCGATATATGTGCCATAATAGCGACCTGTAGCAGGGAAGAAGAGCGTGTTGCCGTTAGCCTTACTTGTCACTTTCAGTCCACTAACACCATTCTGCGTTGTATATTCCATTGTGGTATAGGCTTCGTTGAACAATTCGTCCAACTGAGCTATGCTCGGCGTTTGCCAGCCATTACCCCAGTTTACAGAAGCAGCATCATCCTCTGCTTCAAGCTCTGTAATGTTATCAACTGTACCATTGCTACTATGTATGCAGTATTTGGTCAATGTGCCCCAAGTTCCGTTGCAATACTTGTAAGTTGCCCAGCTGTATTCTTCCTTTGGTTCTGTCTCGCCCCAAGCATAGTATGCGCCGTTCTCGTCAGGATTGTCTGCGCCGACATTATGGTCAGCCCAAAGCGTGCCTGAAGGCAAGCCCATATCTACGAAGTCGTAGTCGCCCACTTCAAGCTCCTCGAAACTGATGCTGTCAACTCTCGCCAAACTGTACCTTACCTTGTGATTGTCCGAAAGGTGAATCACTACTCTCTGTGCCAAAGCACTCTGCACGCCTGCCGCCACCAGCAGCAAGGCCGCAATAAACGTTCTCATTTTCATGATTAATATATCAATGTATGTTTCTCCAGAGTGTCGCTTGTTTGCGTTTTTGCGTTTCAAAGTTACGTTTTTTTATGGTTATTTGCAAGTTTGCGAGGACTTTTTAATCTAAATCCTGCCAAATCTAATCGCTGCCGCAATGAAGCCCGCCAACCCGACACGTGAAAACTGATGTTAATTAAACACAAAGACACAAAGGCACAAAGAAATAAACCAACGAAAAAAGACACAAAGGTTTGGGCCCTTGAAAGTCTTCGTGTCTTCGTGGTCCATTAAATTAATCCGTTCTATTCGTGTCATCCGCGTTCGTTAATCATGCGTCTTTTGTGTCTTCGTTTCTTTGTGTGTGACTAATTTATCCCTGCATAGTTTGTTGAATCATCATGAACATTCAATTGAATCATCATGAACATTCAATTGAATCATCATGACGATTCAATCAACTCACCCTGCCAAGTCGAGCAAAGGGACGTGCGAATCGCCCTGAGAAAATGCAATGTATAGCAAAGGGGCGCCCTGCAAGGGCAAAAGCATGAAAAAGCATGGTAGAGCTTATGGCCCTTCTTCCCTACGCTCAGGCGCAGGCAGAGTAGGCTGTTTCTACGCAGGCGGCTCACTACTCTCGAAACTTGAATAAAAAAAACTTTGGCTTTTCTTTTGGATTTTGCTCAGTTATTCGTACCTTTGCATTGTGAATCATTAAACCCAAATATACAAAAACTATGAGAGTCATCATTGAACCTGACTATGAGAACCTGAGCCGATGGGCTGCAGAGTATGTTGCCGCAAAGATCAACGCAGCAAAGCCGACACCGGAGAAGCCCTTTAAGCTGGGCTGCCCCACCGGCTCTTCGCCACTCGGCTTGTATAAACATCTTATAAATATGTATAAGGCAGGCAAGGTCTCCTTCCAGAACGTTGTCACCTTCAATATGGACGAGTACGTCGGCCTGCCCGAGGAGCATCCCGAAAGCTACCACAGCTTCATGTGGACCAACTTCTTCTCGCACATCGACATCAAGAAGGAGAACGTCCACATCCTGAACGGCAACGCCGCTGACCTGGCTGCAGAATGCGCTCAGTACGAGGCTGCCATCCAGGCTGCAGGCGGCATCGACCTCTTCATGGGCGGCATCGGTCCCGACGGACATATCGCCTTCAACGAGCCCTTCAGCTCCCTGCAGAGCCGCACCCGCGTGAAGAGTCTCACCACAGACACTATCATCGCCAACAGCCGCTTCTTCGATAACGACGTCAACAAGGTGCCCAAGACGGCGCTGACAGTCGGCGTAGGCACCGTGATGGACGCCAAGGAAGTGCTCATCGTCGTGAACGGTCACAACAAGGCTCGTGCCCTGCAGCATGCCATCGAGTGCGGCGTCAGCCAGGAATGGACCATCAGCGCCCTGCAGATGCACCCCCATGCCATCATCGTGTGCGACGAAGCAGCTACCGACGAGCTGAAGCACGGCACATACAAGTACTTCAAGGACATCGAGAAAAACAACCTTTAACCCCTAAACAACACTATTATGGAAGGACTTATCATTGGTATCATCACCGGCATCTTGGCTGGTTTCATTGCAAGCAAGTTGCAGAGCGGCACAGGTAAAGGTCTGCTTCTCGACCTCTTCCTGGGCATCATCGGCGGTATGTTCGGCGGCTGGCTGTTCAGTCTTCTCGGCATCAGCGTTGCAGGCTGGCTCGGAGAACTCATCTGTGCTGTAGTCGGCGCCGTCATCATCCTCTGGGTTGTTTCGAAGATGAAATAGACAAACCCCTCCTCACCTCCTACTGAAAGCAAGGAGGAAGGAGTATTTATCATAACCATGACTATGTTACCACTCTTCCTGAGAAGAGCGGGTGTGATGAGTGTCGCCCTGCTCTTTTGTACTTTGCATCTTGCGGCTCGCCCCCTGTTCGAGATGAGTCGCGACGTGTTGCTCGACAAGATTAAAGGCGGCTGGGCAGGACAGACGATAGGTTGTGCCTACGGCGGCCCCACGGAGTTCTGCTACCGCGGAGTCATGATTCCCGACGACACGGAAATAGTCTATCCGGAGCATCACCTGAAAGACCACTACGATCGTTTCCCCGGTCTCTTCGACGACGTCTATATGGACCTGACCTTCGTCGAGGTGCTCGCCAAGGAAGGACTCGACGCGTCGGCAGAGTCGATGGCACAAGCCTTTGCCTATGCCCCCTACCCTCTTTGGCATGCAAACCAGCAAGCACGCTACAACATACAGCGAGGCATCATGCCGCCCCAGTCGGGACACTGGAAAAACAACCCGCATGCCGACTGCATCGACTATCAAATCGAAAGCGACTTCGCAGGCCTCATGTCGCCAGGCATGCCCAACGCTGCCTCGAAGATTTCGGACAAAGTGGGACACCTCATGAACTACGGCGACGGCTGGTACGGCGGCGTCTTCGTCGGAGCGATGTATGCCGCGGCATTCGTCGAGACAGACATCCTCACCATCGTCGAGCAAGGACTCAAGACGATTCCCAAGAAAAGCAAGTTCTACCGCTGCATCAACGACGTCATTGCATGGTACAGGCAAGACCCGACGGACTGGAAAAGGACATGGAAACTCTACAATGAGAAGTACAGTGAGGACGTGGGCTGTCCCGAACTCATTCTTGCTCCGGGCAACATCGACGCTACAATGAACTCTGCCTACGTCGTGATGGGACTCCTCTTCGGAGGCGGCGACTTCGGCAAGACGATGGAGATATCGACACGATGCGGGCAGGACTCCGACTGCAATCCGTCCACAGCTGCCGGCATACTCGCCACAATGATTGGCTACAGCAATATACCAGAGAAGTGGATGCCTAACCTGCGCGAAGTGGAAAGCCGACCTTTCTCCTACACCACCATGTCGCTCAACGATGTCTATCAGCAAGGCTTCGACCTCGCGTTGAAAAACATCGAGAAGAACGGCGGCAAGGTAGATGGCAACAAAGTCAGCATCAAGCTGCAGAAGCCGAAAGCCGTGCGACTGGAACAGGGCTTCGCAGACATGACGCCCCGGCTGCTGGCAGAAGGCATTGAGCATCTCGGAACGGCAGGCAACGGACAGAGCATTGAGTTCGACGGCATCGGCATCACCATCTACGGCAACATCGAATGCCCCGACCAAAGCTACGAAGCACAGCTCGAGGTCAGCATCGACGGCAAGAAGGACTGCGTGATGAAGTTCACCTCCGACTTCCATAACCGCACCGCCGACTGCCTCTATTGGAACTACAACTTGAAGGACGGCCAGCACCGCATCGAGTTCCGCCTGCTCAACCCACGCGAAGACGCCAACATCAAAGCATGGCGCATCATAGCATACGATAAAAAATGAAGACCTGCCGTCTGTAAAGAAATGTTAAAATACAGGCATCACGATAAAATTCTTCATTCTTCATTCTTCATT
>JAGCNZ010000018.1 GCA_017645655.1 Bacteroidaceae bacterium | reverse complement strand
GACTTTTCGACGACAATTGACGAACCGCCGCCGAACATGCTGCCCATGTCAAAGCCATCGTCGCTGCTGCCTTTCTTTGCAGAGAAGAGCAGCACTTCGTCGATGCTCTCGACTGTGAGTGGCGGTGTCATTAGGAAAGAGGGAGAGCCGAAGCCAAACATGACAGCCATGCCGCCGCCGCTGGTGGTCGTAATATTGTCGTGGAACTCCCAGCCTTCGGTAAAGAAGCCTTTAGGCTGTTCGTTAGCGTTGAAGTCCTCAACCCAAACATCGGGCTGTGTGACAACAGCCGTCGCACGCAAGGTCTTTCCCCATACGCGCTCATCGGCAGGAGTGAATGCAATAGGTGTCTCGTTCTTGCCAGGCTGTCCGGCTGCGAAATGGAAGGTGATGTCAACATCGAGCGAGTCGGCGGCATCCACCTCCAATTGGTTTGGACTTGCTGAGAACAGGTTAGCATCGGCAGGGGTGATGTCCAACTTCAACGTGCCTGTAGCCGTATTGATGACCTTGAGCGTACGTGTGCTGTCTTCGAAACAAAGACTAAAGTCGACATGTTGGGCTCGGGCATCGTTCTCAATGATGTAGATGTCGGGAGCTTCATTGTCGATATGGAAGCCTGCAACGCTGTCAATCAGCACAGTACCTGCGGCTTTGAAGCGGAAGCGGTATTCGCCAGCCTCGGTGTTAGGGATGGTGAATGTCTTGTAGATAGTGTCGAGGTCAACGGTGAGGTCTGCTACGCGCAGCCATTGGTTGCGGCTGTACACAGAACGTTCGATGACGAATGTGGAGTCGCTGGAGCCGAAACTGAAGCTCGAACTGGAGTCGTCCTTCTTACCTTTCTTGGCAGAGAACACCAGTGACTCACCTTCACGTACCACCACGGGCGGTGTGAGCAGGTAGTTGTCTTTGCTGTCACCGCCCATGAAGGATTCTAGGAGTTTGCTCACGTCGAAGCCATTCTCGTCGTTCATCATTTCTTCGAAGTCGAAGCCAGAGGATGCCTCTGTCTGAATGGCTCCGTCTTTCACTTTCCAACCTTCGGTGAACCAGCCGTAGGGCAACGTTGTCCCGTCGTTAAAGCGCTCGTCCATCTGCTCTTCGGAGACAGATTGGGCTCGCATGCTACCTCCTACGAGCAGGAGCAGCATGGAAAAGAGTAATGTCTTTTTCATAATAGTTTGTATTAAGAGATAGAATAAAGGAGATTGTTGTCTATGCCTTCGCGCGCATGGACGCACGTACCATATATATTATTAGTATGCAGTACATGCCGAGGCTGATGAGCTCGCTCGACGGGTTCTGCCACCAGGTTTCGTAGTCGAAGCTGACATTCTGCCACTTGAGGGCGGCACTGAGTACGCCCATGAGTGCGCCGCCTGCGATGAAGCCGCTGGCAAGCAAAGTGCCTTTCTCTCCGCGAGCCGTATTGACAGAAGCGTCTGTGCTGCGCGTCGTGACGAACCAGTTGATGGCACCGCCGACGAGCAAAGGCAGGTTGAGTTCCAGAGGAATGAACATGCCGAGGGCAAATGCGAGGGCCGACACACCGAAGGCATTCAGCACGAGAGCAATGAGGGCGCCGATGCCGTAGAGCAGCCAAGGCGCTCCGTTGCCGCTCATCATCGGTTCGATTACTGCGGCCATCGCGTTCGCTTGGGGTGCTGCGAGGGTTCCGTCAGTAAAGCCATACGTCTTGTTCAGTATCATGATGACGCCTGCGACGGTAGCCGCGCTGACCAGTGTGCCGAGGAACTTCCATGTCTCTTGCTTGCGAGGCGTGCTGCCGAGCCAGTAGCCAATCTTCAGGTCGGTGACGAAGCCGCCAGCCATGCTCAGGGCTGTGCAGACCACGCCGCCCATGATGAGTGCTGCCACCATGCCGCTCGTACCACTCAATCCCACGGCTACCATCACGACGGAGGCAAGGATGAGTGTCATCAGCGTCATGCCACTCACGGGATTAGTGCCGACGATGGCGATGGCGTTGGCTGCGACGGTGGTGAAGAGGAAAGTGATGATGCTCACGACAAGGATGGCAACGATGCTGAATATCCAGTTGCCGCCCATCACGTCGAAATGGAAGAAGAGGAAAGTCAGCACGAGTGCCAGGATGATGCCAAAGGAAATGAACCGCATTGGAAGGTCCTTCTGGGTGCGAATCTCCTCGACTTGTTCGACATCCTTTTTGCCTTTAAGTTCTCTTCCGGCCAGCGAAACGGCCTCGACAATAATGCGCCAACTCTTCACGATGCCGATGATGCCGGCCATCGCTATGCCGCCAATGCCGATACTCTTTGCGTATTTGAAGATTTCCTCGGGCGATGCCATTGCTGCCGTGATGCCTTCCTGCATCTCGAGATTAGGGAAGAAGAGGGCGATGACGGGCACGATGACCCACCAGACGAGCGCCGAGCCGCAGCAGATGATGAAGGCGTATTTGAGTCCGACTATGTAGCCCATGCCCAGCACAGCAGCGCTGGTGTTGCACTTCAGCACAAGCTTTGCCTTCTCGGCAACAGTGTCGCCCCATAGAAGAGCACGGCTGGTGAAGTTCTCGTGCCAGAGGCCGAAGGTCGCCACAACGAAGTCATAGAGTCCACCCAGCAGTCCGGCTATCATCAGCGGCTTGGCCTGAGCGCCTCCCTTCTCACCGCTCACCAGCACTTGTGTGCCGGCTGTTGCCTCGGGGAAGGGGTATTTGCCGTGCATTTCCTTGACGAAGTACTTGCGGAAGGGAATGAGAAAGAGGATGCCGAGGATGCCTCCGAGCAGGCTCGCAATGAAGACCTCGAGGAAGTTCACCGTCATTTCCGGGTACTTCGCCTGCAGGATGTAGAGTGCCGGCAAGGTGAAGATGGCTCCGGCAACAATGACGCCGCTGCAAGCGCCGATGCTCTGGATGATGACGTTCTCGCCCAGCGCGTTCTTCCTTCGCGTGGCGCTGCTGACGCCCACGGCAATGATGGTGATAGGTATGGCAGCCTCAAACACCTGACCGACCTTAAGTCCCAGGTACGCAGCGGCTGCGCTGAAGACGACAGCCATCAGGATGCCCCAGCAGACCGACCACAGGTTGACCTCTCGCGGACTGCTCTCCGCAGACATCATCGGTTCGTACTCTTCGCCCTCATGCAGTTCGCGGAACGCATTCTCGGGCAATGACTTTTGATAATTCATAATTCAAAGATATTTATTCAATAACGTAAAGTTTTTTGCCATTTCCCTGCAAAAGTACAAAGAAAAGAAGAATAAAGAAAGATAATTGGGAAAAAATAAAGAAAATAGAATACTCTTTTATGGAAAATGTGTACCTTTGCACTTGCGAACTCACGCCGAGTCGATTTCACAAGGAGTCGGAGTGGCTGCAAGGAGGGAGCACTACATTTTGAAATGCGTTTGCTAGCGCTTTGTTTTTGGCAGTGGGAATTTAGGAACTTCGAACGTAGAGTCAGAGACAATGCAGAAGTAGATGCTGGGGGTAGGTATTATATGCTGTCCCGTTGGTGTGCCGATGGCTAAACATGCCATCACGCATACCTTTGGGGGCGTATTATATACCAACGGCGTGGGTGTCACTCTGTCTGTTCATTTCTACAGGTTTCCTAAGACCTCAACTGCGAACAGACGGAAGCCAGACACCCCGCTTTTCTTTTGAAGTCAACAAAACTTCAATTAATCCAGTCCGATTCTGGGTGTTTGGCGGACGACATTATTTTTGTTTATGAAAAGAATTGGATTGAAGAACTGTGTATTATGGGTTTCCTTAGTTGGGAATATTTTGCTGTTAGCTCTTGTAATTTTTGTGGGCTGCATAAGGACAAACTACATCAATAGCAAGTTACAGGTGCTTGGAATAATGAAAACTGACCCAGCCAAGAGTGGGGATTATTATTGTATTGGTGGATGGACTAATACTCTTGAGAAGTTGCACCTTAATGTTGATGTAGTCTTCTTTGGTAATTCGATTACTCGTGGCAGTAGTTTTGAGAAGTTCTTCCCCAATGTGAGTATTTGCAACCTTGGTTATAGGGAGACACGACAGTTGGGATGACACACCGTGCCAAACAAATCAAGGCAGTCAATCCAAAGAAAGTTTTTGTGATGGAAGGCATAAATGGTTTGCACATTCAGAGCGAGAGTATTTTTACAGAGAAATATGCCACAATGGTTGACTCCATTAAACAGGCAGTCCCCGAAGCAAGGATTTATCTGCAAAGCATCTTGCCTATTAATCCATCTATGAAAGCAGGCAAGACATTCAAAAACAAAATAGAAAAGATAGCAAGGTTTAACGAGATTGTGCGGACAATCGCCGGAGAAAAAGGATGTGTTTATGTCGATTTGTATAATGTATACGCTAAAGACGGAATCATGCCAAAAGAGTTGACACCCGATGGAGTTCATTTATATCCAGAGGCATATGACAGATGGGCAGAGGAAATAAGAAAATACATTGAAGAGTAACAAGTGGGGGAGCTTCCCTCGCTTCCTTATTGGCTAATTGATTGTCGCTATCTGTCCATCTTCTCCACCTTTTGCCGAATCTTCCGAATGAAAAGCATTCATCAACAAGTTGAATAGGCGGACATTCAGATAGAAGTTGTCACGCCCCATCTTCATCTTGGACAAGATGCCCGCATCAACTAACTGGTTCAAATAGGACACCGCTGTAGGTCGTGTCACTTGCAAGTCCTGACAAATGAAGTCTATCTTTGTATAAGGATGCTTGAAGAGGTTGTTAAGCAAATCTTGTGAGTAGATTTTCGTCAACTCTCCTCTTATCTTTTGCTTATATGCCATCATCAACTCTTTAATAGACTTGATAAGGACGATGGTTTCAATGGATGTCTCCTCAACACCTTTAAGCATGAACAAAACCCAATTCTCCCATTCTGCCTGATTGTTCCTGACTGCTTGCAATAGGCGATAATACTCGCTTTTGTTCTTAATAATGTATCTACTGAGATACAATACGGGAAGGTCGAGCAAGTCTTGGAGAACAAGATAGAGTATATTGATTACTCGCCCTGTCCGTCCGTTTCCATCTGAGAAAGGGTGAATGCTTTCAAGCTGATGGTGAATGACAGACATCTTAACTAACGGATCCCAGTCACACATCTCTGAATCGTTGATAAATCTTTCAAGGTTATTCATATACGAAACGATCTCATCATAGGACTGGGGTGGCTGATAAACGATTTCACCCGTTAGGTCGTTTTTCAAGGTTGTTCCTGGTGTTACCCTGAATCCTGCACTGTTTCGCTTGATTCGTTGGTATATCTCTATCATGTCATTGCACGTCAGTAAGGAATGTCGCTTTACTTTGTCAAACCCATGTAACAAGGCATCGGCATAACTTCTTACCTCCTTTGTGGCAGGAGTCATGCTGCCAGTAAAAGAAAGTTCTGCCTTGTAAAGCTCATCATGAGTAGTAATGATGCTTTCTACTGCGGAACTATCCTTTGCTTCCTGAAGCGAAAGTGTATTGATTAATATGGACGTATTGGGTATGGATGTCACGGCACCTTTTAACTCGGCTAAGCGTCTATGAGCTTGAGCAACTTGTTTCAACACGGCTTTCGTCTCTATTTCTTGCCGTAATGGTAACGACGGTATTTGATACATAACATCTTTTTTTTGTTTGCAAATGTATAAAAGATTTCGCAATTTCTTTCTGTTTTGAGAATAATATGTAAAGAAAATTGCAATTTCTTTATATATTTATGGAAAAAAGAAAGTATTTTTCTATGTCTTTACATAAATATATAAACAAAGAAGGTTTCAAAATAATTCTTAATACTTCTTTCTTTTTTCTTAGTTTTTTCGTACTTTTGCAAAGAAAAAGGAATTGTAAAGGTCGAAACGATGAAGGTTGCGTTAGTACAGATGGACATTGTCTGGGAGAACTCCAGGGCGAATCGCGAGGTGGCGGAGCGCTTGATGCTCTCTGCTGAGAAGAGCGACATCTACGTGCTTCCCGAGATGTGGAACACGGGTGTCACTACCGAACCGATGGGTGTGGCTGAGCCTGAGGATGGAGAGACCCTGCTGTGGATGCAGAAGATGGCTGACAAACTGGACGCCGCAGTGTGTGGAAGCATCGCAATAAAGACCCTCTCCAGCTCTCCCTTGAAGGGAGAGTGCTCTTATAGGAACAGGCTGTACTTCGTCAAACCGCAGGAAATTGTAAATTGTAAATTGTCAAATTGTAAATGGTATGACAAGCATCATCTCTTCTCCTATGGCGGCGAGACGGAGCATTACACGCCAGGCAGTGAGTATGTTACCGTCGAGTGGCGAGGCTTGCGCTTTCATCTCAGCATTTGCTACGACCTGCGTTTCCCGATTTGGCTGCGGAACCGCGACGACTACGAGGTCCTCATTTGCGTGGCCTCCTGGCCGACCGTGCGGATGCATGCTTGGAAGACATTGCTTGCCGCGCGTGCCATCGAGAACCAATGCTATGTGCTTGGCGTGAATCGCATCGGCAAAGACCCGTATTGTGAGTACAGCGGCGGCACGTGCGTCGTTGATCCCTTCGGTTTTTCTACGGACTGCCCGGACGGCGAGGCGTGCGTGCTGACCAAGACACTCGACCTGAAACGCCTCCGGTCCTTCCGCGAAAAGTTCCCCGTACTGAAGGAAATGGATTCAATCTAAAATCTTCTTCTTTTGGTCCATTCGTTTCCGAATGGCTTCGTAACCAATTTCAGGCAGAGGTTCCTGCTTTTGCTCACCAAGTTGAGTTAGAGCCTCATAAATTTGCATCAATTCTTTGCGAGTTTCCTCAACAGCAGCTTGAGTCGCGGTGCCGGATTCTTCAAGAGCCTTAACGCGTTGGCGCAAATCTTCAATATCCCTTTGAGTAGCGATGATAGGCAATGCACGTCGAACAGCAACGAAAGCACGAGTAACCTTAATGCTTATCTCAACGGCAACATCACTTCGCAGAACACTGGAGAGCATTAAGGCCCCATGCTCTGTAAAGGCCATAGGTAAAGCAGATTTGGGACGTTTCGCCCTTGATGTCATCACAAATTGTGATGAGATAAGACCCCATTCTTCGGCTGTGAGGCGGAACATAAAATCGGCAGGGAAACGCTCGATATTGCGCTTTACAGCTTGATTGAGGACACGTGTTTCAACGTTATACAATTCTGCCAAATCAAAATCAAGCATGACACGCTGACCGCGTAACTCGTAAATCTTCCGTTTGATTAGTTCTATGTCGTCCATAAATTAATAAATTATGGCGCAAAGATACTGCAAATCTCCATTTCCCACAAGTCTATTTTGTTTTTTTACCATTTCCCACAAAATAATTATGCTCAAATATTCCATTCCCCAACGAATTCAGCCATCGGCCCTCTTACGCCATCTCTTCCGCAGCCATCAGGTATTCGGGTTCCTGGAACACATATTTCTTTACACTAACAGTCGAGTATCTTTTCTTAAATACCATCTTTCGATGATACTCCAAGTACTCAATCCTTTGAGGATTTATAAATTCATCAAGTAATTTATATTTGGAGATATAATTGCTTACATCTTTATCTAAATCATTTGACACAACAATTGTCCCATTATTGTTAAAGGTCATATAACCAAGGTCAAACAGGGAATCTAAGTTCTTACTTAATAATAGCCCGTTGTTAACATCAAATTGAGCGGGGTCTCCGTCTTTGCAATGACTATAAGGTTTTATGTGACTTGCTATTAATACTGGATATGCCAAACCTGCAAGCATGCATTTCGGGTGTTTGCTTTGAAATTTGATACAACTTTCTTCTTCTAATTCCGTTTTAAATATGCGTTGCAAATAAGGATCCCTTATCTTCTTCTTTTCTTCTATGTCGCCAAACATTCGCTCCGCATCGGTTTTAAAGTATATAACACCATCGTGATTGCACAAATCGTCTAACCGACCCAATAAATTTAAAAAATGCCCCAACTGATTATATTTTCGGTCAGTGTGCCAGAC
Source organism: Bacteroidaceae bacterium (assembly GCA_017645655.1). Lineage (GTDB taxonomy): Bacteria > Bacteroidota > Bacteroidia > Bacteroidales > Bacteroidaceae > Physcousia. The sequence continues at coordinate 64,241 of JAGCNZ010000018.1, read as the reverse complement.
TGTTCAATTGGGTGCGCCCGGTTATGCAATGGCGGCTAAATCTTCGATTTTCTCGCTTTTATCGACTTTTCTTTTCATTTTTCTTTGATGGTATTTTTTTTTTTTTTTAATTTTGGGGCAACTATTGTTTAACTTAAAAACATTATATCATATGAAGAAAACTTTACTTCAATCTTTTATGCTGGGAGCCCTGATGCTCTTGGCTTGGAGTCCCGCTTTGGCAGTGGAATGGACAAATCTTCCTGGTGAAAGCAGGAATCATGTTCAAACGCCATTGAAGCCGCAGATGCCTGCCGGAACGGTTAAGGCACCGCGCAAGGCTAACGTCACAGTTGATGACCTGGTGGGCATCTACACTGCCGATTCGTATTACAACGAGTTCGATTACTTCCAATTTAAAGTAGAAGTGCAAGCAACCGATGTCGAAGGCGAGGTACTCCTGACTGGGCTGATGTATTTCAACAACGGCATCAAGGCCAAGCTCGATGCTGACAATTCCCGCTTGGAGATTGAACTCGGACAGGTGGCTGGCTACGATTATTTAAACAGAGATTATTTATTGACGTCTATTAAGTTCGACCCGGAGACGGGCGACCCGATATTCATCACTTCGGGTTCCATCTATGCCTCTATCGACGAAGAGGGAGTCATTTCTTTCGACCCCGACGCAGAGCTTTGCTTGACCAATGGAGACCAACTATACTCATGGACTTTTCTTCCCCCAGGAACGACGCTGACCCCTGGCTATGCAGATTTCGCTATCACCCCCTGGGACGACATGGAACTCACCTATCTCAGCGATGAAGGAGACTGTGTGGGCAACTTGAGCTCGCTGGTGACAGGACTGCCATGGAACTCTAATGATGAGGTGATTAAAATAACGGTCACGACAACCGACCTTGTCAATGTGGATGACCCTAATGACCAGATTCTCCTGTCGGTGGGAAACAATCTGGTAACCTACTACCCAATCCTGGTAGGGGAAAACGAAATCGTCTTCAGCGAGCCATCGGGCTTTGGCAACGAGCCCATAATCACCATTGCCGGGGAATGGGGGTACATTTACATTGACAACTACGGGTCGGATGCTGACTTTGAAAAAGTAAAAGACGTCCTTGCCGGCAAGATTGCTGTTTGTAATCGTGGCGGCATCTCGTTCTACGTCAAGGCTAATGCTGCGATGAAGTACGGAGCCGCCGGTATCATCATCGTAAACAACCAGGATGGTATCTTTAATATGAGTCTGGCGGGTTACGAATACGACAAGCCCGCCGTTGCTATCACAATGTCCGACGGGGCATTGCTGAAGAGCAACGCTACCTACGTTGGCGGCGATGCACCCTACTATCAAGGCACTTTGACCATTTCCAATATAGAGAAAACCAGACATGATCCTTGGGAATTAAATTACGGAGATTCTCAAAATTATCAAAACCGGTACGTTTATGCCCGGGTTCCCGACTGGACGAATGCCACTCCTGGCGCCACCTACAAAGCAACCATCAATTATGCAGGCAGTCGTAGTACGTGGGACGAGAATAACATCCATTACATCAATTCTTTCGAGCTGCCACCGACTGTCCTGACGCTCGTTGTGCCCAACGTGGAGGGCATGCTTGATGTCTGCGGAGAAAGAGTTACAAATGCGAATGCTGCTGACATCTTGGGCAACGGAGCCTTTAGCTATGATTCCAGGACGAAGACGCTGCACATTAAGAAGAGCTATGAATATAACGGCAATTACCTTATTCATAACTGGGACATTGACGGGCTGACCATAGCTGTTGATGATGACGTGACGCTGACCAATTCAAGCAATCCTGATTTTGCGATGTGGTTGTGGGCTCCCACGACCATCACAGGTCCTGGCCAGCTGACGCTCTATGGTAACATCAGTATCATTAACGGTAGTACCCTTACCATCGACAATGCAGATATAGAACTTCAGCTCAGTACAAGCAAATCAATCTTTGGTAATTCTGGTGGAGAGAAACTGATTGTGAAGAACTCCAACATTCATGCTCAAAGCTACTATCTGGCCATCTGTGATTTTACAGGCGGTATAACGCTCGAGGCATGCACGCTTGCTGAAGGTTGCACTATAAGTGCAGATGGTGCTTCAATTGTAAATGCCTCTGGCAATGAAGCAACAGAAGTGACTATCAACAAGATTGACGAAGATGCTATCAATAACATCATCGGCACTCAAAAGGACAGCTATTTCACTCTGGATGGCAGGAAGTTGCAAACTGTTCCATCACAACGCGGCATCTACATCAATGCAGGAAAAAAGGTACTTGTGAAGTAAATGTCGGTAGGACAAAAAGAAGGCCTTCTTCCTTGGGAGAAGGCCTTTGCTTTGCAAATTTACGAAAAATCTCCCTTACCCGCAAAAGATAAGGGAGAAATTTTGGAGTAGCTTCATGCAGGAAGGTTACTCCCTATAAGTTGATTGCAAACATAACACGGGTAATTCGCAAACATAACGTGTTATGTCGCCCAACTTAACGTGTTACGATGGCAATCATAACGTGTTATGTTTGCCATCGCAACTGCCTACGTTTACGACATTCTCTTTGCGGTTTACGAATAAAACGAAAACTTTTTTCGAGGACTCATAAAAAATACTTTATCTTCTTGTAGGATATAATATAATAATGTGTATCTTTGGAGAGCGAAAACAAATGTGACAATGAATCATGGTTTATTTCAATTTGTTCCACAAGGAAGTGACGGAGCACAAGAAGCAGAAAATAGCCGCATCGCAGCAATCGCCGATGAGCTCCAGCGACTTTGCGCAGTATATGAAGCACAACTTGGAATTAGCCAAACAGATGTAACTCCGCTTGAAGCTGAGCTGCGAGCTGCAGAACAATTGGCAAAGTCTCAAGGCTTCTGGATGCCGATGTAGGATGTTTTCAATCTTGGTGTGGACAGCGAGGGCGACATCTATGTGGTTGATGCTGAAATCAGGCAAACCTAATAGCTTCGTAGAGTTTATGAAAAAGAGTTTGGAGGAGGAATAGGAGAATGGCGTCTAGAACCTTCTCACGTCCTCGACCTCTTCGATTTTCTTCAGGTCGCGACAGATGGCTTGGAGGTCCTTGGCGTCGTGCACACCGAGTCGGAGTTCGGCTGTAAACAGGCCGTCGCTGGTGTCGATGTGTACGCTGTGGATGTTGACGTTGAGTTGCTGCGAGAGGATTCCCGTGATTTGATGGAGGACGCCCACGCGGTCGAAGCCCACGATGTGGAGCGTGGCGGGGAAGGAGAGCGTGCCGTGTGTGTCCCAGACGGCGGCCAGGATGCCGTTTCCGCCAGTAGCCTTGAGTCGTTTTGCGATGTCGCACTGGCGCTTGTGGATGATGATTTTGCCGTTCTCGTCGAGGTATCCGAGCACGTCATCCCCGGGAATCGGGTGACACTCGCTGCATAAAGTATAGCGCTCGATAGTCTCCTCGCTCAGGACAAGCGTTTTCTTCTTGTCGATTTTGGGCGCATTGTCGTCTCCCTCAGAAGGCGACTTTGTCTCTTCTTCCTCGGGTGAGAGGTCGTCGGAGGGTTTCCTCTTGAAGATTTTCAGGTATTTGCTCCACTTCTTCTCCTTGTGTATCTTCTCGTTGAGGGCATTCAGGTCGGCCTCTCCAAGCGTGATGGTCTGCGAACCAATCATGGAGAGGAGTTCCTCGCGGCTGCCCAGGGCATGGTACCGGCACAGTTTCGCGATGTTGATGCTCGTGGCTTCCTTCTCGTTTTTCTGCAGGAACTCAGTCAGGATGTCCTCGCCCGCCTTCTGCTTCTCCCGCTCCACTCGGCGCAGGATGGCTTCAATCTTGCCCTTCGCCTTTGCCGTCGTGGCATAGTCTATCCAGCCTTTTTCGACTTTCTGGTTCTTCGAAGTGAGTATCTCCACCTGGTCTCCGCTCTCGAGGACATGGCTGATGCCGACGAGTTTATGGTTCACCTTTGCTCCGATGCAGTGCGTGCCCAGGAAGGTATGCACGCTGAAAGCGAAGTCGAGGACCGTGCAGCCGGCCGGCATCGTCTTGAACTCTCCCTTTGGCGTCACGACGAAAATCTCGTTGGCAAACAGGTTGAGTTTGATGGTATCGAGGAAGTCGATGGCGTTCGGCTGCGGGTCGTCCAGGATTTCCTTGATTTGGTAGAGCCACTTGTCGAGCCCGTCGTCCGTGCTGTCCGCAGAGTTGTCGCCGTCCTTGTACTTCCAGTGAGCCGCGAATCCGTGCTCCGCGATGTCGTCCATGCGGCGGCTTCTGATCTGCACCTCAACCCATTTGCCTGCTTTGCTCATAAGCGTGGAGTGGAGCGCCTGGTAGCCGTTGGCCTTTTTATTGTGGACCCAGTCTCGCAATCGGTCGGGATGCGGCTTGTATATCGTGCTGGCAATGTTGTAGATTTTGAAGCACTCGTCCGTTTCGTTCATGCCCTCCGTCACTTCAAATATGATGCGAACGGCCAAGATGTCATAGACCTCTTCGAAGGTGACGTGCTTCGTCTGCATCTTCGTCCAGATGCTGTAGGGTTTCTTGAAGCGTGCCTTGATCTCGTACTTGATGCCCGCCTTGTCGAGCTCATGCCTGATGGGAGCTGTGAACTGGTCGAAGATGGTCGTCAAATGCTCCCGTATGCCCTCGAGCTGCTCCTGAAGCGCCTTGTATTCCTCAGGGTGTTCATAGCTGAAACTGAGGTCCTCCAGCTCCTCCTTCACTTTGTTCAGGCCGAGACGATGTGCCAGGGGAGCATAGATGTAGAGCGTCTCGCCCGCAATCTTGTACTGTTTCCCGGGCAGTTGGCTGCCCAGGGTGCGCATGTTGTGCAGGCGGTCGGAAATCTTAATCAGGATGACTCGGATGTCCTCGCTCATCGTGAGCAGCAACTTCTTGAAGGACTCCGCCTGCACCGACGCTTTGTCGCCGAAGATACCGCCCGATATCTTAGTCAATCCGTCGACGATTTGTGCTATTTTGGGGCCGAAGATGTTGGCGATGTCCTCAACCGTGTAGTCCGTATCCTCCACCACATCGTGCAGGAGCGCCGAGCAGATACCGGTGCTGCCCAAGCCTATGTCCTCGCACGCAATCTGTGCCACGGCAATGGGATGCATGATGTATGGCTCGCCGGAAAGTCGTCTGACGCCCTTGTGCGCCTCCTTGGCAAAGTTGAACGCCTTGTCGATGATTTCGGTGTGCTTGCGGTGATGAGATGCCAGATAAGTGTCTATCAGGTGCTGATACGCTTCAGCAACCATTCTCTCGTCTTCCATCTCACGAAGGTTAATGTCTTCCATAGTAAGCCTATACTCTTTCCTTTCCCAAACGGAAAGGCATGAATGTCCATGTTTAATTCACTCTGATACGTTGTCCGGCGAGGACTTTGTTGCCCCGGATGCCGTTGAGGCGGCGCAGATGGTCAATCGAAGTGCCGTTCCTCCTTGCGATTGCGCCCAAAGTATCGCCTTTGCGAACGGTTGCATACTTGGCACCGCGCTTGCTCTTGCCCTTTTTCGCCCGCGGTTGCTCCACGACGGGAATCTCAGTGGGCTCTGCCACCTCGGCCAGCGGAACGTAGATGGAATCCCCTGCCTCCATGAAAGCATTGATGGCGGAGGTAGGCATGCGAAGCGTGCAAGCGTGTGACTCACCCGGAATGAGCGTGGTGCGGTACTGCGGGTTGAGTGCCTTCAGTTCCTGCTGACTAATGCCGCAAAGTTCGGAGATGCGTTCCATGCGAACGTTTCTGTTGACCTGTATCGTGTCTGTTCCCTGCGGCAGTTTGGTGTTGACGGGGCATATGTTGTGGTCGCAATAGTAGTTCATGATGTAGTTTGCCGCGATGAAGGCAGGCACGTAGCCGCGCGTCTCAGACGGCAGATAAGGGTAAATCGTCCAATAGTCCTTGACGCCACCGGCTTTCTTTATGGCTTTGGTGATGTTGTTAGGACCGCAATTGTACCCGGCAAGCGCGAGAGACCAGTCGCCGAAGATGTCGTAGAGGTCTCGCAGATAACGTGCCGCAGCATAACTTGCCTTGATGGGGTCGCGACGCTCATCAATCAAACTGGTCACTTCGAGACCGTATTGCTTGCCAGTTGTTATCATGAATTGCCACAGGCCGGCTGCTCCGGCATGGCTCACGGCAGAGGGATTGAGCGCACTTTCAATGATAGGAAGGTATTTTAGCTCAAGCGGCATCTGGTAGGTCTCGAGTGCCTCTTCGAAGATTGGGTTGTAGAAATTGCTTGCGCCAAGCAGCACGGCAACCGAGTTGCGCAGCCGTCCGCTGTAGAGGTCGATGTACTTCTGCACGATATTATTGTAGGGCATGTCGATTACGTTAGGCAGCCGGCTGAGTCGGTGCGCGTATGTCTTGGCGTCGAACACAGGGTTTTCGCCTGTCGTCTCGCATGCTTCGTCGAAAGCAAGGAAGTTGCGCGTCTGCCAGTCGGCAAGCAGGCTGTCTATCTCCTGCATTTGCATGCCTTCGGGCAACTCGAGTGTCGCATCTTCGATGTATGTCTCGTAGTCCTCCTCTTCCTGTGCCCAGGTCATGGACCATTGGCTGTTGAGCATTGCGAGGAGTGCGAGGAGCAGTTGTATGTTGAGTCGTTTCATAGTCTTTACCGTGTTGTCTAGAAGTTTATGACGCATTGCACGCCCGGTGTGGTGGTGCGATGATTCATGTCGTAGCGTCCTGTCTCGATGAACGTAGGCTGTATCTCGAGGCTGAGGTCGTGGGAGATATCGAAGGTGGAGAGTTCTGCGTCGACATACGCATCGATGACCGAGAGCAGATATACGCCGGCGAAGGAGAAGATGCTTAAGTCTCGGAACCTTCGGAACGTGTCCTTCTTGCTCTTGAAGATGCCTTTGAATCGCTCTTCTTTGCCCACGATGCTATAGTTCGGCGGCAGCATCTTCTCGTAGCTTTTCGTGTTGGGGTCGGTGTCCATGATGTCGAGGTAGGCTTGCGAATAGTCGGAAAGCATCTGTCCATTCCAGGTGAGTGCGTAGACGCAACCCAGGAAGCCGCCGTAGACGATGGGGAGTTTCCAGTATTTTCGGTTGTAGAACTGTCCGGCGCCTGGCAGCACGAGCCCCAGCCACATTGCCCGAATCGGGTCGGGCTTAAAGGTCTTGAGGTCGCGATGGGCTGTGATGCCTTTCATCACGTTGCTGCTGATGGTCTGGAGCGATGCGCTGTCCACGACGATGGTGTCTGTGACGGACACGGTTTTCTTCTCCTGCGCCATGATTGTTGAGCAATGAAGATTGAACATTGTCCATGGTGCAAGCAGCAGAAGCAGGAGAAGGATGATGTGCCGTCGTTGCATAGAGGAGCGGTTTTAGCTGCGGAGCTTGTCGAACATCTCGATGATGCGTTCCAGTTCTGCCTCGCCGGAGAAGGGGATGCTTATCTTTCCTTTGCCTTTTTCGGAGCAGGTCAGTTCCACTCGTGTCTTGAAGATTTTCCTCAGTCCTTCGCGCAGGAGGTTGTAGTCGGCGCTGAGGTTTGAGCCTTTCTGGCGGATGCGTGTGCCAGTCTTGGTCTTGACGGTGCCGCCTTCGCTGAGTTGCTTCACCATACTCTCTATCTGTCGGACGCTCATGGGGGCTTTCTTCATCTCTGCGAAGACCTTGAGTTGTGTCTCGGGGTCCGCGATAGCGAGGAGGGCGCGGGCATGTCCCATGTCGATGTCTCTGTTGCGGAGCGCCACTTGCACGGTGGCGGGGAGTTTCAGCAGGCGCAGGTAGTTGGCGATGGTGGTGCGGTTCTTGCCCACTCGTTCGCTGAGTTGGTCCTGCGTGAGGCTGTACTGCTCGATGAGGTTGTGGTATGCCAGCGCCACTTCTATCGCGGTGAGGTCTTCGCGCTGAATGTTCTCGACGAGCGCCATTTCGAGCATGTTCTCGTCGTCCACCGTGCGGATGTAGGCGGGGATGGTTGTGAGGCCGACGCGTTGGCTTGCCCTCCAGCGGCGTTCACCTGCGATGATTGTGTAGGTGCCGTCGCCCATGTCGCGCAGTGTGATAGGCTGTATGATGCCGATCTGGCGGATGCTGTTGGCGAGTTCCTGCAGCGAGTCGTCGTCGAACTCGCGTCGCGGCTGGTTGGGATTCGGCTTAATGTCGTCCATCCTTACTTCCGAGAGGTTCGACGAGCCGTTTGTCTGAATGTCTTCTGTCTGTAGAAGGGCGTCGAGTCCTCTGCCCAGTGCTTGTCCTTGATACTTTTTCCTGATGGCCATCTCAGTAATTTACGATTTGACTATTTACTATTTACGATTTATTTACGAATGGATAATTTGGCTATTTACAGTGCAGTAGCAACTTTTTCACCTTTTTACTTTTTCTCCTTCTCCTTTGCAATTATCTCCTGAGCAAGTGCCAAGTGTGCCTTCGAGCCTGGTGCGTCGGCGTCGTAGAGGATGGCTGGGACGCCGTGGCTGGGTGCTTCGCTGAGCTTGACGTTGCGCTGGATGACTGTCTTGAACACGAGTTCGCGGAAATGACGGCGTACCTCTTCGTAGATCTGGTTAGCCAATCTGAGCCGACTGTCGTACATAGTGAGGAGGAATCCCTCTATCTCGAGACGCGGGTTCATGCGTGTCTTGACTATCTTTATCGTGTTGAGCAGCTTGCTGATGCCTTCCAGGGCGAAATACTCGCACTGCACCGGGATGATGACACTGTCGGCTGCCGTGAGGGCGTTCACTGTGATGAGGCCGAGGCTGGGACTGCAATCGATGAGGATATAGTCGTAGTCCTGGACGATGGGCTGTATCGTGTCCTTCATCACGCGCTCCTGGTTCTTGAAGTTCAGCAGTTCTATTTCGGCTCCGACCAGGTTGATGTGCGAGGGCACGATGTCGAGTCCGTCGATGTCTGTCGTGTAGATGATGTCCTTGATGCTCACCTGCCCGAGCAGTGCGTTGTAGATGGAGTGTTCGAGCTTGCTGACATCTACGCCCATGCCGCTGGATGCGTTGGCTTGCGGGTCAGCGTCGATGAGTAGTACTTTCTTTTCGAGAGTGGCGAGCGAGGCAGCCAGGTTCATGCTCGTGGTAGTCTTGCCTACGCCGCCTTTCTGGTTTACTATTGCGATGGTTTTGCTCATAATCTTCGATGTGGTGTTTTGTAGTTAGAAGAAGTGAGAGGAAGATATGCCGCTTTCAGCGGCGAAGATAGAGGACGAATCCTTTGTCGTTTGCTATCTCTGTCAGAACAAATGCCTTCTATCTCCTGTTATCTTCTTCTATCTTCATCTGTCTTCTTTTCGTTTCGGTTGCCTTATTTATGTCTGCAAATATACGTCAAAAGTCTGAGAAACACACTATTTTCCTTAAGCAGAATGCTTAAAGTGTTGATAACTGCGTGCTTTTGTTGATAACTGGGGCGGTTTATCAACACCTTTGCTTTGCAAAAGTGAGACCTTTGTCCGCGTCGGAGGGAATGGTGCGGGAGGTTGGAAACCGGTTTTTAGCGGCCGCCGTGAATATTTTTGGCGGGCGCTACGGTTTCTTTTGGCGGCCGCTACGAAATCTTTTAGCGGGCGCCAAAAATAAACGAGGCACGTTAAGTCTCCCAACTTGACACGTTACAGTGACCGATTTAACACGTTATGTCGTCCGACTTAACACGTTAAAATTTGAGTCGCGAAAGCTGACAAATCCAATTATTTTTCGTATCTTTGCACCAAATAACGTGCAAACATGTCAAAAAGACCCTTGATACTCATCTCGAACGACGATGGTGTGGCGGCGCAGGGACTGGGGGTGCTGACCGATTTGATGTGCCGGCTGGGCGACGTCATCGTGGTGGCTCCCGACGGGCCACGCAGCGCGGCATCGTGCAGCATATCCCCTCTCACCTCGGTTAAAATAAGTCTTCTGAAGGAGCAACCCGGCTTGAAGGTCTATCAATGCAGCGGCACGCCCACGGATTGCGTGAAGCTGGCGCTGGACGGACTGCTCGAGAGGCGGCCCGACCTTGTGGTGAGCGGCATCAATCACGGCGATAACGCGTCGGTCTCGGTGCACTACAGCGGCACTGTCGGCGCGGCGCTCGAGGCTTGCATGAAGGCAGTGCCGGCCATCGCCTACAGCCTCAAAACCAAAAGTCAGCAGTGTGATTTCCGGCCTTACGAGGAGGTGGTCATGCAGACGGCACGCTATGTCCTCGAGCACGGCCTGCCGGAAGATGTGCTGCTCAACGTCAACTTCCCCGAAGTGCCTCAGTTGAAGGGCACGCGCGTCTGCCGATTGGGGCGCGGCAGGTGGATGAAGGAGATGATGCAGGTGGGCGAGGGCGAGTACCGACTCACGGGTTACTTCGAGAATCTCGAGCCCGAAGCAGCCGACACAGACTACTGGGCGCTCGACCACGGCTACGCATCCATCACGCCCATACAGCTCGATATGACAGCAAATGCTTATCTCAATTCAAAATTCACAATTCATAATTCATAATTAGGCTACGCCATAAGCCCAAAGTTAAAAGATGGAGTGATGAATTATGAATTGAGAATGATGAATTATGAACTAATACAATGAAGTACTATCTCATAGCAGGCGAGGCAAGTGGCGACGTTCATGCGAGCCACTTGATAGCAGCCATCAGGCAGCAAGACGCGGCGGCGCAGTTCCGTTGCTACGGCGGAGACATGATGGCGGCACAGGGTGCGGAACTCGTTCAGCACTATCGCGACCTCGCTTATATGGGCTTCATTCCTGTCCTCATGCACCTGCCGACCATCCTTCGCGGCATGAAACGCTGCCAGCAGGACATCCTCGCGTGGAACCCCGACGTGTTGATTCTGGTGGATTACCCAGGCTTTAACCTCAGGATAGCACGCTTCGTCAAGCAGCACAGCACGATTCCCGTGGCCTACTACATCGCTCCGAAAATCTGGGCATGGAAGGAAAATCGCATCCGCAACATTAAGCGTGATGTCGACCTGCTGCTCTCCATCCTGCCTTTCGAAGTGCCGTTCTACCAAGAGAAGCACGGTTACCATATTGATTATGTAGGCAATCCCACCGTAGATGAAGTGGCGAGGACCCCCTCTGACTCCCCCTTAAATGGTGAGATCGACGGGCGACCCATCATCGCTCTGCTGCCCGGAAGCCGCAAGCAGGAAGTGCGCGACAACCTTCCTCGCATGCTTGCAGCGGCAGCGCCCTACGCCAAAGACTATCAGTTGGTGCTCGCCGCCGCCCCAGGACTCGAGGATGAGTTCTACGAGGAGTGCATTAAAATGGTAAATGGTAAATGGCTAAATGGTAAATGTACTGTTGTTCGCGACCAGACTTTCCAGCTTCTTCAGCACAGCACGGCAGCCCTCGTCACCAGCGGAACCGCAACACTCGAGACGGCACTCTTCCGTGTGCCGCAAGTCGTCTGCTATTACATGAAGGCAGGCCGCCTGGCATCTCTCGCCAGACGACTCTTCCTGAAGGTTCCCTACATATCCCTCGTCAACCTCATCGCCGGGGAGGAAGTGGTGCCGGAACTCGTCGCAGAACAGATGAACGTCAGCAATGTTCGCCATCACCTCGCTTCCATCCTGCCCGGAGGCTCAGCCAGAGAAACGCAATTGAAAGGCTACGAGCGCATGGCAAGCATCCTGGGCGAGCCCGGAGCACCAGAGAGAGCGGCAAAGATTATACTCGACCTCACAAAGAGATAAATAGTAAATAGTTAATCATCAAATTGTAAATGACACTATGATTCGTCTTAATTGTTTCTTCCAAGCCAAGAAAGGCAAGTACAACGACGCCCTTGAAGCAGCAATCCTGCTCACCGCAAAGACTCAGAAACACCAGGGAATGGTCAGCTACGACGTTTTCGAAAGTGCCACACGCAAGGACATCTTCATGTTCTGCGAGACCTGGGAAAGCGAAGAAGCCCTGGCAAAGCACGCCGCCACGCCTGAGTTCAAGGAACTCGTAGGCATCATCGAAAAGTGCGGCGACATGAAAATCGAGAAACTGACGCTGTAGGGCTCAGCACTCAGGAAGCGTCGGGAACGGAATCGCCACTGAGCATCATCTCGTACAGCTTGTTGTGTCCCGCCCTGATGACCGTGAGGATGATGCCGCACACCCACAGCAGGATGGCGACAAGCATGATGAATCCTGCCACGATAAGCGTAGGAAAACGGGGCACCAGACCTGTGTCGAGATACTCCATATAGACCGGCGTCACCATGATAACCGAGACAAGAGCGAGCAGTACGGCAAAGAAAGAGAAGAATGCCATAGGCCGGATGTCGCGGAACAGCGTGGTGATGGTGGTAAGCACCACCAGTCCGTCGGAGAACGTGTTGAGCTTCGACGTGCTCCCCTCTATGCGTTCCCTATAGTCGACGGGTGTCTCGCTGACCGCAAAACGGTGGTCCAACGCATGAATCGTCATTTCTGTCTCGATGCCGAAACCTTCCGACTGAACGGGGAAATGCTTTACAAACAGACGACTCATCGCCCTGTAGCCGGACATGATGTCTTGCAAGTTGGTATGGAAGATGCGGTTGATGAGCCAACGCACCAGTTTGTTGCCGAAACTGTGCCATTTCCTGGAATTCACCTCGCCGTAGGTCGTCGACAATCTGTCGCCGACTACCATGTCGCATCCGCCAGCGAGGACCATCTCCACCATGCGCCGCGCGTCCTCAGCAGGGTAGGTGTCGTCGCCATCGACCATCAGATAGACGTCGGCCTCGATGTCGCGAAACATGCTTCGGACGACGTTGCCTTTGCCCTGACGGGGTTCTTGGCGAGTAATCGCCCCTGCCGACCTGGCCGCTTCTGCCGTGCCGTCGGTGGAGTTGTTGTCATAGACGTAGATATCCGCTTCCGGCAGTTCGCGTCGGAAGTCCTGCACGACCTTGGCGATGGTCGGCGCTTCGTTGTAACACGGAACGAGGACTGCGATTTTACTCATCGTGGTATGTCTCTGTTTGGGGTGTGGTTTGTCGTAAGTCTAAGCATAGCAGCATGATGGCCATAAGCGTAATCGCCAGCATTCGCCACGTGAAGAAGAAGTGAATGACGGTGTGCTCGAGCAGTGCCCCATACCAGAGTATCGGCATGGCTGCCACGAGCAGAAGCCAGCCGTGCCTGTCCAGGAAGGTGCTGCTCCTCGCACTCTGCCGCAGCCATCGCACACCTATATATATAAGGAAGCAGGTCATGACGGCTGCTGCGATGTAGAGATACGGATGACTTGCTATTGATTGACTGATTGTGTGAAGTCCGAACAGGGAGCGCTTGACTGCTTCCTCCATGAAAGCACCCACGATGTCGTGCCCCGTCAGCAACCATGCGACCATACACTTCGACAGCCAGAAGGCAGCATATCCTACAGCCCAACAGACGGACAGAAGTATGACACGCTTTGTGCGGCTTGCCATGCTCGAGTTGTGCAGGCAGATTAATAAAGGTATGCCAAGTGTCAGGAGCGGTGTCGTCAGCAGGTCGAAGTATGCTGTCAGCGCACCTGTCGTGAAAAAGGTGCTGGCATAGTGACCTTGTTCCTCATGCCGAAGCAGGTAGATGATGCAGAGGAACATGATGTAGAAGCACACCGAATACTGTATGCAGAGCGGCACTGCAGGGAATGCCGCCAGCAAAAGAACGATGGCGAAGGCAATGCCGACGCTTGGCGAACAATGCCGCCATACCTCATACAGGCTCCATAGAGCCAGCAAAGAAAGCACGATGATATTGATGACAATGAGGCGACCATAGTCGGTCAGCACGAGCAGAGGTCTCAGCAGGCACTGGGTGCCATGCCAGTAGCGCGAGTATTCCGTCAGTTGCAACTGCTCTCTCGGCATCGAGGTCAATTGCGTGGAAGCCTCCGACAGCGTCTCTTCTACCTTGGGATAAAAGAAGAGATTCATCATCGAGGCTTCGACGGGATGCTTTTCGTCGTTGCACCATGCCAGGTTCAGCATCAGAAGATCGGTGAATCGGTCGGTCTTAAGCATCGGCAGACCATAGGGCGAGGGGAATTCTCCCTGCCTGACAATGTCTGCAATCGACGTCTGCAGATGCATTTCTATAGCATGATGAGGGATGAGCGCCACGAGAACGGAGGCTGCCGTGCAGGTGACGAGCAGGAGGAGATAGCGGCGCAACAACCGAAGCAGCGTGTCCTTTCTTGGCAAACACCCTGCGCTTTCTTGGCAAACGCCTTGTGGTTTCTGGCTCAAGACCTGAATATGTTTATGCGAACACCTTGCGGTGATGCCTGCGTTACCTTACGATGACGATGCGCGTGATGATGGCTTTTCCGCCTTCAGGCGTGTTTGCTACGACGTGATAAACGCCGCTGGCAACTCGCCTGCCGTTGTTTGCCAAGCCGTTCCAAAGGCAGGTTCCGCCGGCGGAGGTGCCGTTCCATACAAGTTGACCACCCGTCGAGATAATCTTCACCTCGGTGTCATTGACGAGGCCACGTATGGCGATAGGTCCGTTATAGTCGGTCGTCACCGGGTTGGGGAATATTGTGACGTTGCTTTTCTTGAGTTCTTCTTCCGGAGTAGTCGCGTCGCTGATGTAACTGCAAAGTCCTTTGTCGGTTCCGAAGACGACTTCTCCTGTGCCGGGATGCACGGCTATGCTCTGCACACTATTGCTCAGCAGTGGGCTGTCGTCCGTGGTGAAGTGGTGAATCATCTCTTGTCCGTCGGCACTTATCAAGAAGGCTCCGTTGGTTTGTGTGCCGATCCATTTGCGGTTGGCGGCATCGATGGTGATGCACGCGATGGAGACATCGTTGAGGAGATAGTCGGCAAGTCCGCTGCCGTCGTTGCGGTTGATTTTAATCTGGGTGAACTGGAAGTCTTGGTCAAAGACTTTGGAAACGTCTTCAATGACGAAGAGTCCTGCCGATGTGCCGACCCACACCATGCCGTCCAGGTCTTCGCAAAGGCAGAAGAACTGTTCCGGGGTATATGGCGTGCCGTCCTGGTTGAAGATGTTCTGGTGCATGACTGTCCTGTCGTCGGTTGTGCGTTCTGTTCCCTTCGTGTCGAGGCAGAAGAGTCCTCGCTTTTCGAGTCGGCGGCTGGTGATGAGCTTGATGCCGCTGCTGTGGTGCAGTATTTTGTCGATGAGCGAGGTGCCGTCCAGTGCTTCGTAGTAGGGGTTGTACCATTTGCCGTCGGGTTTGAGGACGTGGAGTGCGGAGTCTCTCATGGAGGAGGCCATCCAGAGGTTGCCGTCGGCGTCGTAGCTGAGGGCTGCGCACATGACGTAGTTGTAGTAGAGGGGAGTCTGGACGAGTGCTCTGAGCGGTGAGTTGTCCTGATTATACAGCTTGACGAATTTTGCGTTTCTGTATTCGCAGAGTCCGGTGCGGTAGAGTGATGCGAAGTGATGTGTGTCGTCGAGTGGGTCTTGCACCAGGTCGGTGGTGTTCCTGAGACGTAGGCTGGGGTATTGCGACGGGATGTCCATCTCTTTGAAGTTCGTCCACTCACCGTTCTCATAGTACATAGAGGTGGCGGGATTGGTGAAGCTTCCGACTGTGTTGATGCCTCCTGCCACCAGGAGACGGTCGCCTACCCAGCTGAGGTTGTAGCCGATGTCGCGTATCGGGCTGCTTGGCTGTATGATTTCTCCTGTGGGAACGAGTTCGTTGCCGCTGAGTTTGTAGCCTCGCAGGCCGTTTTCCTGTTCGCTCACCCAGTATGTGTTGCCTATGCAGGAGACGTCTGAGCATTTGCCTTGTGTCGTGATGATGGTGGGGTCGGCGTTCAGGTCGGCAGTGTAGGCGATGGTGGTTGCGTTGCCCCAGAGGACGCGATCGCCGATGTTTTTCAGGAAGTTGTAGTTGCCTGCGGAGTAAAGTGTGGATGAACTGCCCACGAAGGTGAGGTAGTGTATGCCTTCGGTTCTTATTGCCAAGAGCTTGTCTCCCATGATGCATATCTTTTTGAAGGAGGCGCTGCTTCTCAATTTCCAGTTCTCGGCGAGTTGTATGTTGCTTGCTCGCGAGCATCTCATCAGTCCGGTGCTGGTGCCGAGGAAGATGTAATCGTCGGATGCGGTGATGCAGTTTATCTTGTAGTCGAGTTTGTAGGTGTCGCGGAAGACTCCTTCTTTCATGTCGACCACTACGATGCCGAAGCCTGTGGCGATGAACGCCAGGTGTCCGGAGATGCAGACGTCCTTGATGGATTTGTCGAGGATTCGCTTTTCCTTCAGTGCTGAGAGGTTCTGTATGTTGCCGTCCTTGTCGAGGAGGTCGATGTTGCAGCTGCTGTAGACGATGAGCAGTTTGCCTGCCTCTTTGCTGTATGCGATGTGAGAGATGTTCACGTCGCTCAGTATGCCCAGGTGGTCGTAGGTGCGCACTTCGCCGTCTTCCGTGTCGTATGAGAGCAGGTTGCCGTTCATGAGGGAGTAGACGACGCTTCCGCTCACTGCGCTTTGTGTGGCGATTTGGTAGCTGAGGTACAAGTGCCATGTTCCCAGCTGCTGGGCTGTGGTGGTGAGGCAAAGCATGCAGAGGAGCAGTGCCAGGGTGGAGATTTTCTTTGTCATCTTCGTTGTTTTATGGTGTCGCAGGAGGTGGTTGAAAACGTCGCGTGGGTTAATTCAAATTATAACGTGGGTAAAATGTAATTATCACGTGTAATATTTAAAATATTACGTGGGTAAAATACAATTATCGCGTGCCACGTTTGCAATCCTCCCTTGTTCTACTTCATGTCTTCTATAGTTTATAACGGAATCGTCGCCTCAATTATTGCTTTCTGCGGTGAGAAAATTTGCCAGTTTCATTGTGGCGCGTCCGCGATGGCTGATGGCGTTTTTGGCTTCTGCCGCCATTTGCGCGAAGGCGAGGCCTTGCCCTTCTGTGGGTGCGAAGACGGGGTCGTAGCCGAAGCCGCCTTGCCCGACGGGCCGTTGCAGTATCTCTCCTTCGACGATGCCCTCAAAGAGTGTCTCCTCTTCTCCCCTGATGAGAGCGATGACTGTGCGGAAGCGGGCGCTTCGCGTGGCAGCGTTCTTGAGCTTGTCAAGCAGGCATCGGATGTTGGCGTCGGCATCGTGGCTTTCGGCGTAGCCGTTCATGGCGCCGAATCGTGCCGTGTAGACGCCGGGTGCGCCGCCCAGGGCATCAACCTCCAGACCTGTGTCGTCGGCAAAGCAATCCACGCCATAATGCTCGTGGATGTAGCGTGCCTTCTGCAACGCGTTGCCCTCCAGCGTGCCTGCCGTCTCGGGAATGTCCTCGGTGCAGCCTATGTCGCTCATGCTCTTGACCTTGTAGGCATGGCCCAGTATCTGCCGGATTTCCTCCAGCTTGTGGGCGTTGTTCGTCGCCATTATGAGTTCGCCTTTCATCCTTCGCTGTCTGTTGTCAGTCGTTTGTCGTGTGTTTACTTCTTTATCGGGTCGAAGCCTTCGCCGAAGACGCCTTCCACGTTGCTCATCGAGACGAACGCCTGCGGGTCGATGCGCTTGATGAGCTGGAAGATGCTGCGGCTCTCGTAGCGCTTCGCCAGGATGAGCAGCACCTGCCGCTTCTCCTTGCTGTAGAAGCCCTCGCCAGAGAGGACGGTCACGCCACGCTCCAGCCTCGTGTTCACCTCCTCGGCTATCTTTTCGTAGTGCTCGCTGATGATGATGAACTGTACGCTCCGCCTTGCCGCATTGATGACGTAGTCGAGGAAGTTGAGGCTGATGAACATAGCCAAGTAGCCCACCACCATCGTCTCGATGTCGTGCGAGATAAGGTAGCTGCCGCCAATGATGATGATGTCGAGCATCAGGAGCAAGCGGCCGAGCGAAATGTTCCAGTACTTGTTGATGGAGCTGGCGATGATGTCCGTGCCACCCGTGCTGCCCCCTGCCAGGAAGATGGTTGCCAGGCCGAGACCCTCGAAGAAAGCACCAATCACGCACGCCATGAACTTCTGTTCGCCGATGATGTGCATCAAGGCATGGCTTCCGTCGGCACCCACCACAGTGAGCTTTGTCTGCATGATGCTGATGGCACCGGAGATGAGGAGCGTCACGATAATCGTGCGAACCAGGTATCTCCACCCCAATATCCGCATGGCCAGCAGGAGCAAGGCTATGTTTATCAGAAGGTAGGTGTTGCCTGCAGGGAATCCCGTCAGGTAGAACAGGATGGTGGAAATGCCCGTCACGCCTCCGCTGACGATTTTATACGGCAACAGGAAGCAGGAATAGCCAATCGTGTAGATGACCGTGCCGAGCAGCATCTGCAGGTAATCGCGCAGCAACTGCCAGGGAGAAGGCCCTATGATGTCCTTTATCTTCATAGTCAAGGCTTTATGGCATTGAACCCGTTCCCATAGACACCCTCGGCTCTGCTCTGCGACACAAAGGCGGCAGGGTCGGTCTCCTGAATCAGACGAAGTATCTTGACGGACTCCCTCTTGTGCACTATCGTAATCAGCACCTTGATATTCTGGTGACTGTAATAGCCCTCGCCATTCATCGAGGTCACGCTGTGGCACGTCTCAGAGATGATGCGCTGGCTGATTTCATCAGGCTTGTTGGTGAAGATGATGAACTGGATGTCCTGCCTTGCGCTGTTGATGAGCATGTCCAGGGCATAGGTGTAGACCACCAGCGTGACGTATCCGAACACGACCATCCTGACATCATGGAAGATGGGCCAGCATGAGGCAATCACCAGGAAGTCAAGAATCAGCAAGGCTCGCCCGAAGGAGATGTTGCGATACTTGTTCACGAGGGCCGCAATGATGTCCCATCCGCCCGTACTTCCTCCAGTGAGGAACACGATGCCGATGCCTAAGCCATTCAAGATGGCACCCAAGACACAAGCCATCGAGTCTTGACCTTCGCCAAGTATCTGCATCAGGTTGCCGCTCTCGTCTGTCATCACCTGTTGCCCTAACTCGAGGAAGAAGGAGAGGGCAATGGCTGCGTATGCCGACTTGCCGACGAACTTCCAGCCCAACGGCTTGAAGGCAATGACGAGCAGGATGGTGTTAGCAATAAGCACAGCAGCCGCGATGGGGAACTTCGTCAGGTAATACAGGATAGCGAACATGCCCGTCATGCCGCCCGTCGTGATGTGATAGGGCAACAGGAACGCGGCCCAACCGAAGGCATAGATGGCCATGCCGAGGTTGATGGCGAGGAAGTCAAGCGTGAACTCCCATATCCTGCGATAGTTTACCTTGGGCATTATGCTTTTGGCTTTACGACTATATTGACGATGCGCTTGGGGATGGCAATAGTCTTCACTACCTGCATCCCCTCGAGATACTTCGCTGCCTCAGGTGCCGAGGTAGCAAGCTCTATCATCTGCTCCGGCGTTGCGTCGGCGGGGAAGAGCATGTCGAAACGTACTTTTCCGTTGAATTGTACGCCGAGCTTCACGCTTGTCTCCACGAGATACTTCTCGTCGTATTGCGGCCACCTTGCATCGCAAACGCTTCCTTCCCCGCCGAGTGCTTCCCAAAGCTCTTCTGCGATATGAGGAGCAAAGGGTGAAATCAGCACGGGCAGCGTCTGAAGTACGGTGCGGCTGCTGCATTTCTGCTGGCTCAACTCGTTGACTGCCACCATGAATGCCGAGATGCTCGTATTGTAGGAGAACGCCTCGATGTCGCCTGTCACCTTCTTGATGAGCTTGTGCAACGTCTTGAGGCTGTCGGCAGAGGGTTCGTCGTCGGTCAACGCGAGGTTGCCGTCTTTGTCCCAATACAGCGCCCAAAGCTTCTTGAGAAAGCGGAAGCAACCGTCGATGCCGTTCGTGTCCCAAGGTTTCGACTGCTCTACAGGGCCGAGGAACATCTCGTAGAGACGCAACGTGTCTGCCCCATAGTTCTCGACAATCATGTCGGGATTGACTACGTTGTACATCGACTTAGACATCTTCTCAATTGCCCAACCACAAACATACTTGCCGTCCTCGAGGATGAAGTCTGCGGTTGCATACTCCGGACTCCAGGCTTTGAAGGCATCGAGGTCAAGGATGTCGTTCTTCACGATGTTGACATCCACGTGAATAGGCGTGACGTCGTACTTGTCCTTCAAGCCGAAGGAGACGAATGTGTTAGTCTCTTTGATGCGATAGACGAAGTTGGAACGACCTTGTATCATGCCCTGGTTGACGAGTTTCTTGAAGGGCTCTTCCTTCTTACTAACGCCGAGGTCGAAGAGGAACTTGTTCCAGAAGCGTGAGTAGATGAGGTGTCCTGTGGCATGCTCCGAGCCGCCGACGTAGAGGTCCACGTTCTGCCAGTATGATGCAGCACGGTCGCTGACCAGTGCTTCGCTGTTGTGCGGGTCCATATAGCGCAGATAGTAGGCGCTCGAACCTGCGAAGCCCGGCATGGTATACAGTTCGATGGGATAGATGCCGGCAGCCTCGTCGATGAGTTTCTTGTCGACAATTTTGCGGTTCTTCTCGTCCCAAGCCCAAATCTGAGCATTGCCGAGAGGTGGTTCGCCTGTTTCCGTCGGCAAGAACTTCTCGACTTGCGGCAATTCGATGGGCAGACATTCTTCCGGTATCATAGTGGGAATGCCATGCTTATAGTAGACAGGGAAGGGCTCGCCCCAGTAGCGCTGACGACTGAAGATGGCGTCGCGCAGTCGATAGTTCACCTTGACGCGTCCCAGGTTGTGTGCCTTGACGAATCGCTTCGTCTCTGCAATTGCCTCTTTAATCGTGAGACCATTAAGGCAGAGGCACTCGCCGTCGTACTTCACGCTCTTGTCCGGCGAGATGGGCGAGTTGATGACAATGCCTTCTTTGGCATCGTAACTTTCCTCCGAGACGTCTGCTCCTTCCACGAGGGGAATGATGGGCAGACCGAAATGCTTGGCGAAAGCGTAGTCGCGGCTGTCGTGAGCGGGCACTGCCATGATGGCTCCTGTGCCGTAGCCTGCAAGGACGTATTCTGCGATGTAGATAGGACACTTGTCTCCTGTGATGGGATTGATGCCGTAGGCGCCGCTGAAGACGCCTGTGACGGTGTGGTCTATCATGCGTTCCCTCTCGGTGCGGCTCTTGACGTACTTGAGGTACTCGTCGACGGCGGCACGCTGTTCGGGCGTTGTCACCTTATCTACCAGTTCGCTCTCGGGTGCGAGGACGAAGAACGTAACACCGAACATCGTGTCGGCTCGCGTGGTGAAGATGGTGAACGAGCCAGCCGTCTCTCCGGAGAGGGAATAAGGAATTTCTATTTCTGCACCTTCGCTGCGGCCTATCCAGTTGCGTTGTGTTTCCTTGATGCTCTCGCTCCAATCTATCGTGTCGAGGCCGTCGAGGAGTCGCTGGCTGTATGCACTGACGCGCAGGCACCACTGCCGCATCTTCTTCTGCTCCACGGGATAGCCGCCACGGACGCTGACGCCTTCCACGACCTCGTCGTTGGCGAGCACCGTGCCGAGCTTCGGGCACCAGTTCACCATTGTCTCGCCGAGGAAAGCGATGCGATAATTCATGAGCAGGTCGCTCTGGGCCTTCTCGTCGGCAGGCCAGTTGCCTTCCTTCTTGAGCTTCTCGATGAGTTTCTCTATGGGCTGAGCCTTCTGGAGTTCCTCGTCGAAGTAAGAGTTGAACATTTTCTCGAAGGCCCACTGCGTCCAATGATAGTAGTCGGGGGTGCAAGTGCGGACTTCTCTGTCCCAGTCAAACGAGAAACCTATCTTGTCGAGTTGCTCGCGATAGCGGTCGATGTTGGCAAACGTGGTCTTTTCCGGATGCTGTCCTGTCTTGATTGCGTACTGCTCGGCGGGCAGTCCGTAGGCATCGTAACCCATTGGGTTCAGGACGTTGAAGCCTTGCTGGCGCTTATACCTGGCGTAGATGTCGCTGGCGATGTAGCCGAGAGGATGGCCGACGTGCAAGCCTGCGCCGCTGGGGTAGGGGAACATGTTGAGGACGTAGAACTTCTCTCGACGTTCGTCCTCGCTGACCTTGTATGTCTGGCGCTCAGTCCACAGACGGTGCCACTTCTGCTCTATTTCGCGAAAGTTATATTCCTTTGCCATTACTACAAGCGGTAACCGAATGTGATGCTGAAGTTGAAGTTCTTGACTTTGGGCAGGCTGTACAGACCATCCGACGCGTTGAAGTATGCGTCACGCAGTTTGTCGCGATAGATGTCGGCCAGTCCCCAGTCGCATCCAAACATGAGATTGTAGTGATTGTTATACTCTGCACCGATGCGGAAACCAATGCCTGCATCCCAGCGCTGGAAGGTGGGACGCTCTATGTTGGTTGTGTTCTTGAATGCCTTGTACGTGCCGGCATCCTCGAGTTCATTGATTGCGTCGCCGTCCTGGCTGATGCTCAGTCTGTGCTTACCACCGACGCCAACGGCGAAGTAGGGGCCCAGCTCGGCATACACGCCGAGTTCCTCCATGAAGTTATAGCGGAAGCCGACGCGGATGGGGATTTCGAAGTAATGCAGCGCATACTTGCTGGTGGACGAGTATTCCCCGACGGGAGTAATGGCGTCTGAGGAGACCTTGCCGCCTTTCATCGTCCAGTCGAGGCCGCCAGTCACGTAGGTACCGTGAGCGCTGGGCAGCATGTAGTCCACTCTGGCACCCATCATGG
Source organism: Bacteroidaceae bacterium (assembly GCA_017645655.1). Lineage (GTDB taxonomy): Bacteria > Bacteroidota > Bacteroidia > Bacteroidales > Bacteroidaceae > Physcousia. The sequence continues at coordinate 41,631 of JAGCNZ010000018.1, read as the reverse complement.
CACCGACCTTTGCCTTGTAGTCGCTGTTCTGCAACTTCGACACGTTCATTCCGAAGAGTCCCATGTAGGAGAAACCTGACTCGGGCTCGTACTCAAACTCAAATGCGTTAGCACTCCCGGCACACATCACCAGGGCGATTGCTGTAAGAAAAAACTTTTTCATATTAGTTAGGATTTAATGGTTAATATTCAATTTCGCGTGCAAAGGTACGAATAATTATTGAATTTCGGACGTCGGAAATGCAAAATAATTATGTTTTTCGGTGCGAGCGAATGTGGAGGGACGGCAGGACACCTACTCGAAGTCAAGAAAAATTCTTTACAAAAATCGCTGGCGGAACGTGCCTCGAAGCGCAGCGCAGCGTGGTGAGATTTCCAACTTGGCACGTTAAGTTTAAAATATCACGTGGAGCGTCGGCAATTTTGGCACGTGAAGTTGCCCGAAGAAACACGCCTGATTTGTCCGAAATCAACGCTTTGTTTTGCCGCGAGGCGTGCCGACGTGATACTTTCTTTGCACGCTTCTCGAAAACGAGGCTGCCGAAATGCCCATTAGCAACGGGAAACGCGTTTTAAGGCCACAAAAAGCGTTTGGGGTTCCCAAGTGCCGGAAACCCCAAAACACGCCGTCAGAGAAGGCGACGTCAGGAAAAATGTTTACAAATCAGAAGAGTCTCTGCGCGAACATCGACAGGTAGATGCGCCAGTTGCGCCATATGTGACCGCCCTCGTTCTCGTAGTATTCGTAGGGATACTGCATCTTGTCCAGGTAATTGCGAAGTTCGACGTTCTGCTGAAACAGGAAGTCTTCCTTGCCGATAGCAATCCAATAAAGATGAGGCTTGGCAGCGAAGAGGGCCTTCATCTGAGCTGTTGCCTCCGGATTCTCCTCGAATTGCTGCTCGACGCTCTTCTGCTGGCCGCGTCCCAGACGCACCGCCGCCGAGTAGAGACCTATGTAGCCGAAGGTGCCGGGGTTCAGCATGCTGATGCGGAAGGTGTGGTATCCGCCCATCGACAGGCCGCAGAGGGCAGTGTTGTCGGCACCCTTCTTCACCTTGTAATGCGAGTTGACATACTTCATGATGTCAGCGAAACTTTCCTCGTAGGTTGCCTTCGGACGGTCCTTCTGCGTGATGCCCGTCTCGAGCGGACCTGCGTCGTCGGATGCGTTGCCGTTGGGCGTCACCACAATCATCGGCTTAGCCTTGCCAAGGGCAATGAGGTTGTCGATGATTTGCGCCATGCGTCCCAGGGTGAGCCACGCTTCCTCGTCGCCACCTGCACCGTGCAGCAAATAGAGCACAGGGTAGGATTTGCCCTTGTCGTACCCAGGGGGAGTGTAGATGCTCATACGGCGTTTCATGCCCAGCGTCGGGCTGTCGTACCAGACGTGGGCAACGTCGCCGTGCTCCACATTGTGGTTCTGATAGAGATAGCCCAAGTCGCCCGTCTCCTTGCTGATGATGAAAGTGCTCATGAAGGAACGTACGTCGCGGCTGCGCTCGATGTTGCTGGCGTCCTGCACCTCAGCGCCGTCCACGTAGAACCGGTAGTTGTAGAGTTCGGGCGACAAGGGCTTCGTCGTGTAGCTCCACACGCCGTCCTGCATCGTCAAGTCCTGATGTCCGTTCTCAATGCAGTCGCCGATGACGGAAACCTTCTGTGCGTCGGGTGCCTTCAGGCGGAGAGTCACCGTCCCGTCTTCGTTGAATTGGGGCGAGCGGGTGTCGTGTCTCTCGAAGATGGCTTGCTGTGCCATTGCTCCAGAAGCCATAAGCAGCATTGCTGCAAGTAAGTGCAATCTTTTCATAACCTTTTAAGATACTAATTGTCGTTAATTGTCGTTCCTGCCACAAAATTAAGTATTTTTCTGGCAAATGCTTTCATGTTTGCAAAAAAAAGTGTTACTTTGTGTCGCATATCACATAATATACATAGTATGAGACGTCTTTTTCTGCCTTTTTTGGCATTGTTCTTGATAATTCAGAGTGTTGCGGCAAGTGACCTGACAGGTTTCCGCGTATGTCGCATGACGGAGCCCGCAGGCATACTCCGCACCGCGCAGTTCTCCTGGCAAACCTCCAGCAAACAGCCCAACGTGCAGCAAATGGCATATCGGCTGCGTGTGGCAACCTCGCAGGACGACCTGCAACTGAGGCGCAACCTGCTTTGGGATAGCGGCCAGACCAGTTCCGACGAGAGCATCGCCGTGCCTTATCAGGGCAGGCGGCTGCCCTACCAGAGTCGCATCTACTGGCAAGTGGAGGTTTGGCTCAATACGGGTGAGCACTTGATAAGCCCCGTGCAAAGTTTCCTGACCGGGCTCAAGCAGTTCGATGGCAAGGCACAATGGATAGGCAAGAACGATGCGGACCGCATCATCATTGATGCCGACAAGAGCCGCGACCTGCCGGCACGCTACCTGCGCCGTGCCTTCACCGTGGGCGGAAAAGTGCGCCGTGCCACACTCTACATAAGCGGAATGGGCTGGGGACAGACCTACATCAACGGCAAGGCAGTGGGCAAAGACGTCTTTGGCACCCTGCAGACGGATTACACAAAGACCGTGTACTACAACACATACGACGTCACCAGCCTTCTTCACAAGGGCAACAATGTGATAGCCTCAGTCTTGGGCAACGGCTACGTGCTCGGCTTCAACCCAAGTTGCACTTCATATGGCTTGCCACGGCTCAAGGCACAACTCGTCATAGAGACTCAGAAGGACACGCTTACCATTGTTTCCGACACGAACTGGAAGGTGACAACCGACGGCCCCATACAGCGCAACAACCTTTGGAACGGCGAACGCTATGAGGCGGCACGCGAGATGACAGGCTGGATGGCAGCAGGCTACGACGATTCCGGCTGGCAGCAGGCACAAACGCTGCAGGCTCCGACAGGCATCGAAATGCCACAACCATGCCCAGGCATGCAGGTACAGAAGGAACTTAAGGCAAAGAGCATACGCCGCACGGCCGATGGTCGCTTCATTATCGACATGGGGCAGAACATGGTCGGACAAGTCCGTCTACGCCTCACGGGCAAGAAAGATGTGCCTGTCGTCATACGTCACGCAGAGATTCTCGACCCGAAGAATGATGAGCAACTCAGCGTCGCCAACCTTCGTTCCGCTAAGTGCACCGACACTTACATCCCTGCGGCAGACGGCACGTTCAGTTATCAGCCTGAACTCACCTACCAAGGATTCCGCTTCGTCGAAGTATCGGGCATTGAAAAAGCACCCAGGCTGAAGGATGTCACCGGCCTTGTCATCTATGATAAAATGGAAGACCTTGGCACTTTCTGGTGCGACAACGAACTGCTCAACAAGCTTCACGAGAACGCTTACTGGGGCATTATCGGCAACTATCACGGCATGCCGACCGATTGTCCGCAGCGCGACGAGCGAATGGGATGGCTTGGCGACCATGCCATGGGCTGCTTCGGAGAGAATCTTCTCGTGGACAACGGGGCTCTCTACTACAAGTGGCTGCAAGACGTATGGGACACTCAAGGCGATGACGGCATGATTGCCAACGTCGCTCCAGGCTTTTGGGTAGTGCGTGGCAACGACGTCGCGTGGGGTGCTCTCTCGGTCTATGCGACCTTTATGCTCTACCGACGTTACAACGACATCAACGCTGTGCTTTATTACTATCCGTTCCTGCAGAACTATATGAACTTCCTGGGACACAACCTGCAGGACGGCATCGTGACCAGCAACAACTATGGTGACTGGTGCATGCCGCCAGAACGACTGGACCTCATACACAGCGAAGATCCTGCCCGCAAGACGGACGGCGCGCTCATCTCTACTGCGATGTACTACAGCATGCTGACCATGATGGGACAACTCGCCATGCAACTTGGCCGGGAGGGAGACATGATGGACTACGACAGGCGGCAGCAGAACCTCAAGGAAGCCTATAATCGTCACTTCTATCACCCCGAGACGGGCTGCTACGCAAACAATACCGTCACTGCCAACATCCTGTCGCTCGAGTTCGGACTGGTACCTGATGGCGACGAGGATAAAGTGCTGCAGAACATTGTCGGCGTGACGAAAGACACGTACAAGGACCATGTGAGCTGTGGCGTGGTAGGCATGCAGCACCTCATGACCTGCCTGACTCGAGGCGGGCACCTCGACCAGGCAATGCGCATCGTGTTGCAGAAGGACTATCCCAGCTTCGGATATATGATTGAGAATGGTGCTACGACGATTTGGGAACTGTGGAATGGCGACACGGCCGACCCAGCGATGAACAGCGGCAACCACGTCATGTTGCTCGGCGACGTGCTTGTGTGGATGTATGGCAACCTGGCCGGAATACGTCAGTCGACGAGGAGTCGTGCCTACAAGGAGCTGGACATGTACCTCAGCATGCCCGACGAGTTGAACCACGTCCGCGCCTCGCACGCCACGCCCTACGGCACTGTTCGCAGCGAATGGCAGCGTACGGAGGATGGCATCGAGTGGGAAGTGGAGATTCCTGCCAATTCGTCTGCCCGCATTCACGTCCCCGACGGATACACCATACAAGGCATGCACAGCCTGCGCTGGGCAAGTGCCGAGGTGGAGGCGGGCGGCATCTGCCTCATCGTCGGCTCCGGCTCCTACACCATCAAGGCGCAAAAGGAGTTCACGGCACCGCCTTCTACGCTCTTCCGACGCGTGACCGAAACCATCAAGAGCATTCCTGAATACCTCAAGAACCTTTAACCTCACAACTACGAACCATGATACAGAACGATTTGCAACGCCTTCGTTGGATGATTCTCGACGAGGCTCTTCGCGACCCTGAAATGGAGTATTTCATGGGCGAACGTACCAAAACGAACGAGACGGGCAACACCCGCAGCTTGATTCACTATGTGAACCAGCGCCTCAAGGCTGTCAACCGAGACTTCAAGTGCAGCAAGCGCATGTTGCAGAACGATGTGGCTTACTTCCAGCAGAAGGGCGCGAAGCTCGAGCCACGCTTCCGTCGCGGGCACAAGCGCATTTTGCGTTACATCAACCTCGATTGGAAGAACCCTCTGCTGAAAGCCGCTTCGTTCCTCCATTACGATAGCAGTCCTGCTGCGTCGCCCGTTTTGCCCGACGGACCGCTGATGCCTGTCACCCTTCGCATCACGGCTGGCGAGGAAGCAGTACGCGTCAAACTCGGCAACCCCGAAGTACTGCAGCGCAGCAGCGACAGCAAGACGCAGACAGTCACCATCCAGGTGGAGCTCCCCATGAGCAGCGAACTGCAGAAGTTCCTCCTGAGTCTGGGCACGGACGTCGAGGTGCTGGCACCCGAAAACCTGCGCGACGACATCCGTCAGACCATTGCGAGCCTGCAGAAACTTTACAAGAAGGAAACTGCTTCGGCCAAGAAAGCCGTGCAAGGCGACTTGTTCGACGGGATGTTTTAGCGAGGGGCGTTGCTTGCTGGGTCATGACAAAGCAATTGCAACATCATGAACTTTCAATTGCAACATCATGAACTTTCAATTGCAACATCATGAACATTCAATTGCAACATCATGAACTTTCAATTGAATCATCATGAACTTTCAACGATTGCAGCACGCCATGTTTTGTGAGCCATCCTGTTAAGAGCCTCAACCTGTCGTGCTGAAACGACTCAGACTATACATTATATAATATAATAAAGAAAGACGAAATGAAAAACTTTAGCAAACTGCTCATGGCAGCAACCCTGTTGCTCGGATTGACGGGCACAGTTAAGGCAGCGGACCTTCCTCGCAGCGAGTACCCACGTCCGCAGTTCGAGCGCGCCGACTGGGTGAACCTCAACGGCACTTGGAGCTATAGCTTCGACTTCGGACAAACGGGCGGAGAGAAAGGCTGGCGCGAAAGCAAGGGCTTCGACGGCAAGATTACTGTTCCTTTCTGCCCTGAGAGCAGCCTCTCGGGCGTGCAGTACACCGACTTCATCCCCTGCATCTGGTACCAGCGCACCCTTAACATTCCGGCAGGTTGGGCTGGCAAGAACGTCCTGCTTAACTTCGGTGCCGTCGATTATGATGCTACCATCTACCTCGACGGAAAGAAGGTGTTCCGCCATTGTGGCACAGGCTCTTCCTTCTCCATCGACATCACGAAGTACGTGAAAGCAGGCGGCAGCGCCAACCTCGTCGTGATGGTCAAGGACAACCTTCGTGGCGGAAAGCAGCCCGGCGGCAAACAGAGCACCTCGCTCCACAGTGCCGGTTGCAACTACACTCGCGTGACGGGCATCTGGCAGACCGTATGGATGGAGGCTGTCAACCCGATGGCTTTGAAGAGAGTCTTCGCGACGCCCGACATCGACCAGCAGCAACTCGTCGTCCGTCCCGAGTTCTATGAGGAAGGCAACGGCAACACATTGACCGTCCAGGTGTTCGACGGCAAGAAGGTCGTCTCGACGAAGCAGGCTCCGGCCACCAACAACACCGTCATCGTGCTGCCCATCAAGAACCCGAAGCTCTGGACGCCCGAAACGCCCAACCTGTATGATGTGAAGTACACCCTTCGCGATGCCAAGGGCAATGTCTTGGACGAAGTGAAGTCCTATGCAGGTATGCGCAAGATTCACCTTGCAGGTGGCTACTTCTACCTCAACAACAAACCCTACTTCCAGCGCCTCGTGCTCGACCAGGGCTACTATCCCGACGGCATTTGGACGGCTCCAAGCGACGAGGCTCTCAAGCACGACATCGAGATGAGCAAGGCTGTGGGCTTCAACGGCGCACGTCTGCATCAGAAAGTCTTCGAGGAGCGTTACTTCTATTGGGCAGACAAGCTGGGCTACATCTGCTGGGGCGAGCAGGCAAGCTGGGGCTTGGATGTGAACAACGAAGAGGCCGTGCGTAACTTCCTCACGGAATGGGCCGACGAAGTTGTCCGCGACCGCAACCATCCGAGCATCGTGACGTGGACGCCTCTCAACGAGACCTGGGGCGCTCGCGACGGCGTCTATGTGCGCTTCATCAACGACCTCTACGAGATGACAAAGGCAATCGACCCCACGCGTCCCGTGAACGATGCCAGCGGAGATGCGCACGTCAAGACCGACATCTGGAGCGTCCACGACTACTCTCGCGAGTATGAACGTCTCACGGAAAACCATAACATCAAGAAGGGCATTGAACCCTATCGCAACATGGGCGGCAAGGATTACCTCGCGAACTACAACGGACAGCCCTACATGCTGGATGAGTTCGGCGGACTCGGCTGGATTCCTAAGGAGGAGCGTGCCAACTCGTGGGGCTACGGCGCACAAATCGAGACCGAAGACGAGTTCTTCAAGATTCTCGAGAAAGAGGTTGACGCCATCATTGCCAGCAAACATATCACCGCTTTCTGCTACACACAAATCACCGACGTAGAGCAGGAGAAGAACGGCGTGTACTATTACGACCGCCGTCCGAAGTTTGATGCTGCCAAGTGGAAAGCAATCTTTGAGAAGATTCCATCCATTATCGAGAACCCGCAAGACCTGAGCGGATGGAAGTAATATAAGGTTATCCTAGGCTTTCCTAGGCTTTCCTAGGTTCCCTAGGCTTTCCTAGACCCTTTTAAAAAAACCATTAACCCTATTAAATAAACAATCATGAAGAAATCAATCATCTTTTCTGCCGCTTTGGCAGCGATGTTCCTGGCCTCTTGCTGCCAGAACAAGTGTAAATGTACTTGCGAATGCGACGCGTGCAAGAACTGCGTGGAAAAGCAAGACCCGAACGCTCCCGTTGATGTCGCAACCATCATCGACAACGAGCAGTACGACCTCTCAAAGCTGAAGGTTGATGCCGACGGCTATTACGTCCTCTACGACGGCACGAGCCTCGACGGCTGGCGCGGCTATGGCATGGACGCTGTCCCCGCAAGTTGGGAGAGCGCCGACGGCTGCATCCACCTCGCTGGCAGCGGCACGGGCGAAGCGCAAGTGGAAGGCGGCGGCGACCTCTTGTTTGCCCACAAGTTCAAGAACTTCACGTTCGAGTGCGAGTACAAGATCAGCAAGGGCGGCAACTCCGGTATCTTCTATCTTGCTCAAGAGGCAAAGGGACAGAACGGTGAGTATCTGCCCATCTGGCAGTCTTGCTCAGAGTATCAGGTGCTCGACAACGCCAACCACGAGGATGCAAACCAAGGTATCGACGGCAACCGTCAGGCTGCTTCGCTCTACGACATGATTCCCGCCGTTCCTCAGAATGCTAAGCCTTTCGGCGAATGGAACACCGTGAAGATTCGCGTCTTCAAGGGCAGCGTTTGGCACTACCAGAATGGTGAGGAAGTTCTGGAGTATCACCTCTGGACTCCGAAGTGGAAAGAGATGCTCGACGGCAGCAAGTTCAAGAAGGGTGGCGAGTTCCCTGCAGCTTACGACATGATGATTGTCGAGGGACAGAAAGACGGTGGTTACATCGCCTTCCAGGACCACGGCGACGACGTTTGGTATCGCAATGTCCGCATCAAACTGGATGAATAATACTTATACAACCTTAAAGTTAGCAATCAAGAGAGGCAAGCGAACCATCGCTTGCCTCTCTTTCGTCTCTAATTCCTTATCTACAAGTTTATAGCGCAAGGCGGAGTCCGACGTTATTGTCATTATTGTCCGGCCACAAGCTTCGTTTGCATGATATGCGGCAAGCGTCAACATCGTCAACCCACCAGCTTCCGCCACGAATCGCACGAGTTTGAATGGAGTCATCGATCAAGGTCATATCTTCGCACCATTCACAGACGTTTCCGCTCATATCGTAGATTCCCAGCTCGTTTGGTGCTTTCGTCTTGACGGGATGTGTCTTTTTGTCGCTATTGTTCCAGTTCCAAGCCACCTCGTTTATGTCGTCACTACCACTATATTCAAACTCTTGGCTCTTTTCCCCACCATTAGCTGCAAACTCCCATTCCGCTTCTGTAGGCAGACGATATGCTTTTCCTGTCAACCTGTTCAGCTTTGCAATGAAGTCCTGACACTCGCTCCAATTCACGTACTCAACGGGGTTGTCCTTTCCCCTGAAACTGCTGGGATTGCTGCCCATTACGGCTTCCCACAACTCTTGCGTCACCTCAGTCTGTCCGATGAAGAAGCCTTCCGGCTGTTTTGAACTTGAAATGGGACTGTTGACATACACCATCTCGAACGATACACCGTTTACAGTCTCTGTGAAGGACTGCTTCATGTCTGTACAACTAAGAAGAGCAAGAGAAAGAAGAAACGGGAGCCTCCAAACCATTCTCTTTGAAAAAAGCAACTTTTCCATAATCTGATAAGTTAGGTAGTTTTGTTATGATTGTTGAAGCAAAGTAATGGAGAATTTTTGAAAGCTGCACAGAGAAAATGTATAAAAAGGTCGCGCGCGAACTTTATTTAACGTTTATTCGTAGTAATGCAACGTTTATTTGTAGTTGTCGAAGAGGGATGATTTATGCTGGGCTTAAGCATGCCGCAAAACATAGCGTGGCTAAAAGCCAAACAAAGCGTGCTTCGTTAGCAATCATAACGTACGTCGTTTGCAATCATAGCGTGCGTCGTTTGCAATCATAACGTGCGTCGTTTGTCCCTTTGACTTTCGAAGCAGAGCAAGAACGCCCCCTTTAACTCGCAGGCGGAGCGTTAGCTCCCCTTTCTTCTTCTTCTTCTTCGCAAAGATGTCGGCGCTCAGGGCTTGATGCTGTCCCAGCGTGCGATGTTGCTGCTGATGTAGCCTGTCTTGCCGTTCACGTTGACCTTGAACCAGTTTCTGTAGTCGCTTTCGTCCGTCTCGAAGCCCAGGCAGGGATAGCGTTTGGCCGTCTTGCCGTCGTTGTCTAACGTGAAGAGCACCTCGCTCTGCTTCGACGGCCTTTGCCTGACGTTGGCTTTCCGAATGTCATCGTTCAAGTAGACGAAGCCTTGTCCCTTCTCCGCATCGCGGAACTCCACCTTTGCCTCCGCCTTTGGCACCAGTTCGTAGTTCTGTGCCTCGACGAAGTATTTGTCGTCGGACTCCGAGAGGTATCGAGTCTCGCGCCCGTTCTTATCGATGACGACGTTGCCCGTCACGGCATAGTCCAGCACGCCATGCCGCAGGTTCGAGGCCGACTCGATGCACATCCCGTCCTTGGGCTTGAAGTCCTTGCTGTGCCACTCCAAGACGTCGCCCTGCCTCAGTTCGGCAACGAGGCATTTGCTGTAGTAATCGTCATGAAGATGAAAGATGTGGCGGCCGGCGCGGCTGTGCTTGAAGGGTGCGCCCGCAAAGATGTCGTCGCGCAGCAGGATGTCTCTCCGGCCCTCGGCTTTTATCCTGAGCGTGAAGTCATCTACCTTTCCGTTCGCCCAGCGAATGGCAGGCTCCAGGGCGTAGGGTACCTCGAACTCACGCCCCACGCCGTAGCTCATCTTGTAGCGATAGGTGTGGCGCACGGTGTTCTCTCCCTTGCGGAACGGCGCGTCGAAGTAGTACGCGTAGGCAAAGGAGCAGAAGCTGTCGGGCTCCTCAATGTTGATGAGGACGGGGTCCATCGGCAGCACGCTGTCGGGCACCTCGCCGTAGCCCTTCCACTTTCTCATGTCGAGAGGCGTAAAGTCCGTCTCCATGTCGTAGCGGGAAGCGATGATGGCGTTGCGGTAAGGTAGGTTCCTGCCGTTGAAGACGACCGTGAAGTCCTCGATGAACGGATGACTGCCTTGGCGGTTGATGGGAACCCATGCGTTGCTGGGCGCCGCGGCCTCGAAAGCCATCGTCACCGTCTTGTCCTTATTATTATTATATAATGTATAGTCCACGGTCACGGTGGCGAAGCTGTCCCGGCAGAGTTTAATCTCCAGCACTTCCTTCTTCACCGAGATATCAGTCTCCCTAAGTGGCACCAGGAAATTGCCGCTGGTGTAGTACACGCCATCGTTCGCCAAGACATTGAACATTGCCCATTGGCAATTGAACATTGACCATTGGGAGTTGACCAAAGGCCAATGGGCATTGAACAATAAAAAGAGCAGGATGGTGAACTTCTTCATGGGGCTCTCTGGTTTTAGTCTTTCGTCATAACGGAATCACGTCATAACGTTATAACGAAATCATTTTTCACTTTTCACTTTCGTTTCCCTCTCGTCCTGCCAAGTGAAGAAGCCGGCCAGCAGAGTGCCGGAGATGCTGTGATAGGCACACGAAATGGCGCAAGGAATGACGGCCAAGGCTGCCAAAGGATTCATCGCAATAATGGATGGAGAGGCGAAGAAATTGCGTGCAAGGACTGTCGCCATGCCTGCATTCTGCATTCCGACCTCGATGGAAAGCGTTCGACGCTTGGCTGTGTTGAATCCGAAAAGCTTGCCCACAAGGTAGCCGAGCAGGTAGCCGGTGCCGTTATGGAGTGTCACGACGGTAAGCGTGAGAGCTATCAGACGCAGTCCGTTCGCTTTCAGTTGAGGATGAACGGTGAAGATGACGCCTCCCACAATACAGGCCAGACACAAGACACTTATGCCGGGCATGATGCCTTGTATGGTCTGGAAGTCTTTCCTTTTGCCCAGAAAATAGTTGAATGCCACTCCAAGTGTTACGGGCAAAAGCGTCACGAGCAATATATTCTGGAACATTCCCCAAGCATCTACATCAATCTCAGCCCCTGCAAGCCACAATACGAGAAGCGGCGTCACGAAAGGCGAAAGCACAGTACTCACGGTTGTCATGCCGACACTATATGCCACATCGCCTTTGCAAAGGAAGCTCATGATGTTGCTACTCACGCCTCCAGGACAGCATCCGACCAGTATAATGCCTGCCGTCATAAAGGCGTCGAGCTGGAAAGTCCGGGCCAAAGTCCACGCCACCAAAGGCATGATGGTGTATTGGGCAACGGCTCCAATCAGGATGTCTGCAGGTCTGGAAAGCAGGATGCGGAAATCTTCCATAGAAAGCGTGCACCCCATCGTCAGCATGATGAGGCCAAGAATAACGGATGCTCTTTGTCCCTCCTGCACCCACGCAAAGGTGCTTGGAAAGATGAAACTGATGACGGCAATCAGGATGATGAACGCGCTCGTGTAGCGCGCCAGCCAACGGCTCAAGGATAGGAGTATAGACATGATATATGTACTTCGTTAAATTTGGCTGCAAAAATACAAATAAGTGCGCAAAAACTCAAATATATTTGTCATTTCGTTTGCTTATTCGTAACTTTGTCGCCAAGAACATAACATATGGAACAGGGAATTGTATTTGAAATATGTGGTTGGGTAGCATCAATCGGCATGATACTGGGCTATCTGCCCCAAGCCTATGCCACCATTCGAACACGCAATACAGACGGCATAGCTCTGCCAACCTTCCTCATGATGGCTGTGGGAGGCTTTGCCTTTATGTTGCAGGGATTGCTGCACAAACCAGACATTTTGTGGGCTTTGTTTCTCACGAATCTTGTAACGACCTCTTGCAGTTGCATTGTGTTTGGCATCAAGATGTATAACGACTACTTTAAGAAGAAGTCCTAAGAACGTCTGCCTCATAAAGTCCTCTCGCGTCGTTGCAAAAATGTAGAGACTCTACACCCACTCTACACCACTATAGTTGTTTGTATATCAGAGCCTTATAAGGGGTTGGTGTAGAGTGCAGAGTGTTTTTCAAAACTTTTTGCAAAAACTCGTCACTCATCAAAGCCATTGATTATGAAGAAGTAAGACCCTGATGAGTATATGATGAGTGGTTTTGATTTTTCTCTATTTCGAACAATAAGCGATTTTTTAACTTTAATTATTTTGAAGTTTAAGTAATTAATCGTACTTTTGCTGCCGCTTTGCGCCCACGCGCACGGATGTAATTATAATGTAAAACACGCACACAAGAACTAACATAACAAACAAAATAAAACAAAATGAGAATGAAAAAACTATTAACCTTATTCGCTGCAGTGCTAATGATGCTGTGCGTACAGAATGCCAATGCCGACGTTACGCTTACGGCACTAAGAGGTTCCAACTATGGTGCAGGCGAAGGACCTGACAAGTTGGTTGACGGAACGAATACTAAATGGGGCTCAGGTGATGATTACCCATTTGTCGTTCTTAAAGCTAATATGCCTGTTAAACCGACTTCGTATGAGTTAACTATTGCAAATGACACTTGGAATCATACTGGTCGAAACTGGAAGAAATGGAAGATTTATGGAGGCAACTTCTCTTCCGACAATCATGCCATTTATGAGTATAGTTCTACTGGTTCTACTGATCCGACCTCAAAAGGTTGGGTGTTGCTTGATGACAAAGATGAAACCTTACTTACAGGTACAGAAGCAGATCCATACGAAAAAGTTTCTCTCACCCTTTCGGCTCCAGATGGCAAATACTATTCTTATTTTTTGATTGTCATTAATGAACTTGCCGGAGGTTGGGGCAATTATATGCAGATGGCTGAATTCCAATTTACGAACCCTACAGCACTTGAAATCACAGGTGTTGCAAGTAACAATAGATTTAGTTCCAAAGGACACGAAGTATTGTTTGATGGTGATTTGGGCACAAAGTGGGAGTGTTGGGTAGATTGGGTAATTAACGATTCCTGGCATTCATTTAAAGATGAAAACGGTAATGTTGTCTTTCAGACTACTGACCCTGTCTATGTAAATGGCATTACATTGACTACAGGTAACGACACACAATCATACCCTAATCGTAATCCCTATGAGTGGATACTCTATGGCTCGAATGACGACGACGCTATTACGGCAGCAGAACAAGAAACTCCTGACTACTTGCACGAGTCATGGACAGTAATTGCACATGTTAATAATTGTCAACTTCCTGCAGCCAACAAGGTTGCCAAGAAGTACAAGATTAATCCCTCGCAGACTGCATACAAGTACTTCAAGTTCCATGTGGTTCGTCTGGTTGGCAAGGACGAACTACAGCTTGCAGAACTTTCTCTTGACTATAGTATAGAGCCAAAGACGGCTATTATTGCTGACAAGATTTATAGTGGAGGCAATTATGGCACCGAAGTTGCAGCGAACATTTTCGATGGTTCAGGTAACACCAAATGGTGTAAGTCAAATGACCCCTCAACTAGTTGGGTTACTTTCAGTACCGTGAAACCAATAGTTGCATCCAGCTATTCTATGCAGTCAGGTAACGATGCTGAACAGCGTGACCCAAGGACGTTTAAGTTGTATGGTGCAACTGGCGACGCAGCTCCCACGACAGATGGCAGCACAACGGGTTGGACACTGATTGACAGTGAGGAAGATGCGACAGGTGTTTTAACGACAGACCATTATGCATATGCAAACTTCATGCTCGACACCCCGGGCATTTATCAACATTTTATGCTGAAAGTAGAGCAGACAAGAAGTGTGGGAGATCCACATTTCCAGTTGTCAGAGTTCGTCTTGAACGAATACGACGAATACGCAGAAGACTACACCGCTATTGGGACTGATTCAGAAATGGCAGCTTTTGCAACTGCGGTTAATAATGGGACTTCGACAGGTAATGCGTATTTGACAGCAGATGTCAATAGTACTACTTCTATTGGAACAGGTTCTCATAGATACTCAGGAGTATTTGATGGTCAAGGTCATGTCGTAACTCTTAATATTTCAGGTACCAATGAATACCAAGGACTGATAGGATACGCTGCGGATGGTGCTGTAATTAGAAATGTCATTACACGCGGCTCAGTAAGCGGTTCTAAATACTGTGCTGGTATCATCGGCGGTTCAAATGGTGCGGGTACAATTACAATCAGTAATTGCGGTAACGAGGCCGATGTCACAACAACTGGCATAAATGCTGCTGGCATAGTCGGAGTCAACATTGGAGGTAATACTATTTATCACATTACCAATTGCTATAACACAGGAACGATTACAAGTGGAGGCGAAAGCGCTGCCATCTCAGGATGGATTGGTTCTACATCAAGCACCGTTACCAACTGCTACAATTCCGGCAGCGTGACAGGTGTTGATAGTAATACTAAGAGTTTTGTCCGTGGCGATGTTACTTACATTAACTGCTATACTACACTTGATGCAGAAGATAATGCGCAACTTCATGATAATTATGCCACATCAAAGGTTGCTTCTGGCGAACTTTGCTATCAGTTGAATGGTAGCACTAACGATGGAACAACTTGGACACAGACAATAGGTACCGATTCGCATCCTGTCCTCTTCCCCGCAAGTCGGACTGTACATGAGTATTCAACAGGCATTTATACAAATCTTCCTGTGTCAAACGGCTATATTCAAATAGGTTCAGCTGCCAACTTGAAGCAATTTGCTGCAGAAGTTAATGTTGGCAATCAGAACTTAAATGCACAACTGACAACTGACATCAATATGTCAGGAGAGTCTTGGCCTGCTTCCATCGGATATTGGGGCGATAATGACTGGGTTATGTATGGAGGTCATTTCGATGGACAAAATCATACCATAAGCAATCTTACTTATACTACAGCCCGCAATTATCATGGTCTCTTCGGTGTAATCACTGCCGGTGCTGTCATTGAGAACTTCAGTATCTCTGGTACTATCACTAATACTAATTACAGCGAATTCGGTTCTGCTGTTGGCTTTGCCCGCGACAATGGTCCTGTCATCCGCAACGTCCACAGTTTCACCAACATTAACAACTCAAGGGCTGGTGCTCGCATCGGTGGTATTCTCGGTGTTGCTTACAATGGTACTGAATATGTTGATTGTTGCTGGTACTCCGGCACACTCGACGGTAATGACAACGGCGGCAGCGGCAACTATGGCGGTATTGTAGGTTATTTCAACAACAATGCTGATGCTATTTGCTTCATCACCAATTGCTTGTTCGATGGCGAGCTGAAGAACACCAATGCTACTCCTGGCAACTGCACTTTTGGTGGTATCGTTGGTTACAACAACGCTGGTAAGGCAACCATAGAGAATAGCTTGTCTATCGGCACAGTAACATCTACTGTCACTGGTCAGTTCTTTGGTAAAATCAACGGCAACAACTCTGTCTTTGCTAACAACTACTACAAGGGTAGCTTTGTGAATGGCACAGGCAGTGGTGGCACCGTAAGTGGTACAGCTCCTGAATTGGTTACCGATGCACAGCTCGCAAGCGGTGAGGTTTGCTTCAATCTCGGTTCTGCCTTTACTCAGCTTCTTGGCACAGATGCTAATCCTACGCTTGACAGCAGCAAACCTCATGTCTATAAGTTGTCTGTAGGTAGTGCAGGCTATGCATCTTTCGTGCCCGAGGTGAACATTGCAATTATTCCCACAGGTGTCACAGCATATGTTGGACAAAAGAAAACCGCCAATGCTCTTCACTTAGAGGAAGTAACTCAGCTTCCGGCAGATAATGCGTTTATTGTAAAGGCAGCGGAAGGCAATTACTATTATAATAATTCTGACGAAGGCATAACTCTGACCGAAGATAATGACCTGACTTATTATGATGAGGCTTTTGCTGCTACTGGTACCCAGTACTGCCTTGCGAACAAAGCATCAGGTGTTGGCTTCTATCCGGTTAAATCTGGTGTAACTATTCCTGCACGCAAGGCTTATCTTGAAATAACAAGCGGTGAGGCTCCTGTCAAGGGCTTCTATGGCTTCGAGGAAGATGATGCAACAGGCATTGACAACCTTAACTCAGACGTTAGCGCTAACAAGACTATCTATAATGTAGCCGGTCAGCGCATCAATAAGATGCAGAAAGGCATTAATATTATAAATGGTAAAAAAGTTTTGTTCTAATGAAAAAGATGTATATCACGCCATCAGCACTTATAGTAGTGCTTGGCACTTGCCAAATGATGGCAGAGTCGCTTCCCATCGACAATGGTGGTGGCAGCACAATCGAGAATCCCGACGACATCCTGACGAAGGAGAATAAAGACGTCAACGTCTGGGACGAGGAATGGTAACGTGTTAACCAAAACAGAAAACAACTAAAATATATAACACAAATGAAGAAACTTTATCTATTTTTGTTTGCCATTGCAGCTTTTGCAATGCAGGCAAATGCCTCAGTCAAGCTTACAGCATTAAGCGGTAACAACTGGGATCATGACTCGGAAAGCCCCAAAGCCTTGTTGGACGAGCAGACAAACTCCAAGTGGGGGACATGGGACGGTTACTATGGACAACCAGTGTACATCATCATGGAGGCTTCTGCTCCCATTGCTCCCAAGAGCTATGAGTTGATTTCTGCAAACGACACCAATGGCGATACTGGTCGTAGTTGGAGTCAGTGGAAGATTTATGGCGGCAACTTTGCATCTGCCGCAGAAGCAACCATTGATGCTGCGGGTTGGACGTTGATTGATAACAAGCAAAATCAAACCTTGGATAAAGGTCAATTTGCTGTCAATAAGTTGAATATCTCAGAAAGCATTGCCGACGGCACCTACTATTCCTATTTCAAGATTGTCGTTGAGGGTCTTGAAGGAGGTTGGGAAAAATACTGCCAGATGGACGGCTTCCGCTTCACCAACGTGAAGTTCGCCCCGCAGGATGTGACCTTCACATGTACTGCAGGTAAAAACTATGGACAGAACGAGGGCATCCAGAGAATGTTTGACCTCGATTGCAATACCAAGTATTGTGGTGATGCCGGTAGTGAATGCTATGCCCTTGTCACAGCTTCTGAGCCTGTCTTTGTATGGGGTTATGACATGACTACAGCCAACGACAACGATAATGGCCGCAAAGTATCAAAATGGTCGGTCTATGGAACCAACGATGAAACCGTTGCAGCCAATGCCAATTCTGATGGTTGGGTAACTCTCTCAGACATTGATGGTAGTGACCCTCAATACATCGAAGGAAAGAACTGGTACACACAACGCTTCTTCTGCAACAAAAGTACTGTGGGCACTGCGTACAAGTATTTCAAGGTCACTCTTAATGATGGCGGCTTCATTCAGCTTTCCGAGTTTCGGTTCTGCTACGACACACATCGCGTTGTAACTTATAATTGGACATCTGGCCCTGAAGCTGCCAAGAAAGCATTCGACGGTCTGCCCAACCCGAAGTGGGAGGGTTGGCCCAGTGACATAACGGGTAGCAGCCATGCGATAACCATCGAGACTTCAGACGGTGAGTCGTATGCGATAAAGAAATACCACTTCACCACTAACGATGACGGTTCATGGCAGAATCGTGCTCCCAAGAGTTGGACGATTGAAGGTTCAGACGATAACAGTAATTGGACAAAAATTGCAGATGTGGACGACAAGTATGCTATTCACAATGCAAACTTTACAACCTACGAGTTCACTCCCGACAATACGACCGACGCCTTCCGTTATGTAAGGCTTACGCTGAATGAAATGAAGAGCACAGGTTGGAGCCAGATTGGTGACTTCCAAGTGCTTGCCGTTTCTGATGTCTCTGACAGGGATTATTATACAGCGCAGGTAAATGCAGCAAAAGCGGCATCATATGACCGCGGCTCTTTGAGCGAGACCGACCCCTGGTATGTAGAGTACAAGACTCTCTACGATGGTTTGGATGCTGCTCTTGCAGCAGCAATTAGTTCAGGTAACTATAATCAGATTCCTGTAATGATAAACAAAATGAATCATTTGGTTGAACTGATGGATGTGCTTAAGGCAAAAACCAACGACTACGTTGCATTCGACGGTACTTCAACTTGGGGCGACGGTCCCTGGACAAACTTGGTTGATGGCAAGGATGGCATCGATGGCAGAGAAAGCACCAAGTGGGGTGGAAACTTTAGCGGCAACGTAGGCGATCCAGGTCATGTACAATATGTCATCTTCCGTACAAAGGAAGCCATGCAGCCTTACTTCTACAGACTCGTGACTGGTGGCGATACCCATACACAGACGGGACGTAACTGGAAGAGCTGGAAGGTCTATGGCGCTAACTTCTCATCTGTATCAGAAGCAACCTATGCCAATGTTGCCAACTGGACAGTACTGGATGAAAGAAACAACATCAGCGCAGAGTACCTGCCTATGGAGGATTGTTATCCTGCAGCATTCAACTTCACAGAAGGTGTAAGTGAGCCTTACATCTATTATATGATTGCTGTTACAGAGTCTAACAGCACTCAGCAGCAGATGAACGAGATGTACCTCTGCCTCCAATCAGAGTTCGAGGCTATGCGCGCTCCTCTCGTAGCTTACTTTGATGACTTCGACAAGACGAGACCTGTTGAAGCAGACTACGAAGACGAGTTGGCAGAGTTTAACACCAAGTTTGCACAACTACAGACAACAGACGATGCAGTCCAACTGACTTTGCTCTACAACCAGTGTGTTGCCCTGCGTGCTGCACTTGAAGGGTCAATGGCTGCAATGGACCTTACAAATAATGTGAATGCTGTTAATGGCGTATATCAGTTGGGCAATGCAACTCAGTTAAATTATTTCTCGAAGGCTATCAATGCCGGACGCAACGAACTCGATGCTGTACTGACTGCCAACATTGACATGACAGGTGTCACCATGGCTCCCATCGGCACACAAGACAATCCCTACAAGGGAACCTTCGACGGCCAGGGCAAAACCATCAGCAACTTTACATTTAGTAATACGAATACAGACAATGTCGGTCTGTTCGGCGTGGTTAATGCCGCTATTATTCAAAAGGTAATACTCGAGAATGCTAATGTTGTTGGCAATGCTAATGCTGGCGGTCTTGTTGGTAACGCACAGAACGCATCTACTATTCAAAACTGTGCTGTCATAGGTTCATCCATTGAAGGTCGCGACCACGTAGCTGCAATTGCTGCTAATGCAGTAGGCGGAACAGTTATCAGCAACAACTACTCAAATGCAGAAGTTAAGTCTCGTCAGTATCAGGCAGGCGGCATGGTCGGAACAATCCGGTCAGTCACTGTCGAGAAGAACCTCTTTACAGGTACTGTTACCTGTCAGAACGGTGGCGATGCTAGCGGCCTTGTTTCTCGCATTGATGCTGAATCAGATCCTGAGCCTGTGATTCAAAACAACATGGTTGCAGCTCCAACTATTTCAGGTGGCAATACCTATGCTATCATGAGAGCAGATGGGTTCTTAGAAGGCGAACGTCCTGTTACTTTTGCTAACAACTATACGCTCTTGAGCACAGTATATAGCACAGGCGCAAAGGAATTGACCGATAAAGATGACAAGAACGGCAAGCAGATTGACTGGGTTGAAGCCACAACAAAGAGCTTCTATGAGACAACTCTTGGTTGGGACTTTACCGATGACTGGAAGTTCACTTGCGGCGGTAAGTATCCTATTTTGAAGATTATGGCTGACGAGGCTCTCCCAACTCAAGGACTTGATGTTTCTTCTGTTGGCTATGCTACAATAGTAGCCAATTACGACTACGACTTCACTGGCGCTTCTTTCGAGGCATTTGCTGTAACTGAGTCTGAAACAGAAAACGTGGTTCATCTGGAACCTGTGACTTCTGCTAAGCATGGTGAAGCTTTGTTGCTGAAGAAAGAGAATGGTGGCAACTTCACACAGACTGCAACTGCAACAGCCCAGACTGCTTCCACAGAGAATCTGCTCAAAGCTTCTGATGGAACAATCATTGGTGGCGAAGGCATCTATGCTCTTGCAAAGAAGAACGACAAGGTAGGCTTCTATCCTGTAGCTGCTACTGTCACTATTCCTGCAGGTAAGGCTTACCTCAAAATAGAAACAGAGGTTGGTGGTGAAGTCAAGGGCTTCTATGGCTTCGAGGAAGATGATGCAACTGGCATCAGCAACCTTAACGTTGATCTTAACGCTAACGAGGCAATCTACAACCTCGCAGGTCAGCGCCTCCAGAAGATGCAGAAGGGCATTAACATTATTAACGGCAAAAAAGTTTTATACTAATGAAGAAGTTTTATAATCAGCCGACCTGCTTCGTTGTTGCGCTCGGCACAATGCACATGATGGCAGAGTCGCTGCCTGTTGGTGGAAGCGACGATACAATCGATGATGAAAACGACATCCTGACAAAGGAAAACAAGAGCGTCAACGCCTGGGACGAGGAGTGGTAAAACTCCTCTCCAAGAAAGGAAAGAAAACAATAGAAACGGCAGTCCGCTTGACTTTGGTCAGGCGGGCTGCTTGTTTTAGGGAAGTTGATACTTGGCTTTGAGCATATAAGTTGAAGGGTAAAGAGTGTTTTATTTCTCATTTATTCTGTTCTATATGTTAAGAATTGACAAGAAAAAGCAAAAAAAGTTATTTTCCCCTTTGCTATAAGCAAAGAAAGTCATACCTTTGCGCCCGATTTTGAAAAGTAAAGCAGATAGTAACACAACTCATTAATAAATAAGTTTAACATGAAACAAAAGGTATTAAAGAATGTTTGGCTACGCGTCGCGATGATAGTAGCCGTGGTAACAACCACTTTTGCTGGCACTGCTAAGGCAGCAGACGAAGTCTATAAGACAGCATTGTTCGGGAGTGCTTACAATTCAACTGGAATTACAAATTACACAAGTAATTGGTCTGCAACGAACAGTGGCTTTACTGTTTCTCTTGCCAATTTTGCAAATGCTGAAAATGTTATTATTTGGCCTATACAATGGGATTATATTGCTTGTGGTAGAAATAATGCTGCATCCACGGCAAATATCACCACAGCTGCCCCTATTGACAAACCCATTACAAAGGTTAGCATAAATGTCAGTCAGTTATCCAATGCAGGTCAAGTAAACTCTATCACATTGCAAACAAGTGCTGATTATGACACATGGACTGTTGCTGGCACATTCACAAAAGCTACAGGCACACAGACAGTAGAAATACCTACTGACAAGCAAGCTGCCAATCTTTTTTACAGGATAGTATTTGACTGCGCAAGAGGCACTAATGGCAATGTCCGTGTGACCCGAGTTGATTACTACAGAGAAGCAGACGACCCCAATGCTGTTGCCATTCCTGTCATCAGCGGTGACCCTGTATTTGCATCATCAACAGATGTAACGATTACTTGTGGAACGGCAGGAGCTACCATCTTGTACAGCACAGACCATGGTATCTCTTGGAAGAATTACAATGGTCCCATCCACCTTACAGAGACTACAACCATCACAGCCAAGGCTACTAAGGAAGGCATGACAGAAAGTCAAGAGGTCAGCAAGTCCTTCTGCCATGCAGAAGATGTTGAGGATGTTACTTGGAATCTGAAGGCAGCTCCAACAGGTTCAAGTGCTGCAGCATCTGCCACATGGACAAAAGATGCGCAGGGAGAAGATACAGGTGCCGTAATGTCACTTGCAAAAGGCGGAAGTTCGAATAATGCCAATGCTCACATTGGACAATCCGATGGTACATATTTCTATAATGGTCAGATCCTGAGAATTGCTCCCCTTGAAGGTTACACAATTGTTTCTGTCGTAATTACAGCATCGAGCAATAGTGATGCTACTGGAATCCGCGGTGGTAACTGGACTAATGCATCTGCCACCGCAAGTGGTTCAACGGTCACAGTAACTCCCGAGGATGGCACTTTGTCCGTCAGCGTAGTAAGTTCTGCAGGTTATGAATCAATGGTTGGCGTTGTGACTGGTGAAAAGTATTATACGATTACAGGTGTCAAGGTTGAGTATGCTCCCACGACTTCGCCATACATTGCAACGATTGATGTAGTGAATGCAACCAGCGAAGGGGCAAGCGGCACTATAGAGGTTGTGTATAATAAGGTGGACAATACTGATGCAGAAGTTGTAGTTGTTGATGGAGAAGGCAATGCAGTAGATTGGCTCAGCGCAACACTCGATGCCGACAAGAACATCGCTTACACCATTGCTCCTAATACTGATCTCGAGGCACGCACAGCATATATTGTCGTTAGCGTAGATGACCTTTCTTCACCTGCCATCACAGTGACACAGGAGAAGCCTTACACCGTTAAGATTGGCAAGATTGGCTACACAACCTATGTCGCTCCTGCTGACATTGTCTTCCCTGAAGGCTTGACTGCTTATGTGGTTTATGAGCATACCGGAAGTGCTGCAAGACTTGCCGAGAAAGCTTCTGTTCCTGCAGGTACTGCTGTTGTATTGAAGTCGGAAGATGCCATGTCATCAACGGATGGTATTGAATATGCTTTGTCTATCACTACGAGTCCTGAAGATGTTTCGGAGAATCTCCTCAAGGCTGCAGAAACTGCTTTCAATCCTTCTGATGAGAACACCATTTACTGTCTTGCTAACAAGTCAAAGGGTGTAGGTTTCTATCCTGTTGCTGTAACAGTAAGTGTTCCTGTCGGCAAGGCTTATCTTGAAGTGACAAGCGGTGCTGCTCCTGTCAAAGGCTTCTTCGGTTTCGAGGATGATGCAACTGGAATCGAGAACCTTAACGCTAACGTTAACCTTAACGAAGGTATCTTCAACCTCGCAGGTCAGCGCATCCAAAAGATGCAGAAGGGCATCAATATTATTAACGGTAAAAAAGTATTGAAGTAATGAAAAAGACATATATTATACCCGAAGCTCTCATCGTGGAGCTCGGCACCCTGCAGATGATGGCTGAGTCGCTGCCTGTTGGTGGAAGCGACGATACAATCGATGATGAAAACGACATCCTGACAAAGGAAAACAAGAGCGTCAACGCCTGGGACGAGGAGTGGTAACATCATTTACGATTTAGCCATTTACTATTTACAATTTATGTTGTAGTACTCGGCTAAGCATAAGGCAACAGGAGGCAAGCGAAACATTCGCTTGCCTCCATGCTTTTTTATCTTGGAATGCTTGCCTATATTATAAATAATGTGTAACTTTGACTGCTTCGTAGTTACTTTCGCATAGAAATACTAAAATATATTTGGTATTTCGTTCGCTTATTTGTAACTTTGCAGGCAACAAAAAGAAAACGAGCTATGGCACAAGAACCGAAGGTCGACGGTCGAAGAGAAAGTCAACAGTTGACACCGATGATGAAGCAGTTCTACGACCTCAAGGCGAAACATCCCGAGGCGCTTCTGCTGTTCCGTTGCGGTGACTTCTACGAGACGTATGCCGACGATGCGGTGATTGCCTCCGAGATTCTCGGCATCACGCTCACCCATAGGAACAACGGCAAGTCGGGTGTCATGCAGAGCACTGCGATGGCTGGCTTCCCCTATCATGCCCTCGATACTTACCTGCCGAAACTCGTCAGGGCAGGCAAGAGGGTAGCAATCTGCGACCAACTGGAAGACCCGAAATTGACGAAGACGCTCGTCAAGCGAGGCATCACGGAACTGGTGACGCCTGGTGTTACGATGGCAGATACGGTGCTCAATCACAAGGAAAACAACTTCCTCTGCGCGGTACACTTCGGCAAGCAGGCTTGCGGCATGTCGTTCCTCGACATCAGCACGGGCGAGTTTCTTGTGACAGAAGGCACAGCGGAGTATATCGCGAGCCTCATGGCATCGTTTGCCCCGAAGGAAGTTCTCTACGAGCGAGGCAAAAGAATGATGTTCGAAGGAAGCTTCGGCACACGTTACGTCACCTTCGAACTTGATGATTGGGCCTTCACGGAGCAGACCGCGAGGGAGAAGTTGCTGCGTCACTTCGAGGTGAAGAACCTGAAGGGCTTTGGTGTGGAGCACTTGCAGAGCGGCATCGTGGCAGCAGGCGTCATCCTGCAATACATGGAGATGACGCAACACCAGCTGCTCGGCCACATCACGGCTTTGCGTCGCATCGAGGAAGACCGCTTTGTGCGGCTCGACAAATTTACTATCAGGAACCTCGAACTCGTTGGCAGCATGAACGAAGGCGGCATTTCGCTCCTCGACGTCATCGACAAGACGGTGACCCCGATGGGCGCCCGCATGTTGCATCGCTGGATGTTGTTCCCGCTGAAAGACCCTGTCCAAATAGGCAAAAGGCAAGATGTCGTCGAGAACTTCTTCCGCAATCCCGACACGAGGGACGCAGTCTTGGAGCAGCTCCAGACGGTAGGCGACCTGGAGCGCATCATATCGAAGGTGAGCACACGGCGTGTTTCACCCAGGGACATCGTGCAGCTGCGAGTGGCGCTGCAGGCAGTGGAACCCATCAAACAGGTGTGCCAAAGCAGCGAAGACGGCACGTTAAGGGAGATAGGACAGCAGCTCGACCTTTGTGTTGAGATACGTGACCGTATCGCTCGCGAAGTGCGACCAGACTGTCCTTTGCTCGTCGCGAATGGTGGTGTCATCATGGATGGTGTGGATGCGGAACTCGACGAGTTGCGCAAGATAGCGTACCAGGGCAAGGGCTACTTGCTGGAGTTGCAGCAGAGAGAGATAGAGGCAACGGGCATCCAAAGCCTTAAGATTGGCTATAACAACGTCTTCGGCTACTACCTCGAGGTGCGCAATACATACAAAGACCAAGTGCCTGCCGACTGGATTCGAAAGCAGACATTGACTCAGGCAGAACGCTACATCACCCAGGAACTCAAGGAGTACGAGGACAAGATAATGGGTGCGGAGGAACGCATCCTCAGCCTCGAGGCGCAAATCTTTGACCGTCTCGTCACGGCTTTGGCAGAGTACGTGGCTCCCATACAGAAGGATGCGTCGCTGCTCGCCCAGCTCGACTGCCTGCTTTCCTTTGCTCAGAGCGCCGAGGAGAACCGCTACATACGCCCGATTGTCGATGAGAGCGACGTGATAGACATCAAGGGAGGACGTCATCCGGTTATCGAAAAGCAGCTTCCCGTCGGGGAGAGATACATCGCGAACGACGTCTTCCTCGACACCCAGACACAGCAAATCATCATCATCACCGGCCCGAACATGGCGGGTAAAAGTGCTTTGCTTCGTCAGACAGCACTCATCACTCTGCTTGCACAAATGGGAAGTTTCGTGCCGGCGGAGAGTGCGAGGATTGGTTTCGTTGACAAAATCTTCACGCGTGTCGGGGCAAGCGACAACATCAGCATCGGCGAGAGCACCTTCATGGTTGAGATGAACGAGGCGGCAGGCATCCTGAACAACCTCTCGGAACGCAGTCTTGTGCTCTTCGACGAACTTGGCAGAGGCACGAGCACCTACGATGGCATCTCGATTGCGTGGGCCATCGTCGAGTACATACACGAGAGCAACAAGGGACACGCCCGCACGCTCTTTGCCACGCACTACCACGAGTTGAACGAGATGGAACGCAATTTCGCCCGAATCAAGAACTTTAATGTGAGCGTGAAGGAGGTCGACGGAAAGGTCATCTTCCTTCGCAAGCTCGAACGTGGCGGGTCGGAACACAGCTTCGGCATACATGTAGCGAAGCTCGCAGGCATGCCCAGGGCCATCGTTGCCAGGGCGAATGTCATCCTCAAAGAGCTCGAGGGAGCCGTCAACCACCAGCAACTGGGGGCAACAGACAAGCGGCAACGGGCAACGGACAGTGGCGTGCAGATGAACTTCTTCCAGCTCGACGACCCCGTTCTCTGCCAGATTCGCGACGAGATACTCGGCCTGGACATCAACAACCTCACTCCCTTCGAGGCACTCAGCAAGTTAAACGACATCAAGAAACTGGTGAAAGGTTCAAACTAAGCACGTGATAATTTCATTTTACCCACGTAATATTTAAAATATTCCACGTGATAATTTCATTTTACCCACGTGATAATTTCAACTTACCCACGTGACGTTTATCAACATACCAATGAAGAAGAATTTAGACGACCGCATACAGAGGGCTGTGGAGCTGTTCATGCAGGGCTACGGCTGCTGCCAGAGCGTCGTCTGTGCCTTTGCGGACCTCTACGGACTGGACGAGGAGATGGCGCTCAAGGTGAGTGCGGGCTTCGGCGGCG
Organism: Bacteroidaceae bacterium; assembly: GCA_017645655.1. Classification (GTDB taxonomy): domain Bacteria; phylum Bacteroidota; class Bacteroidia; order Bacteroidales; family Bacteroidaceae; genus Physcousia. The sequence goes on along the minus strand of JAGCNZ010000018.1, from coordinate 14,904 downwards.
GCGTGGGGCGGATGCGGATGATGTGCGGCACGTGCTCCGCTCTCGTGATTCTCGCGGGTTTGGAGCGCGGGCAGACGCGGGGCGAGGACCGTGAGGGAAAGGCCGCCTGCTATCAGCTCGTCCGCCAACTCCTCGAGACGTTCCGACAGAGAAACGGCAGCATAATCTGTGCCGAATTGTTACAGATGAGCGGCCTCAAAGCGGAGACTAACACCTCGCAGCCCGACGAGCGAAACGCCGAATACTATCGCGTTCGCCCCTGTGCCCGCAAGGTAGAGAGCGCAGCGCGGGTGTTTGCCGAGTACCTGGCCAGCTCTGAGGCCTCAAGGAAAGAGAGAAAATCACAGGCGTGACAAATCGTTATATAAAAAGGTCAGTTAGTTGTTCCTTATTTTAACAAAAAACGCGTCCTTTGTCCTCGGATAGAACGAATCGACGTAACAAATCAGGAAAGAAAACTAAACAAGCAATAATTATGAACAACTCATTGAAGATTCTGAAAGTCTCCCTTTTCGGAGGCATGATGTGGGCAGCTTTGGCCTGCAACGCACAAGGGACAGTCGGCAAACTCGTCGAGTATCATTTGGTCAAGCCGTGGAACGAATCGGCTTGGATAAGCGCCAAGGATGCCCAGGTCGTCACGGGCGAAGTGAAGGATGGCGACAGGGCGGCCGACGGCGCAAGCTGGTTCGTCAGCAATCCCCGCAATTCGAAGAAGGTGAAACAGGCCGTCTGGACGACCTCCGCCCTGGGCACCTACGAGCTTTACATCAACGGTCAACTTGTCGGCGACGAGGTCTTGAAGCCCGGCTTCACGCACTTCGAGAAGACGAAATACGCTTTTGCCTACGACATCACAAAGGCTTTCCGGAAAGGCGCAGGGCAGGAGAACAACCTCGCCGTGCAGGTCGTGCCGGGCTGGTGGGGCGATAAGATTGTCACCCCTTGGGGCCACGATGGCATGGTCGGCAAGAAGGTTGCCTTCAGAGGCGTGCTTTCGTTGACCTACGCCGACGGCAGCGAGGAACACTTCCCCACGAACCTGAAGGACTGGAAGGCTGGCGTGGCAGGTCCCGTGACGCATGCCGCCATCTTCGACGGCGAGGACTATGATGCCCGCCTGCCACAAGGGTGGGAGAGCGCGGCAAGCTTCTCGACCCCGGAAATCAATACAGAGTTCCCCGGAAAGGTGTGGGAAACCGACGGTGCGGAGATTTATCTTCGTCATGACCTCACGCTCTCTCCCGTCAAGGCCTACACTTGGAAAGGCACTACGGGCGCGACCGACGACCAGTTCGGCAAGGTCAGCATCGTCGAGGAATACGCTCCGGGCAAGCCCATGACGATTCGTCCGGGCGAGACACTCGTGGTCGACTTCGGCCAGAATGCTTCCGCAGTGCCCGCCTTCGAGTTCAAGGCAAAGGAGGGCACCGTGCTGACTTGCCTGCCGTCGGAGCTTCTGAACGACGGCAACGGCGCAAAGAGTCGCGGCATGGACGGGCCGGAAGGCAGCACGCACCGCCTCAACCTCCGCATCCCTGACACCGGTATGCTGCTCCGCTACACGTTTGCAGACCAGAAAGGCTTCGTGAACTTCATTCCCCGAAGCACCTTCTACGGCTACCGCTTCGTGTCGATAACGGCTACGGACGAGGTCACGATTCGCAGCATCAAATCCATTCCCGTCTCCTCCATCACGAAAGAGCTCGAGACAGGCACTATCGTGACGGGCAGCGACGACATCAACAAGCTCATCTCCAATACGCTTTGGGGCCAGCGCTCGAACTACCTCTCGGTCACGACGGACTGCCCGCAGCGCAACGAACGCTTGGGTTGGACGGCCGACACGCAGGTCTTCACGGAGACCGGCACTTTCTTCGCCAACACAGATCGCTTCTTCCACAAGTGGATGCGGGACATGAGGGACACGCAGTCGCCCACCGGCGGCTTCCCGGGTGTCGCGCCAATGGCTCAATATGGGGCAGGCGACGGCAAGGGCAACGGCGACATGATGAGGCTTGGCTGGGCAGATGCAGGCATCATCGTGCCTTGGACGGTGTGGAAACAGTTTGACGACAAGAGCATCGTCGACGAGAACTGGGAGGCGATGGACCGCTTCATGGACCACATCTACGAGACGAAGTACGAGCACAACGTCATGACGGGCGAGAACGGCAACTACCAGTGGGCGGACTGGCTGAGCTATGAACCTTTGGAGAGCAGCAGCGGTCGCAGCCACGAGAACGGCAAGCCGAAGCCCGATGCGGTTGTGTATTGGAACTACCTCAGCGCGTCGTACTGGGCCATCGATGCAGGCATGATGGCCGACATGGCACGTGCCACAGGCCGTAATGCCGCTTATTACGACAAGATGCAAGCTGAGGCAAAGGCCTACATCCTTGATAAGTTCCTCAATGCCGACGGCACATTCAAGCTCGACATCCTCAACACGATGCAGACGCCGGCACTCTTCGCCCTCAAGAACAACATTCTGGACGGTGCGGCAAAGCAAGCCATGATTGCCCGCCTCCGCAAGAACTTCGAGGAACACGACAATTGCCTGCAGACAGGTTTCCTCGGCACAAGCATCCTCATGCAGACCCTCACCGAGAACGGCATGCAGGACATCGCCTACGAACTCCTCTTCCAGCACAAGAACCCGTCGTGGCTCTACTCCGTCGATAACGGCGCAACAACCATCTGGGAGCGTTGGAACAGCTACACGCTCGACAAGGGCATGGGTCCTCGCGGCATGAACAGCTTCAATCATTATGCTTATGGATGCGTCTGCGAATGGATATGGGAGACGGCAGCCGGCATTGCAGCCGACCCGAAGGAACCCGGCTTCAAGCACATCATCATGCGTCCCGTGCCCGACAAGCGCCTGGGACATCTTAAGGCAGAGTACAAGTCGGCAGCCGGTCTCATCAAGAGCGAATGGCACTACAGTGGCAACAACTGGATTTGGACCTTCACCATCCCGAAAGGCGCAACAGCAACCGTCACGCTCCCCGGCGAGACAACGTCGAAGGAATACACAGCCGGCACCTATACCATAAAGCGCGACGGAATTAAGTTCTGACCTTTAACACGGACTACACGAACAGCACGAATGGATTTTTACCACGAATTGCACGAATTACACGAATTGAATCTAACTACGAAAAGAATGTCTGAGTAAACATAAAACAACGGATTGAATGGATCAGACGGATTGCGTGGATTGATTCAGCTCTTGATAAATTCGTGGAATTCGCGCAATTCGTGGTTAAATATAATCCGTTTAATCCGTTCAATCCGTTGTTTGAATTATATATATAATAAGGTATGCGGCGGTTACTTCTCCTGTTGCTTCTCGTCTCGTTCTGTGCCGCTCAGGCTCAAAGTCCCTCCCCCAAGGGGGAGGATAGGAGGGGGCTTGAGTCTTGGGACGACTTCGTGGAGGAATACACGAGCGATGTGGAGCGGGCAGAAGAAGAGGACCTTCAGCTGCATCTGCAGGAACTGAAGGAACTTTCGGAACATCCAATTAACATCAACACGGCAACTGTGGAGGACTTTCTGCAGTTGCCGTTTTTGTCTGAAGCACAGATTGAGCAGATTCACGCCTACATCTATCTGCATGGGCAGATGCAGACGCTCTCGGAGTTGCGCCTTGTGCCGCTCATCGACGATGCGACGCGCAAGTGGCTTTCGCTCTTCGCGTTTGCCGAGCCGGAGCAGGACAACGCCAAAGACAAGCTGTTTGGAAGCCTCCGTCACGACTTCTCGACGCGCCTCGACATACCTTTATATTATAGGGTAGGGCAACAACAGGAAAACGGCTACCGTGGCGACGCGCTCTATCACCGCATTCGCTATCAGATAGGCAACAGCCGACACTTCCAGGCGGGACTGCGCGTGGAGAAAGACGCGGGCGAGCGTTTCTACGACAGCTACGGGGCATACGCCATACTGCACGACGTCGGCATCCTCGACAAAGCCATCGTCGGCGACTACCGCATCGGGTTTGGCGAGGGCTTGGTGCTGGGAGGAAGCATTTGGAACAGCAAGAGCACGCCGCCACTTAAAACGCAAGGCGGCATCAGGCCGATGGTCAGCAATGATGAGACGAACTTCCTGCGAGGCGCTGCCGTCACGTTGTCTCTGTTCAAACACCTCAAGTTGAGTGCCTTCGGTTCGTACCGAAAGCGCGATGCCACGCTGACGGATGAGGGCGAAGTACAGACCTTGCGGACCGACGGCTACCATCGAACGGCTTCGGAATGGGAGCGGCGAAGAAACTTGGGAAGTGCTGTGCTTGGTGGCAACATTGCCTGGTACAACAAAGGTCTCCACCTGGGAGCGACGGGTTACTGGCAGAAGTTCGACCGCGACCTCAACCCCGGCACCCAACAATACAGGGCAATCTATCCAAAGGGCAATAGCTTCGGAGTGGCCGGACTGAATTACGGCTACACACGCTACCGCCTGTCTTTTGCCGGAGAGACTGCCTACAGCACTGTCGGCAGCGGCTGGGCGACCATCAACCGCGCGTCGTGGAACATCAGCAGGAACTATATCCTCTCTGCCGTCCAGCGTTTCTATGCCTATCAGTACTACTCGTTCTATGCCAGTTCGCTTGCCGAAAACAGCAATTCGCAGAACGAGAGCGGCGTGCTTCTGCACCTGCAGGCGGAACCGTTGGCTGGTTTGCAGCTGACTGCCTATGCCGACTTCTTCCATCATCCCTGGCCACGTTATCGGATGACGCACGGCAGCACGGGTCAGGAGTTCTTCCTGCAGGGCAGTTATGCCGTTTCGAGGCGTCACACGCTCCTGGCTCGCTATCAGCTCAAGCGCAAGGAAAACGGCGACCTCATGGAGCCGCATCACCGCGTCAAGCTGCAATGGACGTACGAGTTAAAGAATCGTTGGCGTCTTCAGACCACGGGTCTCTACCACAATGTGCTGGGCAGGAACGGCTTCCTCTTGAGTCAGAATGCCCGATACTTGCTGCCGAAACCGAACCTGACCCTCAACGCACAGCTCGGTTACTTCAACACCGACGACTACCTCAGCCGCATCTACCTACAGTCGCCGGCACTCTACAGCACCGTTTCGTCTGCCTCCTACTACGGCCACGGCATGCTGGGCGTCCTCACCTGCCGTTGGCAAAGCAAGAACGGAAAGTGGATGCTCGAAGGGCGCTACAGCCTGCTTCGCTACTTCGACCGCGACGAGCAAGGCACCGCCCTGCAGCGAATCCTCAGTCCCTGGAAGAATGATTTGTCTTTTCAGCTGCGCGTGAAGATATAAATCACAGGCCAAGTGAGTCGACTTGGCAAGTCAACATACCGAACGAGACAGGTGATGTTGCTTGAACTATCATGATGATTCAACAAACTTAACGTGTGATGTTGGGCGACTCGTCCTTGCAAAGAGCTCGATACATGCAGTAAAGTCCGAGCACGACGAAGGGGATGGAGAGCAGCTGTCCCATGTTCAGGAGCATGCCGTCCTCGAAGGCTTCCTGGTTTTCCTTTGTGTACTCGATGAAGATTCTGCTTGTGAAAATGAGGAACAGGCAGAGTCCGAAGAAGAAACCGCTGCCCACCTTCTGCGGGTAGCGACGGTAGAAGAACCAGTGAATGCCGAAGAAGATGGCATAGCAGATGGCCTCGTAGAGTTGTCCTGGGTGGCGAGGAAGGCTGTCGACGCGTTCGAAGATGAAAGCCCAAGGCAGGTCCGTCGGCCTTCCTATTATTTCAGAGTTCATCAAGTTGCCCAGCCTGATGGCACACGCACAAATGGGTGTCACGATGGCGACATTGTCGAGGACGTGCAGGAAGCGCAGCTTCACGTGCTTGGCATACAGCCAGAGTGCTATCATCAGGCCAAGCGTACCGCCATGACTGGCCAGTCCTTCGTAGCCGGTAAACGTCCAGCCTTGGCCTGGCACATTGCGTATGGGCAGCAGCATCTCAATGGGATGTGACAAGTAATAACCAGGCTCGTAGAACAGGCAATGCCCCAATCTTGCCCCAATCAGAATGCCGAGGAAGCAATACATGAACATCGGGTCGAACTGCTCCTCGCTAATCTTTTGCTGACGGTACAGCCTGTGCATCAGCAGATAGACTGCCACGAGACCAATCGCCCAACAGAGCGAGTACCAGCGTATCGCAAAGAAACCCAAGTCGAGGGCAACGATGTCGGGGTTCCAGGTTATGAATAGATTCATAGGATTAGGGATTAGAGATTAGGGATTAGGGTTTGGTTGCTGTTGGGATTAGGGATTAGAGATTAGGGATTAGGGCTTGGTTGCTGTTGGGATTAGAGATTAGGACTTTGTTGTTATGGCGTCTCCGTTATTAAGAATCGTCTTATGTAGTGTTGCCAGCTGTTTTTTCACAGAAAGAATCATTGACTCCATAGTGCGTAGCTGCTCTTGGTTGATATACCCTTCGTCAAAGGCCAGCTCCAGCTCACACATTACTTCGTTAATTGAGCCAAAGGAGATTTGTATGAAGTGAGCCTTCTCTTTGGCAGAAAACCTTCCAAAGCCTTCGGCTATATTGATTGGGATTGACATTACGGCACGTCGGAGCTGGTCACATAAGCTAAATCGCTCTTCGACGGGGAAGGTCTTAATTAGTGTACATACTTCATGCGACAGAGCTTTAGCGTTTTGATAAACCTCCAAGCGCCTATAATAAAAGTTTTCCATCAAACCCTAATCCCTAATCTCTAATCCCTAATCCGATTCAACGTCATACGTTAAAACGGAAATGCATGATGTCGCCATCTTGCACGACGTAGTCCTTGCCTTCCACACTCATCTTGCCTGCTTCGCGGACGGCGGCTTCCGAGCCGTACTTGATGTAGTCCTCATACTTGATGACTTCCGCGCGAATGAAGCCCTTCTCGAAGTCCGTATGGATGACGCCGGCACATTGCGGAGCCTTCCAACCGCGGCGGAACGTCCAAGCCTTCACTTCCATCTCGCCCGCCGTGATGAAGGTCTGCAGCGTGAGCAGGTGGTAGATGGCCTTGATGAGACGATTGCAACCGCTCTCCGAGAGACCCAGATCCTCGAGGAACATCTGCTTCTCCTCGTAGGTTTCGAGTTCCGCGATGTCTGCTTCGGTCTGTGCTGAGATGATGAGCATCTCGGCATCTTCGCCGGCGATGGCTTTCTTGACGGCTTCCGTATAAGCATTACCTGTGGCAGCCGATGCATCATCAACGTTGCAGACGTACAGCACGGGCTTCGTCGTGAGCAGGAAGAGTCCGTTGGCAGCCGTGATTTCATCCTCGGTGTCGAACGTTACGGAACGCGCGCTCAAACCCTTGTTGAGGGCTTCTTGGTAGCGGAGCAGGACGTCGAGCTCAATCTTGGCTTGCTTGTCGCCACCAACTCTGGCCTGCTTCTCCACTTTCTTGATGCGGTTCTCGATGGTCTCGAGGTCCTTGATTTGCAGTTCCGCGTCGATGATTTCCTTGTCGCGAACGGGATCGACGCTGCCGTCGACGTGCACGATGCCGTCGTTGTCGAAGCAGCGGAGCACGTGTATGATGGCATCGCATTCGCGGATGTTGGCCAGGAACTGATTGCCCAAGCCCTCGCCCTTGCTGGCACCTTTCACCAGGCCGGCAATGTCGACGATGTCGCAGACAGCAGGCACGATACGTCCCGGGTGCACGAGTTCGGCGAGGCGGGTCAGTCTCTCGTCAGGCACGGTGACTTGTCCCAGCTGAGCATCAATGGTGCAGAAGGGGAAATTGGCAGCCTGAGCTTTCGCGCTCGAGAGGCAATTGAAGAGGGTTGACTTGCCGACATTGGGCAGTCCTACTATTCCGGCTTTCATCTCACATTTACTATTTAATCATTTACCATTTTCTATTTATATGTTATACCACGAATTACACGAATTGCACGAATTGTTCATTGTCACATGTCAAGGGCGTGGCCAATTCGTGTAATTCGTGCAATTCGTGGTGAAAATACATAGTGTTGGGTGTTATGGTGTGTTGACTTATCAAAAGTCTTTGTAGTCGTCGTTCTTTGCGGCTTGGATGGCGATGCATTCCATCTCGATGAGCCACGAGGGGCGGCACACGGGGGCGAGGGTGAAGACTGTGGGGATGTTCGGATACTTCTGGCTGAACATCTTGCTGACCACTTCGTAGTCGGCTCCGTCGCGCAGATAGACGATGAGTTGTGCCGCGTTGTCCATGGTCATGTCGGCTTCTGCGAGGAGTGTTTCGACGTTTTCCCACATGCGTTTTGTCTGCATGACGACGTCGCCTTCATGCACCACCTCGCCCTGGTTGTTGATGCTTGCCGTGCCGGAGATGATGGCGTGGTTGCGGTCGCCGAAGTGGAGGAGTGTGCCTCGCTCGAAGGTTACTCCGTACTCGCTGGTGCGGTTGAGGTGCGATGTGGCGTAGAGGTAGCGCTGCTGCTCCGGCTTGAAGCCCTTGAGGGCATAGCTTCCGAGTTGGATGATGGCCTTCGGGTCGGACGGATTTCCCCCGATGCCGGTGGAGGCGATGTAGTGCGTCTCGGGCACCAGGCCGTGCTGGGCGAAGTTCTCCCAGCGGGCGAGGACGAGACCTTTATACTGTGTGTCGACATCTCTGACGAAGAACCACGTGCGAATACAGTTGTCTTCCAGGGTCATTTCGTGTTCCTCGAGGAGCGATTCATAGTCCTCCAAGAGGTTTTGCGTCTGGCTGTAACTGCTGCCTTCGCCTATGGTGAGGCCCATCGTCCACAGGTGTTCGTAGCCGTTGTGGCGTACGATGGTAGATTGCAGACGGTCGGCCGATGGGGTGACGTCCGTGCCGCGCAGCAGGTAGAGCCACGCCGCCAGTTTGCTTCCGTCGAGGGGCGGTTGCTGAATGTACGAGACGGTGCACGTATTGTCCTGTGGCATGAGGGGCCGCTGGTTGGTGGCATCTGAGAGGAAGTACCTTTTGAAGACGGGCTTGGCGCCTGCCAAGTCCTCTGAATCAAGCAGTTGTGCTTCCGCCTGAGTGATGCGTCGGAGCTGTTCGACGAATGATTCTCCACGAGGTTCAACGTGCAGAATAGCATGATATTCCGCAGTTTTTCCCTCTGGGGCAAAGGTCGTCAGTTCGATTGTGGCACCGAGTTTTTCCAGATATTTTTTGTTAAATTGCATGGTGCGTTGTGTGATATTGGGTGCAAAGATACGACTTTTAATTGAAAATTGAAAGTTGGAAAATGAAAATTATTGCGGTCTGTTGGAATATGCAACATGAGGGGTCTGCAAACACGGCGTGCGACGATGCCAAACGTCACGTGGGTAAAATGAAAATATCACGTGTAATATTTCAAATATAACGTGGATAAATTGCAATTATCACGTGTGATGTTTGAAATTTACCCGCGCGTCGTTTGGCATCATGGCACGAGATGTTCTATCCAACCGTCAATCAAACCGTTCACCTCTTCGAGGTTCGACTTGTACTGACTGCTGAGGATTTCGGTGTGATTGTGCGAGAGGAGGTTCTCTCCGCCCTCGTTCAGAATCTGGTGGAGCAGGGAGTTTTCGACGTTGCCGCTCGCCACGCGAAGCATCCCCTCGCGCCTCGTGCTCGGCACATCCACGAGGCTGGCCACGGCATTCCCTTCCGTCAGGTTCAGTCCGGCTGCCGAGCGCCCGTTTCCTCCGTGGCATTGGATGCAAGCGCGGTTGAAGACGCCTGCCTGCAGGACACCGAAGCGGCCCGCATCCACCGTGCCGAGGTCGAGCCGGATGGTGTCGTGAGCAGTCTTTCCGACGTGCTCCGCCATGTTGATTGTCGCGAGCGAGATGATGCGTTTCCTGAGGGAATTGGTTAGCGAAACCTCCACCGTCTGCACCTCACTGCTGATGTTCGACAGGACGATGCTGACTGCGGAGCCGTCCTCGACCGACGATGGCAGCGCCTTTTGCAGCAGAGCGAACTTGCTGTCCCCCGTGAAGCCCGCCACTGCCAGCGTGTAGCCCGTGCCTTCCCACTCGCTGAGGTTGCTCACCCGGGCAGTCACCTTCACCGTATAGCCTTTTTCATCGACCTGATAGACCTTGTCCTGGATGTCGCCGCTGTCGCAGGAACAGAGTGCGGACAGCAGCATAATATGCAACAAATAATGTTTGGGCGATTTCATTGTTGTGGTTCGTTTTTTTGTTATTCCATTATTCCGTTATGACGTTATAACGAGAAATTGTCATGTTATAACGGCAGGATGTCTTGGCAGGCGGGCTGGCTCTTTCCCCTCAGAAGCTGTACTGCAGTTGCAAGGTAGCGGCGTGCGTGCTCAGGCCGAGGTCGTCGTTGTCGCGGTCCAGTTGTGTCTCGTGTCCGTACCTGCCTGTGAACTGATACATCGCCGAGAGTTTCAGGTTGCATTTGTTGACGTAGTAGTTCACTACGGCAGCCGGCATGTTCAGGAAGCCGTCCTTGCCCGAGCCGTTGCGGTCAAGGAAATCATAGCGCAAACCAGCCTGCAAGCTCTTCGTGAAGAAGTAGCCCACCTGACTGTACGCGCCCCAAAAGTTGTAGCTCTCGCCAATCTTCTGCCTTTCGGTGAAGGTAATGTGCATCCAATAGGCTTCTGCTGCAGCATACCACCTGCCGTGCAACATGCTCCATTCCACGCCAAGTCGGCTGTCGTTGGTGCTTTCGCTTTCGCTCTCGACGTTGATGCCGCCACTCACACCAAAGAGCATGTGCCTGCCGCGAAGCATGTGGCTGTTGCCTTGCGTTGCCGGCATGTTGCCCCACGGCATGAAGGTGAGGCGGCCGGCATACAGCAGAGAGGGAATGTGAGCGTCGTCCGAGAGCGTCTTCGTCGCGGTGTTCACGCCGCTGCCGCTGCCGTTCCAGAGTCCCACCTCGTAGCCCATCATCCAACTGTCCTGCCTCTTGTTGAGCTTCATCTTGCCGTGGAACTGGAATCCGAGGTCGAAGCCGGTGCCGATAGACGGCGTTACAGCGTTCAGGCTGTATGGCAGGATGACCGATGCCGTCAGCGAAGTTGGCAGACATGGGAACAGTGTCTCGCCCAACGTGGTAAGGTATGCGTGGAAGAATGGCGTCTTGAACTTACCTGCACGAAAGCGTGCGGCAGGCGATATCCTATAGTCCACCCATGCTTGCTGCAGGACGTTGCCGCCACTTCCGGCAGCGTTGATGCTCAAGTTATAGTCCAGTCTTCCGAAAGTTGTGCCGGTGAAACCCAGGATGGCATACGGCATCGAGAAGCCCGAGTTAGCCACATTGTCCTGATTGTACGCTTTGTCCAGGCCCTCGTCGTCATAGTAGTTGTACTGGCCCCTTGCCTGCATGAACAGGTACGGCTTGAAGATGAAGCGGCCGTCGCGTGACTGCAGGGTGAATCCTCTGTCGTCCGCAATGCCCAGCACGCCGTTCTCCATGTCGATGTTCTCAGTCTGTTGCCCGAGGTCAGCACTCTTGAAGTGGTACTTCTCGAACGTGATGTTTCTCTCCTTCTCGTGCTCATCGGCCAAGGTTGGCAAGGCGAGAAGGCTAACTAAAAGTATTATGTATGTCTTTTTCATAAAGCAATTATGAATTATGAATTAAGAATTATGAATTGCTTACAGGCTTTCCAGAAACTTTATGAGTGCCGAGCGGTCGTCCTTCTCCATCTTCGCGAAGAGGTTTTTGCTGGCCTCTCCCTCGCCGCCGTGCCACATGATGGCTTCCGTCAGGTTGCGAGCCCTGCCGTCGTGCAGGAAGTAGGTGTGGGCATTTACTTTCTCCTGAAGCCCGATGCCCCAGAGCGGCGTCGTGCGCCACTCGTTGCCGCGAGCCAGACCGCTCACGTAGTTGTCGTTCAGTCCGACGCCCATCAGCTCGCTCCCCATGTCGTGGAGCAGGTAATCGCTGTAGGGATGAATCGTTTGACCGCCCAGCCACGGCAGCTCTGTGCCGTTGAGGAGCGTTGCGCCGCGAGGTCTGGTGTGGAGCGTCGTGACGTGGCAGAGGTGACATTTCGCTTCGTAGAACTTCTGCTCGCCAATCGCGATGAGTTCCCGCTCGTTGATGGTGCGGCCCTTATACGCGGCGGGCTGCTTCGTACTGCCCAGCCTCCTGGCTGGCACGCCGAGTCCGTGCAGGTAGAAGTCCACGTCCTCCATGTCCTCGGTCGATACCTCGAGGCGGTCATAGAGCAATCCCATCATCGAACCCTCCAGCATTTGCGACTGTCCCTCGCATATCTCCTCAGGGTAACGGCTGTTGGTCGCGCCCATGTCCGACGAGAAGCCAAGCTCGACGGTCAAGTCCGCGTGCTGCGCCTTGTTGCCCGAAAGGCCGAGCTGCCTGATGCCGCGCTCGGTGATGTAGTTGCATCGGCCGCTTATCCCGTACTCCGGATAGTTCGACTTCGCCGCGAGCTGCTCTATCTCGTTGCGGTCGAGGGCCATCATCTGCCCCATGCCTACGTGCCGAAGCGGAATGCGAACCGTGCAGAAGAGCTCAGTCGGGTCGATTGGCTCGCCTGTATCTCCGTAGCCTTTATACCAATCGGTGATGGTGTACTGGGGATAGGCGAGGCTGTATGTCTCGCCGTCGGGGAAGGTGAACTGCTCTTCGTGCCATCGGCATTCCAGTTTGCCTTCTGCCGTCACGCCGTAGATACTCTGGTCGTGCAGCACGCGGCCGTAGTTCTGGAAGAAGGCGCCGTTCTTTCTCGTCACGTAGACAAGCATCGCGCTAAACCCATAGCTGCCAGAACCATAGACAGGTGTGCCGTCGGCATCGCTGCCCGTCTGCGTCCAGAGCGCCGGCTTTGTTCTGCCCGCATTCCGATGACAAGAGCCGCAGGAGTAACCCGCATAGACCGGACCAAGCCCGCCTGCTTGCGTCAAGGCATCGTCGTAAAGTCCGTCTCCGTTGATGAAGCGTCGCGAGTTTGCCTTGATGTTCTCCACCCAGTCTGCTTCCGTGTCGTAGGCAAAGCTTGAGTTGATGAACACCGTACTCGTGCCGGCACTGAGGGCATAGCCTTCGTGCGTCTCGAAGTCGGCGGCAGTAAAGCAGTCATCCTCCCTGTCGCAAGCGGCAAGGAGGAGTGCAAGGAGCATGAGCCTAATGGGGGTAATGGGTTTGATGGGTTTGGGGGACATGTTATTGTATTCTTCTGGGTTGTCCATTCTTGAAGAGCAGGAACTCGAGCGTGTGGAAGCCGCGGATACTTTGTGCTTCGGCGATGCCTTCGTTCTCTTCATCGAAGTCGCCTTCCCAATCCAGACCAGAGAAGTCGCCACTTGCAAGCACGTTCTTGATGGCGTCTTGGTCGAGAGGCCAGGAGTCCATGTTGGGGTCGAGACCAAGTTCATCAACAGGACCGAACAGGAATGCCTCGCTCGTCTCCCAAGGCTGACGCGCTGCCATCCAAGCCGTTGCTGCCTGTTCGAAGCCCGCATTCGTGGGGTGTGCAGCGAGGTTCTGTACTGCGAGGTGCAGTGCAGCGTTCGCATCCTTGAGGTCCTTATAGGTAGGCAGCACAACGACGTCAACATAGTCGGCCACGATGGCCTTCAGTTCTGCCTCGCCCTCGAAGCCTTCCACTCTTGCCTTGAGTGTCTTGAGCACGTTCTTCAGCGTGTTGCAAGCCTCCATCGCCGTGATGACGCTGGGGTTGCCTATGTGGCTGCGGAAGGGAGCTGCCATGCCTTCTATGCTGTTGATGGCAGTCGTGATGGCAGCGTTCACTTGGCCGGCAAGGTCGCTGGCACCGTGGGCATTGAGGTAAGCGGCAATGCTATGACTGCCTTGTATGCCTTTATAGGTGCAGTTGAACGCGTTCTGAATGGAGCGGATGTTGTTGGCGTAGTCCTGAATGGAGTGGTAGCTGTACCACGACTCCACGGCATAGACGGCTTCGGTGTACTTCTTGTTCTCCCACTTGTCGCGTGGGTCGCCTATCTTGCTCTCGCCGACCTCGTTGGCGATGGTGATGCAGCCGTCGATGATTTGCTCGATGCAACTGTTGGGACTGCTGTATGCGCCCCGCACTTCCTTGAATGTCGTCTGGTAGGCTTCCCCGCCGTTCAGTCCTTCGTTCCATGCGTTGTAGAGCGTCTCGGCGTCGGTCTTCAGTCGCGACGACACGGCGGCAGCATAGTTGCACCAGTTCGTCTGATAGTCCGCGAAGTTCGCATCGGTCTCATTAATTGTGACGTCGGCAGTTCCCTCGGGCATCGTGTCCACGGGTTCGACGGTGTTGTCGTTCTTGCTGCACGAAACAGCGGTCAGTGCAATGGCAATTGTGCCAAGGATAAGGATGTTCTTTTTCATGATGTTGTTTGTTTTGTAGATGGTCTGAGTGTTCTGAGTGTTCCGATTATTCAGAGAAACCGTAGAATCTTTTCTTTCCCTTGAACCAGCCTGTGAAGGCGATGCCCAGGGCGAACTCGTTCTCGCTGTTGTATCTGCCGCCACCTATCCTGCGAGTCGTGTAGTCGGCCTTGACGATGACCCAGGGAATGGGGCGATAGTTCACGCCGAACGTCCACATCGACGTCTTGAGCCGTGCCTCCATCACCTGTCCCGCCTCGCCTTTCTCTTGAGCGTTGTAGTACTCGTAACGGGCGAAGGGAATGATGTCGGGTGCCTTCGTGGAGGTGAAGAAGCCCTTCAGGCGCACACCGCCCTCGATGCCGTAGCTGACGGCTTTGCTCGCTATGGGAGCCGTCTTCGAGTAAGGGCTTGCGTTGCTCTGGCGGACGTTGCGTGCGCTGAGCAGCGTCGAGTTACCCACCTTGCCGCTCAGTATGTTGCCGCGCACGATGCCGTAGCGATGCTGATACTGCGCATCGATGCTCCAGCGGTTTACGGGCACGTGGAAGCTGTAGGTCGTGGGCTTGTCGGCGTTCGATG
>JAGCNZ010000114.1 GCA_017645655.1 Bacteroidaceae bacterium | reverse complement strand
AGACCTCGATCCTCAGATTATTTGGAAGAACTTTTACCTCTTGACGCAGGTGCCTCGGCCCAGCGGACATCTTGAGAAGATACAGCAGTTCCTGCTCGACTGGGCAAAGGAGCACGGCATAGAAGCCTTCAAGGATGATGCCGAGAACATCGTGATGCGCAAGCCTGCCACACCAGGCAGGGAGAATGCAAAGACAGCTGTCCTGCAGGCTCACATGGACATGGTGCCGCAGAAGGTTGACGAGAGCACGCACAACTTCGAGACAGATCCCATCGAGACCTACATCGACGGCGACTGGGTGAAGGCAAAGGGCACCACGCTTGGCAGCGACGACGGCATCGGCGTGGCTGCCATCATGGCAGTCATGGAGAGCACAGACATCAAGCATGGCCCGCTGGAAGCCCTCATCACAGCCGACGAGGAGACCTGCATGTACGGCGTGAGCCACCTCTCAGCCGATACGCTGAAGGCCGACATCCTGCTCAACATCGACAACGAGACGATGGGCGAGTTCGTGATTGGTTCGGCTGGCGGCGTCAACATCAGTGCTACGATGCAGTACAAGGAGGTGGAGTTGGAAGAAGGCGACATCGCAGTGAAGGTTTCGCTGAAAGGCTTGCGCGGCGGTCATAGCGGCCTGGAGATCAATGAAGGTCGTGCCAATGCCAACAAGCTGATGGCTCGCTTCGTGCGTCAAGCCATTGCCGACGACGAGGCACGCCTTTGCTCATGGCAGGGCGGCAACATGCGCAATGCGATTCCTCGCACGGCTTCGGTCGTGATGACTGTTCCCCTGGAGAACTACGACGACTTCTGCGAGCTGGCAGATTATTGTCAGCAAGTCTTCAACGACGAGTTCCGCGGAGTGGAGGAAGGCATCACGATGACGGTTGAGATGACTGCAATGCCTGCCGGTCGCGTGCCGGAAGAAATCCAGGACAACCTCGTGAATGCCATCGTGGCCTGTCACGACGGCGTTCTCCGCCACATTCCCAGCATCCCCAGTGTTGTAGAGACGAGTTCCAACCTTGGCATCATCACGATTGGCGGAGGCGAGGCAAGCCTCCTCATCTTGGCTCGCTCGAGCAACGAAACGATGATGGAATACATTCAGGAAATTCAGGAGAGCTGCTTCTCGATGGCCGGCATGAAGATAGAGTACGGCGGCCAGTACGGCGCTTGGCAGCCAAACTTCGACAGCCCCATCGTGGCGAAGATGGTGGATGTTTATCGCAATCTCTTTAATGAGGAAGCAAAGGTCGAGGTCTGCCACGCGGGCTTGGAGTGCAGCATTATCGGCGGCGTCTATCCCAACATGGACCTCGTCAGCTTCGGACCAACCCTTCGCAGCCCTCATACACCCGACGAGCGCTGCTCCATCTCTTCGGTTGCGAAGTTCTGGCCTTTCCTCAAAGCACTTCTGGAAGCAATTTAAGGCCCCCCTGACCACCTTAAGGTGGAAAGGACGCCTCTCCTGAGAAGGTTTTGAGGTGGCAAAATTGGTAATTTGTAAATGATAAAATGGTAAATGACATGTTGAAAGCCATATCAACCAGCAAGGCTCCGGCAGCAATCGGGCCATACAGTCAGGCAATTGCAGCCAACGGCTTCGTCTATGCAAGCGGGCAGATTCCCATCGACCCGACTACGGGGGCGTTTGTCGAAGGCGGCATCAAGGAGCAGACAAGACAAGCTCTGACCAATGCGCAGGCCATCCTCCTTGAGGCAGGAACCGATCTTAACCATGTCGTCAAGACAACAGTCTTCCTGAGCGACATCGCCAACTTCGCACAGATGAACGAAGTCTATGCCGAATTCTTCACCGCGCCCTTCCCTGCCCGAAGCGCTGTGGCAGTGCGCGACCTGCCTAAAGGTGCCCTCGTCGAGATAGAGGTGATAGCAACGCTTCAGATGTAGTTCGCAAACACGACGCGTGACGATTGCCAACGCGACGCGTGACGATGACCAACACGACACGTGACGATTGGCATCGCGACGTGTGACGTTTTGGAGCGTCACCAAACAAGTTGAATTTTACTCCCAAAGATATGAAACATCTTCTCGCGTTTTTCGTTGCTCTATGCTGCTGGGCAGGTGCTCAGGCAGGCAAGAGGAATGAGCCGGTCGTCGTGGCGTACGTCACGTCGTGGACCAGGGTCATGCCCGACCCGACGGTGATGACGCATATCAATTACGCCTTCGGACACGTAAACGAACAGTTCTGCGGCGTCCGCATCGACAATGAGCAAAGGCTTCGCGACATCGTTGCCCTGAAGAAACAAAACCCCAAGCTGCTCGTCATGCTGAGCATCGGCGGCTGGGGCAGCGGCAGGTTCAGCGAGATGGCGGCAAGCGAAGAGAACCGCAAGGCGTTTGCCAAGGACTGCCGCCGCGTCTGCAACGAGTTCGGGCTCGACGGCATCGACATCGACTGGGAGTATCCCACGCAGAACAGCGCCGGCATAAGCGCCTCGCCGCAGGACACCGAGAACTTCACCCTCTTGATGCGCGACCTCCGAAATGCCTTGGGAAGCAAGCTCTGGCTTACCTTGGCGAGCGTGGGTAGCGCACAGTTCATCGACTTCAAGAGCTGCGTGCAGTACCTCGATGTGGTCAACGTCATGGCCTATGATATGGGCAACGCTCCCAAGCATCACTCAGCACTCTATCGCTCGAAACTGGTAGGTTGGCTTTGTGCTTCTGAGGCTGTGGAAGCTCATCGCAAGGCTGGCGTGCCCAACGAGAAGATTGTGCTGGGTATGCCTTTCTATGGTAGGGGCAAGAGCGGCGTCTATATGAAGTATCGCGACCGTGACAAGCACTCGGAGAAAGAAGTGTGGAGCAACGCATCGAAGGCATCGTTCCTGGCTGACGAGAACCTCGAGCTGGTCATCGGCTTTGAGAGTCCGCGCTCGATTGCCATGAAGTGTGCTTACATCAAGGAGCAAGGCTTGCGAGGCGCGATGTATTGGGAATATGCCGATGACAATGAGCAGGGCGACCTGCAAAGGGCTGTCTGGCAAGGTGTTCTGCAACTTGATAAGCAACGGAGCACTTCTTGTAAGACGGCAGCTCAGAGGTTGGCTTCTGTCCTCGCTGAGAATCAGAAGCGGGAAGACATCACTCCCGATAGTTTCTACCACGATTGGCGAGCACTCCAGGCTGAGATGCTGAGAGAGAAAAACCCGACAGCTCAGGCCATTTATCGGGCTGCAATGGCACATCTCCTCATTGGAAATGCTTGGCGTTCACAGCGCTATGACAGCAAGACAAAGAGTCATCCTGACAGCATTCAAGAGTGGACTCGCGACGAATATCGCCGTTATGCAGCCCAGCTCTACAGTCAGGCTTTGCAGGATGTTGAGGCGCTGCATGCTGTCAAACTTGCTGAAACGAAACCTCTGACTGAGCAAGGCAAGAACGATGCCGTCTTTGGAAACGACCTGCTCTACCTCGTTTGGCAGACTTGCCTGAGCGACTTGACAGAACAGGAAAGGAGAAACAATCGTGTGCCACGCTATGAGGACGTCATCAACGTGTATCGCAGGCATGGACTGAGAGAGGCGACTTTGCTGCTCAGGATAGATTCTTTAGAGGAAAAAGGCGGGCAAGATAAGGAAGAACTTCTGTTGAGGCTTCGCGAGGAATATGCCGACCTGGATGCATGTGCCGACGTCTATATGTTGCTCGCTGGCTTGCCCAATAAGTCGAGTCAGGAGAAGCAAGACCTCTTGGAAGCAGCCTTGAAGCGCTATCCAAAGAGTCGGCAGGCAAACGAACTGCGGAACAGAATTGCTGAGCTGCGGCGTCCAAGCTTCTCTGCCAAGTTCTGCCAGATGTATTATCCCGACAAGAACTACGACATCCCGCTTCAAATCAAGAACATGCACTCGGGAAGCCTCGCAGTCTATCACTTGCCGAAGGACTTTGAGTTCAGCGGTGAAGAAAAGGAAGGCACGAAAGCAGAGCAAGTGAGACGTGCCGGCACACTCGTCGAGGCTTTGCCCATCCCGATGGATGGCGTGGAGGCCCTCAAGACGAAGTACGACACGCTGCGTTGGCACTCACCAGGCTTCGGGTATTACGCCTTTATCCTCGACGGCACGACGCAGGAGAAACTTGACGTCCACGAACCTCAGGTTTACCAGTTCAATGTATCGGCTCTCACTTTTATGTCTGTCACGTTGCCAGGCGGAAAGGAGCGCGTGATGGTGACTGACGCGATGAGCGGCGAACCGCAGCAGGGCGTCAAAGTCAGCTTCTACAGGAAAGATGGGCGGGACTATGTCCTGCTCGAGGAGAAAACCACTGATGAGCGAGGCATCGCAGAGTTAATTGACGGTGGGAAACGGAACTATTTGTATGTCCAGCTGTCACGTGGCAACGACAATGCTCACGAGAAAGAAAGCCTGGGTTGGCATTATTCGCAGGACTACGACGATAAGCTCGCACACCATCTCAACATTTATACCGACCGCAGCATCTACCGTCCGGGACAGACCGTCTATGTGGGCGGCATCGCTTACACCCGGAGTCACGACCAGGCACCGCAGGCCGAGGCAGGTGCCGAGTTTGCCCTCACCCTTCTGGATGCCAATGGTCAGGAGGTCACGAAGCACACCTTGAAGACCGACGAATATGGTTCCTTGCAGGACAGCCTGCAGTTGCCCCAATCGGGTTTGCCTGGTCATTATAGCATACGTGTCGGGGATAGTTGGCACAGCTTCCGTGTCGAGGAATATCGCAGACCGACCTTTGAAGTCAAGATGGACGAGGTGCCTGCCATCACGTTGCCCGTTGACAGCATTACGCTGACTGGGCGCGCCTTGACGTATAGCCAGTGGCCCGTGGCAAATGCACGTGTCACGGGAACTTACAGCTGGCAGCAAAGTTGGTGGTACAAGCGCTTTGCACCGAGCGAGCAGCACGCAATCGATACACTTTACACTGACGAAGAAGGCAAATTCAGCGTCACTGTCCCGGTCTCGAAGGACATCACGAAGGAACAGTTGCGCTGGGGGCAGACCATGCAGCTCTCGGTTGATGTGCTCAGCACGGAAGGCGAGACGCAGCAAGGCAGCATTCGTGTGCCCCTTTGCAGCACGCCGCTCCGCATGAGTGGAAACGTCCCGGAGCAAGAGAACCGCGAGGCACTCAAGTCATGGCGCATGGACCTCTATTCAAGTAACGACAAGCCTGTTGATGGCGACGTGCTTTGTGTCTTGTCGCAAGACGGCAAGGAAGTGGAGAAATTCTACATTCCCGCAAACCGCGACACCATTCCCGACGTGCTTCATAGCCTGCCATCCGGCAAGTACGACCTCGTCGCAAAGGTCGAGGTCAAAGGCGACTCAGCATCGTTCAAAGCGTCGTTCACCATCTTCTCCATCACCGACAAACGACTCATCGGCAGGCACGACCTGTGGCTATACACGCCAAGCGATGTGATGTCGGCAGAGAAGCCAGCCCGCTTCCAAGTAGGCACAACCCTTCCCAATGCTTGGATATATGGCATCCTGACAGGCGAGAACGGCATCGTTCGCGACACGATATTGCATCTCTCGGACGAGGCGACGATGTTCGAGGTGCCCTACGAAGAGCATTTCCGCCACCATCTTGCGGTCACGTTGATGCTGATGCATGAAGGCGAGATGCGGCAGGAAGCAATCGACTTCAGGTTGGAGCAGCCCGACACGAAGCTCACGATGCGTTGGGACACTTTCCGCGACCACATGCAACCTGGGCAAAAGGAGAGTTGGAAGCTCACCTTGACGCGTCCCGACGGCAGCCCTGCCTCTGCGAACGTCATGGTTGGTATGTACGATGCATCGCTCGACGCATTGTCTCCCTACAGCATGCATGCCAATGTTTATCGTGCTTGCAATCGTAGTGCGACACTTTATGCGAATTGCTTTGACTGGTTCACAAGGACACGTACTGCTTGGTTGGATATGCCGTTGCAGTACCTGCCAGTTGAAAGTTATGACTTTGCAAGGTGGAACGAGGACTTGTTTGGTGGTCGTGTCATGAGTCGTGGCGGTAAGACTATGCGTGTGCGTGGCGTAGGAGCAAACAGGTTGGAGGAAAGAGTGTTTGCGATGGTAGATCCGGCTCCGATGGCTGCTTCAGCTCGCGAGTATGCAGGCGCTGTCAAGAAGTTCCTTGTGAAAGAGTTGGAGGGACTCGAGTTCGAGTCTGTCGACCAAGCCCTCGAGGGACAGATAGCAGGACTTGACATCGTCCAGAACTCAGCAGCTTTGGGCAAGACAACAATGCGTCTTCGTGGCACTTCTGCATATAATGAAGAAGAGGAAGAGATGGCAGGAAGTGATGAAACGGCTTATGTGCGTTCCAACCTCTCCGAGCTTGCCTTCTTCTATCCGCAGTTAAGAACAGACAGTAAGGGCCAGACATCCATCGAGTTTACCTTGCCAGAAGGATTGACTTCGTGGCATTTGCATGGCTTGGCGCACACGAAGGACATGATGACTGCAGAGTGGCAAGAGACCGTTGTGGCGAAGAAGGAACTGATGGCAGAGTTGACGTTGCCCAGGTTTGTGCGTAACGGCGATGAAGTCACGCTGACTGCCAGCATACGCAATGCCTCGGAGAAGCGTCAGAAAGGGGAAGCTGTCCTGAAAGTCTATGATGCCGAGAGTAACAAGAGCATCAAGCAGATGAAGGTGAAGTTCGACCTCGAGCCAGGCAAGGAGTCAGTCTATCACATGCCTCTTGTCGCAACCCTCGACCATCCTGTCCTTGCCGTCAGATGGATTGCGAAAGCAAAGGGAAGCAGCGACGGCGAAGTGCGTTACTTGCCAGTTCTTTCCGACATGCAGAACGTGACAGAGACGCGAACTTATCTGCTTAGAGGTGACACGACAATGACGCTCAACCTCGAAAGACTCTTTGCAAATGGCAATCCGAAGGCAGTGAACAGGACTTTGACGATAGAGCATGTTGCCAATCCTATCTACCTCGCTTTGCAGGCGTTGCCTTCCTTGACGGCTCCCGTCCGCAGTGATGTCCTCTCGATTGCCTCGGCATACTATGGT
>JAGCNZ010000113.1 GCA_017645655.1 Bacteroidaceae bacterium | reverse complement strand
GTGGGCTACAGCGAACGCAATCAGGACACAGCCGTCGAGCCGCGTCTCTGCAAGCAATGGTTCCTCTCCATGAAGCATATGGCCGACATCGCCCTGCCGCCCGTGCTCGAAGGCAAACTCAAGTTCCACCCAACGAAGTACGTCACGACTTATCGCAACTGGCTGGAGAACATACAGGACTGGTGCATCAGCCGTCAGCTTTGGTGGGGCCACAGGATTCCTGCTTACTTCCTCCCAACAGGAGAAGAAGAGGAAGAGAAATATGTGGTAGCGTTGACGAAGGAAGAGGCTCTGGCAAAGGCACAGGAGAAGTTCGGCAAGGACATCACGATGGATATGCTTCAACGCGACGAAGATGCCCTCGACACTTGGTTCTCGTCTTGGCTCTGGCCCATCTCCCTCTTCGACGGCATCAACAATCCCGGCAACGAGGAGATTAAGTACTATTATCCCACAAGCGACCTCGTGACAGGTCCCGACATCATCTTCTTCTGGGTTGCCCGCATGATAATGGCAGGCGAGGAGTACATGGGCGACATCCCATTCCGCAACGTCTATTTCACAGGCATTGTGCGCGACAAGCTCGGCCGCAAGATGAGCAAGTCGCTCGGCAACTCGCCCGACCCGCTCAAGCTTATTGAAGACTATGGCGCAGACGGCGTTCGCATGGGCATGATGCTTGCCGCTCCAGCAGGCAACGACATTCTCTTCGACGAACAGCTCTGCCAGCAGGGAGCCGCTTTCTGCAACAAGATATGGAACGCCTTCCGTCTCGTCAAAGGTTGGGAAGTGAGCAACGAGCTCGCCCAGCCCGAAGCAAACGTGACTTCCATCCAATGGATGCAGGCAAAGCTCAACGACACATATGCCGAGATTAACGACCTCTACAGCAAATATCGCCTGAACGAGGCGCTGATGGCTGTCTTCAAACTCTTCACGGACGAGTTCAGCGGCTGGTATTTGGAGATGATTAAGCCTGCCTATCAGGCACCTATCGACAGCAAGACGCTTGCCGCCACGCTCGACATCTTTGACCAACTTCTGCACATCATACACCCCTTCATGCCCTTCATCACCGAAGAACTCTGGCAGCATATCGCCGAGCGCAAGGAAGGTGAGGCACTCATGGTGTCTGTCTTCAAGACCGCTGCTCCGACGAAGGAAGATGCGAAGCTCATCGCCCAGGTCGAGGAGATGAAGCAGATTGTGAGCGGCGTTCGTGCCATCCGTCAGAGCAAGAACATCTCTCCACGCGAGCCTCTGCCTTTGCAGGTAATAGGTTCTGCCAAAGAAGGTGTGACCAGTGTTCCTGCCCTTGCCGCCATTATCGTGAAGCTTGCAGGACTGAGCCAGATAGAGAATGTTGCCGAGAAGGGCGAAGGCACGCAAGCTTTCCTTGTCGGCACAGACGAATATGCTGTACCTCTTGGCAACCTGATTGATGCAGAGGCTGAGCGCGAGAAGGCAGAGACGGAGATTAAGCGTCTGCAAGGCTTCATGGCAGGCATCGAGAAGAAGCTCTCCAACGAGCGCTTCGTGCAGAACGCTCCTGTACAAGTCGTGGAACTTGAGCGCAAGAAACTTGCCGATGCACAGAGCAAGATAGCAGCCCTCGAAGCAACCATCAAGGCACTCGGATAATCAATAATGGCTCCCAAAAGACACAGAACATTGAAGTATAGACATTTGTTTCTTCTACCAAACAGGTGGCTGAAGGTTCTGCTCCTGCTCATCGCCCCTTGTTCCCTGCTCCCTCTTCAGGCGCAGCCTCGCTTCGTGCCCGATACGGACATCAAGAAGGTGGGCGAGGTGGAGTTCCAAGTGCCCAGACAATTCAGCCTCGGCTTCACAAACAAGGGTGACAAGCCTCTGGTTATCAAAAAGGCAAAGGCGTCATGCGGCTGCCTTGACGTCTCGTTCCCAAAGACTCCCATTGCCGCTGGCTCTCGTGGCGAGATTACGCTGACGTTCGATGCCAAGCTGTTAGGCTCCTTCTATAAGGAAGTTGAGGTGCAGACCAACGCTTCGGACAAATCGGCCTATATCGCCATTCAGGGTACCGTTGTCACCGAGGTGCATAATTATAGCGACGAGTTCCCCATCGACCTCGGCAACGTACGCATGGAAACGAACATGATTGAGTTCGAGGACGTCAACCGTGGCGACCATCCCACGGCAGAACTGCGCATACTGAATGCCGACCGTACAGCCTTCCGTCCTGAGCTGATGCATTTGCCTCCTTACCTCTCTGCCGAATACCTTCCCGAGGACATTCCCGCAGGCAAGGCAGGCACGATACGTCTCACGCTCGACAGCGAAAAACTCAACGGTTTGGGGCTCAACCAGACAAGCATCTACCTCTCTCGCTACATGGGCGATAAGATTGGAGAGGCAAACGAGATTCTCGTCTCAGCCATCCTGCTGCCAAGCTTTGCCGACATGAGCGAAGAAGCCCTCGCCAAAGCCCCAGAGCTTACCATTAGCGAGTCCTCTGTGGATATGGGAGCGATGAACGGTAAGAAGACTATCAATCGTACCATCATCCTGACCAATACAGGAAAGAGCGACCTGCACATCCAGCAGGTACAGGTCTTCAACAAAGCCCTCAGCGTCAGCATTGCCAACAGGACAATACGTCCAGGCAAAACCACGAAGCTGAAGATAAGCGTCAGCGCCCAATACCTCCACAAAAGCAAAGGCCGTATGCGCGTCATGCTCATCACAGACGCACCCCAACAGGCGAAGCAATATATTAACGTAGAAGTAAGTGGAAGTTAAAATGGGAGTTATAAATGGAAGTTATAAATGGAAATAAAGGACTGCGTGCAGGACAGTACAATAGGGTGCCAAAACTATTGTCCACTTTAACTTCCATGAGCGCAGCGAATTAACTTCCACTTTAACTTCACTTTAACTCCTATTAAATTAAAAGATATGGACCATCCTGAGAACAATCCCGAATATGCAGGCCTGACCGTGAACAGCGGCGTAGGTCCCGTCTCTATCGTCAACCCGCACCTCAACCGCAACCGCTTCGCTCGTCGTCGTCTTACGGCAGGCGACTATGTCGAGGGCATCCTGAAGGGCAACATCACCATCCTTGGGCAGGCCGTCACGCTGGTTGAGAGCACAATCCCTGAGCATCAAGTCATCGCCCAGGAAGTCATCGAAAAGTGCCTTCCGCATTCTGGCAATAGCGTACGCATCGGCATTAGCGGCGTGCCTGGTGCAGGCAAGAGCACCAGTATCGACGAGTTTGGCATTCATGTTCTCAAGGAATACGGCGGACGCCTTGCCGTCCTTGCCATCGACCCTTCAAGTGAACGCACAAAAGGCAGCATCCTCGGCGACAAGACACGCATGGAGAAGCTCAGCGTACATCCCGATTCCTTCATCCGTCCCAGCCCGTCGGCAGGCAGCTTGGGCGGCGTGGCTCGCAAGACCAGAGAGACCATCATCCTTTGCGAAGCGGCAGGTTTCGACAAGATATTCGTCGAGACGGTTGGCGTGGGACAGAGCGAGACGGCTTGCCACTCGATGGTCGATTTCTTCCTCCTCATCCAACTTGCAGGCACAGGCGACGAGCTGCAAGGCATCAAGCGCGGCATCATGGAGATGGCCGACGGCATCATCATCAACAAGTGCGACGGAAACAACGTCGATAAGTGCCAGCTTGCCGCCACACACTTCCGCAACGCCCTACAACTCTTCCCGCCGCCAGAAAGCGGATGGTTGCCGCAGGTGCTCACCTACAGCGGCTTCTACGGCTACGGCATCAAGGAGGTCTGGGATATGGTTTATAGCTACCTCGACTTCGTGAAGAAGAGCGGCTACTTCGAGTATCGTCGCGCTGAACAGGCAAAGTACTGGATGTACGAAAGCATCAACGAGCAACTGATGGGCAACTTCTACCACAACCCGACGATTACCGACATGCTCCAAACTGCCGAACAAGGTGTCCTTCGCGGCGAACGCACCTCATTCGTGGCCGCCAAGCAGCTCCTCGATTCCTACTTTGCACTTATCCATTAGCCATTCACGTTATGTTTGTCAACTAAGCACGTTACATTTGCTAATGAAACATGTTAAGTTGGCACTTGCGCCATTCGTCGCAAAATGATGCATGCTATGAGAGACGGTTTTTTGATGTGGTTGAGACGGTTTTTTCTGATAGCGAGACGGCTATTTTGTTACAAACAACCCTCAATTGAGGCTTTGAGACTGAATTTCAAAACTGAGATTGTGTGCACAACGAACAGAGAAAGTTACCGAAACAAGCGTCTCAAACACAAAATTTGAAGCTTTTTAGAAGGAAAAATATAGGTTAATTGAGACAAAAATGGTCTCATTATTGCCAGATGGCACCGTTACATGTATCTTAATTTGTTGCTTTATAGAGAGTTAGGTTGTTTGTTAAGGTTCATCCGACAAATGCGTAGTTTTTATCAT
This sequence comes from Bacteroidaceae bacterium, assembly GCA_017645655.1. Lineage (GTDB taxonomy): Bacteria > Bacteroidota > Bacteroidia > Bacteroidales > Bacteroidaceae > Physcousia. Next base: position 1,291 of record JAGCNZ010000113.1, on the reverse strand, counting down.
GTAGAGAGAGTATTTTGAGTTCAAAGAACTTGTCATCTCTGTATCCATATGCTTGTCTTTTCATTGTTTTGATTTTGTTGTTTATCCCTTCAAGTTTTCCAGTAGAGATGTGGTAGTCATACCATGCAATGATTCCACTTCTGAAAGCTGTCATCGTGTTGGCAAACTTCATCAAGAGCGGAACTTTGGAGTCTCTGGCCTGCTCTACCCATTTCATGAGAACCCGCTGCGCCTGTTCCTTGTCCACCTGCATCCATATCTCCCGAAGTGACTCCTTGAGATAGTATCCCTTCATGAGAGGCGCATTCATCTCAAGTGCATTCTCCAGTCTGTTCCTGTGGCATGCGTCATATATGTCCTCTCCGTTGCAGAGCAGCAGCCACCGGGTTCCCTTAAGGACTTTGCGCTTCAAGAGGTCGGTTTCTTGGTGGTATGCCTGCCTGCGGAGCTTGTCCAGCGTGTCGTTCATCAGCTTGACTATGTGGAAATGGTCAAAGACGAGCGTCGCATTCGGCGCATTCTCCCTTACGGATGACATGAAGGCGGCAGAGAGGTCTGTAGCCACAGCCTTTATCACGGCCCCTGCCTTGCGAATCTTCTTCCAGAACTCGTCAAGTGCAGACGCACTTTTACCCTCGCCGACATACACGACCTGCCCTGTCTGCAGATCCGCCACGATTGTCTTGTACACGTGTCCCTTGCGCACGGCAAACTCGTCTATTCCGATATACTCAAGCCTGCTCAGGGCAGGATTGCCGTAATGACGCTGGAGATACCGCTTCTGGATGTCCTTGACCGTATCCCACGAGACGTGCAGGAACTGGGCGACGTCCTTGATGGTGCCTATACGCGACAAGTCAACGACGTAGCGGGCAAACTTGTTTGTGTAGCTGCGCTTGCCTGTCACGAAATGAATCTTCTCCTGACGGATGCATCCGCATGACTTGCACTCTATACGCTGTACTTTCATTCGTAATATCGTCTCTCTATGTCCAACGGGAACGCTCCTTATATCCCTGTATATACTGCCAGAACGGATAATCTTGCGACTTTTACACTCCGGACAGCACAATTCTTCGGACTTCGTCTGAATATAATGGATATTTTGGTTACCTTTGTACTCGGTTTTGCTACATTCCTGGTGACGGACACCAAATGCATGATACAGATAGCTGGGATTCATCTTACTATACTTTAGTTAGGGGTAACCAAAGATAGCAATTTAATCTTAGCTATCTTTCTTATTTTACATTTATTTGTGGCTTACCTACGCATTTGTCGGATGAACCTT
>JAGCNZ010000112.1 GCA_017645655.1 Bacteroidaceae bacterium | reverse complement strand
GTTCGGGCCAGCTGTTGTAAGCCCACCTGAGGTAACCATCGTAGCCGCAAGCCATGGCATGCAAGCCGAGGTAGGCCGACTCCGCTGGCGGCGAGAAAGTGAACGTATTGGGACGCTCCGGACCGCAGCACGTGTAGAAGGTAATCTTCTGTCCCTTGGCAGTCCTGCGAGCCAACGCCTCACGCTTGAGCAGGTCGTATTGGAAGGCAACACTGATGTCGTCCACGCGGTCTGCCGCCTCGCTGTCCACGCTGTAGTTGGCGGCACCCTCAATCTTGAACCCGGGGTCGGCGTCCTGTATCGTTCGCCACGCCGCCTCCATCTGGTCCTTGGGGCGCTCGTCCATCGCAATGTGAGTGCGCTCGAACCAGCCCTTCTGGCGCAAGTGACGACTGAAATCCTTCAGGAAAGGCACGATGAAATCGTGGTATTTTGCTTCGCCGGGCTTGCAGGCGAGCTCCTTCACGCTGTTCGTCGCACAGTCGTAATAGTCGAAACGGTAGTGCCAAGGCACAAGGGTGTAGCAGTCTATCTGCTCCGTGATGCCGCACGACATCATGAACTCCACCCAGCGGTCGAAGACGCTATAGTCGTACTTCCACGTCCCGTCAAGTTGTTTCATCTTCGCTATCATGCTCTCGAACGGGTCGAACGTCTGTCCGTTCCACGGCCGACTGATGACGGAGCACGTGATGACCTTTTGTCCGGCGGCGGCAAGCATCTCCATCATGGGACGCATCCTGTCGAAATGCTGCTGGCTCCAAAGGGGCACGTTGAAATAACGGGCAACCGAGTAAGGATTCTGCCAGAGGTCGAGGTGGAAGCTCCATTGGCTCGGCTCGGGCAACACGCGGTCAGCCACCTGCACCTGCAAGGGCAGACTCAATCTCTTGCCGTCGCAGTTGACAGTCACAGTTCCCTGATACGTCCCTGCCTTTGCTTCCGAAGGCACATGGATGACGAGCCAAACGGGCTGTGCCGTGTTAGCTTCTATCTCCAGCGTCTCGACAGGAGCGAGGCGGTCTGCAACGATTGTGGAATCCTTTCTGCTCGTGAATTTATCCGTCGCAACATAGCGAACGAAATACGACTTGACTGCCGACGCGGGAATTGTGCTTTTGCCACACTTCAGGTTGCTGACGCTGACGGAGCAGCCTCGGATTTCCTTCTGCGTACTGAGCACCGCCTGCGCCGACACCCTCTCCCCGCGCCATGCACGCAGCAGAGGCGACTTCTTCACCGTCACGGGCACTTCTGTCTGGGAGTAGCGAACGTCGATGCTGCCCCAGCCCAACGTCGGCTGCGCATGTAAAAGACAAAAAGGTATAAAGGTGAAAAGAGCAAAGAAGAGATACCTCCTGAACTCATTTAGGACAAAGAAATGACTTGGTTTCATGGTTTAGTTTCTTTGGTTTTGTTATCTTTTTCGCCACAAAAATACAAATATTTTGTGAGTTAACTGCTTGTTGAAAGAAAAAAACATTATCTTTGCAGGCAGAACATAACATTTTCCACTTATGACCACAGAGGCAATGACGCAAAAGATAGCTGAGTACTTCAAGACGCAGCCCGTCCTGAAGGCTTGGCTCTTCGGCTCCTATTCGCGCGGCGAAGAGCGGCCCGACAGCGACGTGGACATACTGGTAGCATTGGATTACAGTCAGCCAATAGGTGGCTTCCTAAAACATTCTTCATTGTACCTAATACAGTCGAAGAAATAAAACATCAGGCTTTTGCCTGGGGTTCAAATTTGAGAACCCTTGTCTTGGGAAGTGGTGTAACTGATATTGGCCCCGAAATTTGTTATAGTGGTGAATTTCCCGAGAATGTTTATTGTTATGCAATCGATGTTCCGATAGCAGAAGGGGGAGCCTTTAACTGGGGATATACCAGACCGGGTCCAGGGATGGGTACTTTACATGTACCGGCAGAATCCGTTGAAGCATATAGGACTACATCTCCATGGAATAATTTCACAAACGTTGTGGCCCTGACAGATAACGAGCATTTCGCAGAAATTGACGTCGAGATTGGTCCTTCGGGTTACGCCACATTCAGCTATGGATATGCCCTTGACTTCACTGGCATCGAGGGTCTGAAGGCATACGTAGCCAAAGGAAATAAGAGTGAGTTAACATACGAAGCGGTTGGGAAAGTACCAGGAGGTACGGGTCTGCTTCTGGCCGGCAACGAAGGCACCTATAAAGTTCCCGTCATTCTCAGCGCAAATGCTATCGCAGGCAACCTGCTTGTAGGTACTGTCGTAAGGTATAGCACTACACTCGCAGAGGGCGACTACCTCTTGCAGAACGATCCCACCGACGGCATCGGGTTCTATCAGGGAGAAGGCAAGACACTCGGAGCAGGCAAGGCATACCTGCACATCAATGATGCGAGCGGAGTCAAGTCGTTCGCTTTGCCGGAAGACAATGCAACTTCAATTAGTGACCTTAAGGACTTTAAGGACCCTAACGACCTTATCTACACCCTCGCTGGTCAGCGCGTGTTGAAGCCTGCCCGCGGACTGTATATTGTAGGCGGCAAGAAGGTTGCGATTAAGTGAGAATAATACATGAGCCTGCTCATACTTTATCGAACGAAAGCAACCTCGACGAAGTTCAAGATTGTGATTAAATAAGTCAAAAGATTATGGCAATGAAGAAACAATATAACATTTCTGCTATTCAGATTGAAATAGCGGAAGCAACTTCAATAATGTCAGTTTCCAAAGTAGATGACATCGTGATTCACGAAAGGCCCTCTGATGGCGAAGTCCTTACTAAGGAATATAATTCCGACAACCAATGGGACATAGAATGGTAAGATACTAAGCAAAGAAAGGGGGGAACAACATTTCCGTTGCTCCCCCTTTCTTTTGGGATAAGATTACATATCATTATCATGAGTTCGAAAATCTGTTTAACCCGCTCTGTCCGTTGTTTTAATATAAAGTTCTGTGACCTTGCATAACTCATCGTACCATTCCTTGCCGAAGCGGCGGATGAGCGGCTCGCGCAGGAACTGGTAGAGGCGGATGCCGCGCTCTGTGCCGAGGCGGACGGCGTCCTCGCAGATGTTCCAGCGATGGTAGTTGAGGCCAGTGAGCGCACCAAGTTTCTTCTCGCGGATTGGGTATAGGTGGCAGCTGATGGGCTTTTGCTTCAAGAGGCAGCCTTGCGGTCCTCTGAAAGCGCAGTTGCCGCCTTGCACAATGCTTGTCACCAGCTCGCCCTCCGGGTCGGGATAGCAGACGCCCTGCATGTCGATGACCGCCTGCGCACCTGCTGATAGTTGCGGCCACAGTGCATCGAGGTTCTCCTCTATGTCTGCAATCTCGTCCATCGTGACCGGCGCTCCTGCATCGCCCTCCTCGCAACAACGTCCGTGGCATCGCTCGATGTCGCAACAGAAGAACTCCGTCAGGATGTCCGAATGCAGGATGACGTCGCCGACCTCGATGAGGTTACCAAACGATTGGCTGCTGCCCATGCTGCGTGAGGTATTCGTTGCACTTGAGGAAATGCCCGTTGCCCATGAAGCCGCGCATCGCGCTGAGCGGGCTGGGATGAGCACTCATGAGGACGAGGTGTCGAGACTGGTCGATGAGGGCAGCTTTCCTGCCTGCCGGCGCGCCCCATAGCATGAAGACGAGGTTGTCGCGTCCCCTGTTGAGGGCGGCGATGGCGGCATCCGTAAACGTCTCCCAACCCTTACCACTATGGCTGAAAGCTTGATGCTCGCGAACGCTGAGGCACGTGTTGAGCAGGAAAACACCCTGCTTTGCCCAACGTGTCAGGTTGCCGCTCTGAGGAATAGGTGCTCCCGTCTCGGCCTTTATCTCCTTGAAGATGTTTTGGAGCGAGGGCGGGAACTGTATGCCGTCGTTCACGCTGAAGCAGAGTCCGTGCGCTTGGCCCGGGCCGTGATAAGGGTCTTGGCCGAGGATGACGACGCGCACTTTATCGAATGGCGTCGTGTCGAAGGCGTTGAAGATGAGCCTGCCAGGCGGATAGCAAGTGCCCGAAGCGTATTCCTGCCGCACGAATTGCGTCAGTTCTGCGAAGTAAGGCTTGCTGAACTCTTCGGCAAGTTGCTGCTTCCAACTCTCTTCAATGCGAACGTCCATTACGATGTCATGTCTTTAACCACGAATTACACGAATTGGCTTTGCCTTTGATGTTCGCCTTTAATAGCAAGGATTAATTCGTGTAATTCGTGCAATTCGTGGTTAATTGAGAATTATGAATTATGAATTATGAATTGATCAGGCACTTACCGGTCATTTCCTTCGGCTGCTCAAGACCCATGATGTGCAGTATGCTTGGAGCCACGTCGGCAAGCACACCTTTCTCTACAGTGACGTCCTTGCGGTCGGTGATGTAGATGAAAGGCACGGGGTTGAGTGAGTGAGCAGTATTGGGTGTTCCGTCGGAGTTGATGGCATTGTCGGCGTTGCCGTGGTCGGCGATGATGATAGCCTCGTAGCCCGTTGCCTTCGCAGCCTCGATGACCTCGCCGACGCACTTGTCGACGGCCTTCACAGCAGCCTCGATGGCTTCGTAAACACCCGTATGACCCACCATGTCGCCGTTCGCGAAGTTGACCACGATGAAGTCGTACTTGTTGAGTTTGATGGCTTCCACGAGCTTGTCCTTCACCTCGTAGGCGCTCATCTCGGGCTTGAGGTCGTAGGTCGCAACCTTCGGACTAGCGACGAGGATGCGCTCCTCGCCTTCGTAGGGAGCCTCTCTGCCGCCGTTGAAGAAGAAGGTCACGTGTGCGTACTTCTCCGTTTCGGCTGTGTGGAGTTGCTTCAAGCCCTTGCTGCTGATGTATTCACCGAGGGTGTTCTCGACGTTCTCCTTCGGGAAGAGGATATGCACGCCTGTGAAGCTTGCGTCGTACGGCGTCATGCAGTAGTACTGCAGGCCGGGGATGGTCTTCATGCCCTGCTCAATCATGTCCTGCTGAGTCAGCACGATGGTGAGTTCCTTGGCGCGGTCGTTGCGGTAGTTGAAGAAGATGACGACGTCGCCTTCCTTGATGGTGCCGTCGATGTTGCAGTTGTTGATGGGCTTGATGAACTCGTCGGTGACGCCTTCGTCATAGCTTTCCTGCATGGCCTCGATGAGATCTTTTGCCTGCTTGCCTTCGCCGCTGATGAGCAGGTCGTAAGCAATCTTCACGCGTTCCCAACGCTTGTCGCGGTCCATCGCATAGAAGCGACCGATGATGCTTGCTATCACAGCGTTGCCTGCCTCGTCGCACTTGTCGATGAGTTGCTGAATGAAGCCGATGCCGCTCTTGGGGTCGGTATCGCGACCGTCCATAAAGCAGTGCACGAATGTCTGCTTTACGCCGTATTCCTTACCAATCTCGACGAGTTTGAAGAGGTGGTCGAGGCTGGAGTGTACGCCGCCGTTCGAGGTCAGACCCATCAGGTGGACGTTCTTGCCGTTAGCCTTAGCGTACTCGTATGCGCTGACGATTTCGGGATTCCTCATGATGCTGCCGTCGGCACAGGCGCGATTGATTTTCACCAAGTCCTGATAGACGATGCGCCCTGCACCGATGTTGAGGTGACCGACCTCAGAGTTGCCCATCTGTCCGTCGGGCAGTCCGACGTTCTCGCCGCTTGCGAGGAGCTGGCTGTGAGGATAGGTAGCGTTAATCTTGTCGAGATTCGGAGTCGGAGTGTTGAAGATGACATCTCCCTTGCCATGAGCGCCGATGCCCCAGCCGTCGAGAATCATCAAAAGAGCTTTCTTGTTCATAATTACTTAGTCGTTTGGTTGTTTTGTTGTTTAGTCGTTTGCGAAAGATCCGCTGGCTGCTATGTAATTATACCTAAACGACCAGACGACTAATCTCCCAAACGACTAACGCGGCTGCAAAGTTACGACAATTAAATCAAAATACAAAATCAAAGGCATAAAAATCGACGGAATCCATCCTCGGGCAGGGGGGTAAAAAACGCAGCGTGCGGCGATCGTCATCCCCGCGTGCGGCGTTGGCAATCCCCGCGTGCGGCGTTGGCAATCCCCGCGTGCGGCGTTTTCAGTGCCCGTACAGGCCCCTTCAATCCTCCCTGTATTCAAGCACGTCGCCGGGCTGGCAGTCGAGGGCCTGGCAGATGGCTTCGAGGGTTGAGAACCTGACGGCTTTTGCCTTGCCCGTCTTGAGGATGGAGAGGTTGGCGGCTGTGATGCCTATCCTTTCGGCAAGCTCCTGTGACGACATCTTCCTTTTGGCCATCATCACATCTACGTTTACAATTATACTCATAGCGTCATTTACGATTAACGATTTAATGATTGACGATTTAAGCCTCCCCTTTAAGGGGAGGTTTGGAGGGGTCTTTTAGATGGTCAGCTCCTGTTCTTCCTGCAATTCCTTGCCCATTAGGATAATCTGCGAGACTATCATCATCGCAAGACCCATGATGAGGCAGATGAAATTCGGCGTGAACCACTTGATGTCGTAGTACGCCATGTTGACGTATTGCACGAGGATTTGCGTCACAATGTACGAGCGGATATATTGCCACACCCAAAAGGCTACGAGCAGGATGCCTGCCAGCTCCAGCTTCTTTGCTATGCGGGCGACGAAGACTTCCCGTCGGGCGACGGAACGCAGCACTTGGAAGACAATGATAACCAACCAGCCAAGTAGCAGCACATTAGGTATAATAGAGCAGTATGTAATGATGAAAGGCTTGGACTGCGTAACGCGGTCAGCTGGAATCACAAGTTGTACCTGCTTCATATCCACGCGGCACACCTGACCATCTACCTCGCTGAGCAAAGCATAATCCTTAGGATAATGGCGGGCTTGCACATTGACATCGATGAACATCGTCGGTTTGCTCTTTCTCCTCACACCACCCTCTATCTCTTCTGTCGTCGAGAATTCCTCCGGCTCCTCGCCGAAGTAAAGTTCCTCACGCTCCTTGTCGGTCGAACTCGAATAGTTGACATGGACAAGGTCACACACGATAGCAGCCACCAGCACCACAGCCAGCACACTGCAATACAAACGAAGTTTCTTCTTCATAACAGTAATGTTTTATTGTTAAACGATAAATAATTTCGGTGCAAAGGTAAGGCATTCCTTTATTCCCTGCAAGGAAAAACGAGAAAAAGTTATCGTTAATCGATAACTCTTCCTGCTACACATTATATAATATAGAGTGTTTCCTTATTCGAAAGACAGAAAAAGGCTGAAAGGCAAGCTGAAATAGTTTTGCTCCCAGCCTTGCGGAACTTGTCGGCCTGCCGGGCTACCGTTCCAGATTCATATAGAAGAGCTTGTCGTTGTGGATTCCCTTCACGACCCACCAGCCAATCGGTTTGGCGAAGCGTGGCGCATCAGCTGCCTGAAGCTCGAGGATATGGAGTCTGTGGCCTTCTACATGCGCGTTCAGGTCGTAGAATACTTTGCGCTTTTGCCAGTCGCAAATCTTGATACCTTGAAGATAAGAATACTTCTTCTCTCTCCCAGGATAG
>JAGCNZ010000111.1 GCA_017645655.1 Bacteroidaceae bacterium | reverse complement strand
GAGGTGCTTGAGGCCTTGAGGCAAAAACACCCGATTGTCGGCAAAATACTGGACTACAGAGGACTGAAGAAGCTGTTGAGCACCTACATCGACGCCCTGCCTGAGCTGATAAACAAGCAGACCGGACACATCCACACGTCGTTCAACCAGACGGTTACAGCCACGGGACGCCTCTCGTCGTCGAACCCCAACCTGCAGAACATCCCTGTTCGCGACGCCCAGGGAAAAGAGGTGCGCAAGGCCTTCATCCCTTATCCGGGACAGCTTTTCTTCAGCGCCGACTACAGCCAAATCGAGCTCCGCATCATGGCGCACCTCAGCAAAGACGAGAACCTCATAGAGGCCTTCCTGCATGGCAACGATATTCATCAGGCCACGGCGGCAAAGATATTCAAGAAGCCCCTTGAGGACGTCACTCCCGACGAAAGGCGAAAGGCCAAGACTGCCAACTTCGGCATCATCTACGGCATCAGTGCCTTCGGTCTGGCAGAGCGGATGGGCGTGTCGAGAACGGAAGCCAAACAGCTTATAGATGAGTACTTCCAGACCTATCCCGGCGTGAAGGCTTACATGGACAAGAGCATCGCGATGGCTCGCGAAAAAGGCTTCACGGAGACGATTTTCCATAGACGTTGCCAATTGCCCGACATCAACTCGAACAACTCGGTGGTGCGCGGCTACGCTGAACGCAATGCCATCAATGCGCCGATACAGGGCTCGGCGGCCGACATCATCAAGATAGCCATGATTCGCGTCAGCCGTCGCATGAAGCAGGAGGGCTTGAAGTCGAAGATGATACTGCAGGTGCACGACGAACTCAACTTCTCTGTCCTGCCGGAGGAGAAGGAGAAGTTGCAAGCCTTAGTGATAGAAGAGATGCAAGGCGCCGCAAGTCTCAGCGTCCCACTCATCGCCGACTGCGGCTGGGGCACGAACTGGCTCGAAGCCCACTAAACGTTAAGGGAAAAAACATCACGTGGGTAAATTGAAATTATCACGTGGGTAAAATCAATTTATCACGTGGGTAAAATCAATTTATCACGTGGAATATTTCAAATATCACGTGGGTAAAATCAATTTATCACGTGGGTAGAATCAATTTATCACGTGGGTGAATTCCTGGATGCCTCAGCACCAAGTCGCGCTTTTTAGTGCGCAGACGCAAAACATCACGTGCCGCGTTTCAAAACGTCTGCTTCTAAATCACCATCGAGAGCACGCTGAGGTCGGCTTCCTCGCCTACGACCCACACGATATCGTTTTCCATGAACTGACGCTTCGCTGGGACGATGCCGAGATGACCCTCTTCGTTTTCCACTCCTACCACCATGCAATGGTAGCGCAAGCGGAAGTCGACGTCCTGCAAGGTGTGCCCTATCAGGGGGCTACTCTCGCCAAGTTTGAGCGAGATGACAGTCAGGTTGTGCGTCTCCTTGTTCCGCTCCTGCAGAGGCAGCACCTCCTGTTCGCTTCGCAGACGCAGAGACTCGATGGCTTCGGTGCCTGCCACCACCTCGAGGACGTCGCCGGGATAGATGCGATGGCTGCCGCCGGGGATGTTTATCCTGTGTCCTGCCCGCAGGATAGCCGCGATGTGGACACGGTCGGTCTTGCCGAAATGCAGTTGCGCAAGCGTCTTGCCGCCCCAACGCGAATGGGCAGGAATCTTCACTCGGGCTATCTGCAAGTCCTTTCCCCTCAGCCGCTTGCCATAACTCAAAGCGTTCTGTTGCTCCCTGAGCCGCAGGTTCTGCTTGAATGTGCGCTCCATCCTGATGCTTATGTACTTGACAAGACGGCTCAGGACTATGACGACGAGGGCCGCCAGGCTGATGAGCATTTCCCAAACCCACCAGAGAGGAAGGACGGAAGACACTACATTAAATATTATTATAAAGCCCAATAATGCCTTACCAAAAAGCAGAAGACGGACCAGGAAAGCAGCCATTTTGCCCGATGAAATCAGGTATTTTGACTCTCTACTATTGTTCTTCTTCACTACAATCGCTCTGATGCAGGGCGACAGGAGCAGCAAGGTGATGAAGAGTCCCACGATGTTGACGTATTTCTCGCCAACAATGTGTTGGAACAGAGGCAGAATCGTGGCAAAACTGAACAGGGCAAGAGCAATGCTGATGGTCAGGTAAGCAGCCGTCTGAGAGAGGATTGCTGACAACAAACGCTTCCATGCAAGGCCCTTCGACAGCCTCATGCGGTCCACTCGCCTGTTTACTGCGAACGTCTTGCCGTGCTTGATGAGCGACTGTATCTCGCTGCTCAGGGAACTCTCAATGCGGTTGGCAGACTTCGGAGCGAGCTTGATGATGTAAGGCGTCAGGAAGGTCGTGATGATACTCACAGAGACGACGACCGGATAGAGGAACTGACTCGTCACTCCAAGCTCTTGTCCCAAAGCCGCGATGATGAAGGCAAACTCACCTATCTGCACCATCGAGAAGCCACTTCGCACGGCCGACTGGACATTGCCGCTCGTCGCAAAGAAGCTCAGACTGCCGAAAAACATCTGCCCAAGCACGACTCCAAGCGTCAAAACCAATATCGGAAGCCAGTACTCAAGCAATATCGAAGGCTCCACCATCATGCCTACAGACACGAAGAAGACTGCCCCAAACAAGTCTCGAAGCGAGCTTACTCCCTTCTCGATGCTCTCTGCCTCAAGCGTTTCGGCCAGGATACTTCCCATCATAAACGCACCGAAAGCAGGACTGTAACCAACCCTGGTGGCCACCACAGCCATCAGGAAACACAGTCCAACCGAGACGACGAGCAAGGTTTCGCTGTTAATGTAACTCTTAGCCTTACGCAAAAGAAGCGGAAGCAGGTAGATGCCGACGATGAACCAAAGCAGCAAGAAGAACCCGAGCTGCATGAGGCTCTTGATGAGTTCAAAGCCTTGGAAGGTTCGGCTCACTGCCAGCGCACTCAGCATCACCATGAGAAGAATGCCAAGTATGTCTTCGATGATAAGCACCGAAATGACTCCCGACGCAAAACGCTTGCTCCTGAGTCCCAGGTCGTCGAACGCCTTGTAGATAATCGTCGTTGAGCTCATGCTCAGCATTCCCCCGAGAAAAACCCTGTCCATGTTGCTCCAACCGAACAGCGACGCCACCATGCCGCCCACACCTATCATGCAGCACATAATCATGATGGCAGTCAGGATGGGTTGCATACCCATCTTCACAATCTTCTTAAACGAGAACTCAAGGCCAAGTGTAAACATCAAGAAGATGACTCCCATCTGGCTCCACTCCTCGATACCCTCCATGCTGCTGACCGAAGGGGTGTAGGTCATGTGCGGTCCTGCCAGGAATCCCGCCACAATATAACCAAGCACGAGCGGTTGCTTCAAGCGCTTGAAGATGATGGTCACCACGCTTGCAACAACAAGTATATACGCCAGATCGGTTATTAAAGGAGACACCCTAAGTTGATTTACAATTTGACAATGTACAATTTACAACTATATAATATGTAATGTATCGTATTATAATTATTGTGCCGAAAGGTCGAGCATTCTGTTGATGCACTTCACGGCTTTCTCCGCAACGTTCTTGTCGACCTTTATCTCCGGCCATTCATACTTCAAGCAATTGTAGAGCTTCTCCATCGTGATGAGCTTCATGTAGTTGCACTCGTTGCATGCACATGTGCTGTCGTCAGGCGGAGCAGGAAGGAAGAGCTTCTGCGGACAGGCTTGCTGCATCTTGTGGAGGATGCCACTCTCAGTCGCGACGATAAACTCGGTTGCCTCGTCTTCCTGACTGAACTTGAGAAGAGCAGCCGTGCTGCCTACCTTGTCAGCCACCTTGACGATAGGTCCCTTGCATTCTGGGTGGACAAGTATCTTGGCGTGGGGATGGTCGGCTTTCAATTCAAGGATTCGTTCCAAGCTGAACTTCTCGTGAACATGGCAAGCGCCATCCCAGAGGAGCATCTCCCTGCCAGTAATCGAGTTGATGTAATTGCCGAGGTTGCGGTCAGGACCGAATATTATCTTCTCGTCCTTAGGCAGCGAGTTAACTATCTTCAGCGCGTTGCCACTCGTCACTACCACATCGGTAAGGGCTTTTATGGCAGCAGTCGTGTTCACGTAACTGATGACTGTATGACCAGGATGGGCTTTCACGAACTCGCCGAACTCCTTCGGCGGACAACTTTCAGCCAGGGAGCAAGTGGCGTTGAGGTCAGGCACGAGGACCTTCTTGTCTGGGCAGAGAATCTTGTTCGTCTCGCCCATGAAGTGGACGCCACACATCACGATGATGTCCGCATCCGTCTTCGCAGCCTGCTGAGCCAGCGCAAGACTGTCGCCTACGAAGTCGGCAATGTCCTGTATCTCACCATGCGTGTAGTAATGCGCCATGATGATAGCATTCTTTTCCTTGCACATACGGCGTATCTCAGCCTTCATGTCCGTTCCCTGCGGCACGGGTTCCGTAACGAAACCGGCAGCCTTCCATGTGTTGTCAACCATCTTTATATTATTATATTTCTTTTTATATTTTAAAATAAATACTTTATGATGATGATGATATGCGGTTGATAAGTTTATAACATTTTACTTCATTTCATCGCTCGAAACGTTGTTCACACTTCTTCAACATTCTTGCCTGACTTATCAACTGCCCTGCTACGCTACTTATCCCTTGTCTGTCAGTTCGATGCTCTGCTTTTCTACGGAGAATTATCCACACCTGTTAACAATATGCAAAGTTAATAAATTTCTTTGATATGCTGCTTTGATAAGTCTCATTTTTTGCGTTGAAACAAGTTTTATAACTTTTGGTTAGTGTTGATAAAGGGTTGTGCAGGTGCGTTTTGCTGCTTTTATTGTGAATAACTTCCAACTTATTCACCAACTTATCCACAGAAAGTGTTAACTTTGTCAACATAAAAATAGTCATAGAAGCATGAGAAAGTTGAAAGTTACGGAGATGGGGCGCATGAGTGTGGCTGAGTACAGAGCCTCGGACAAGCAGCCGATTGTGGTGGTATTGGACCATGTGAGGAGTCTTTACAATGTAGGCAGTGTGTTCCGTAGCAGCGATGCTTTCCGCATAGCGTGTGTCGTGTTATGTGGCATCACAGCCTGTCCTCCTCATCCTGAAATCCATAAGACAGCGCTTGGGGCAGAGGAGAGTGTGGACTGGAAGTATTTCGAGCGGACGGAAGACGCGGTATGTTGGCTGAAGGAGCAGGGATACACGGTTCTTGCCATTGAGCAATGCGAGGGTAGCACCATGCTGCAAGACTTTCAGCGACAGCCCGAAGTGAGGTATGCCATCGTGCTTGGTAATGAAGTGAAGGGTGTTCAGCAGGAGGTTGTCGACATGTGCGACGGCTGTCTTGAGATACCTCAGTACGGCACGAAGCACAGTTTGAATGTCAGCGTCGCAGCCGGTATCGTCCTTTGGTATATGTCGAGAAAAGAGTTGCAACGTGGTTAGATGACAAACACAGCGTGTTAAGTCGGTCAACTTAACGTGCTGTGTTGGTCATCATCACGTGCTTGGTTTTCAAACTCGGCACGCTTTGTTCTCTTACTTCACTACGCCGTTGATGAGCATCTTCTTGGCTTGTTCCTTCAGGGTCTTGGCTTCGTCGATGTCGCCCTTGGCCGTCTCATGCTCTTCCTTCACGTTTTCAATGTCGCGCTTTGTGCTTTCTATCTCAGCGCGAACGTTTTCGAGTTTCTGCTGAGCCTTTTGCAAGTTTTGTTCAGCCTTGGTGACAGCTTGCTCAGCCTTGGTCTCCTTGCTCTGCATCTTAGTGAGTTTGTCCGAGTGCTTTGCTTGTTGAGACTGCAGTTTGAGTGTTCTGTTCTGAGCCTTTTCGTGTGAGGATTCGCCTTTCTTCTCGAGAGCAGCGGCTTTCTTGGCAACCTTGAGGTTTGCTTCGGCCTTCTTCAGTTCAGCAGCCTTCTGGCTAATTTCGGCTACGCTGGTCGATGCGCCGGCCAATTTAGCGTTTTGTTTCAGTGTTTTCAACTCCATTTTCAGCCTTGTTACTTCAGTGTTGAACTCTGCTTGCCACTCGGCGCAGCTCTTGCCGTCGTACATGCTTTGTGCCATTGTAGGCAGTGAGATGGCCAGTGCCATCATTGCTAAAATCTTTTTCATAACAGTTAAGTTTTGGGTTTATAATGTGTTTCAGTCGTTATACGTAGGGTTATTGGCAAAGTTCCTGGCATACCTTGTCCTGGAAGGCGCGCCCCATTGATGCTTGTGCCACGCCTTGGTTGATGATGGCGAAGGCGAGTACGTGTCCGTTTGCTGCCGTGATGTATCCTGCGAGCGAGGAGATGCCGGTCACGGTGCCTGTCTTGGCCCTGACGTTGCCTTCGGCCGCAGTGCCTGTCATCCTGTTTTTGAGGGTGCCGTCGTAGCCTGAGACAGGCAGCGATGGCAGCAGATGTTCCCTGATCGACTCAGTCTGCCAGGCATAGCCGAGCAGGGCGACGAGCATTTCGGCTGAGACATAGTTGTAGAGCGACAGCCCGCTTCCGTCGGCGACCTTGTAGGGAGTGGGATTCACGCCGATTCGTCTGAGCAGTTCTTCCGTCCTTTGTGCGGCTTCTTTATGTCCTGCGCCTTTCTTTCCGGTAGTGGCTGCTGTCTGATAGAACAGGCATTCGGCATAGATGTTGTCGCTTTGCTTCATCATGGGAGCCAGCAAATCGTCGATGTAGTGGCGTATTGCGTAGACAGACTTCGTTTGTTGCTTGCCTTTTTTTCCTGTGCCGGCAGCGTAGCCGACCGTGATGCCGGCCTGCTCCAAAGCGTTTGTCCATTTCTGCTCGAAGTTGTCTTTGCCGTCGACGAGCAGTGCCGAGAGCGGCCCATAGTCGTCGTCCCAGCACCATCCCCAGCCGTAGGGTGTGTCCTCGCGCATCGAGCGGTCGTAGATGATGTTTCCCGTGATGCGTTGTATGCCTTGCTGTTGCCGGATGGAGGCAGCTGCCTGGAGCAGCTCGGCAGAGGTGACGAGCGGGTCCATGCCGCCTACCACGATGAGGTCGCCGTTGAGGACGCCGCCGCTCACTGTTCCTGTGATGCGGAAGTCCGTAGTCAGTTTGAAGTCGTTTCTGAGGAAGTGGAGTGCCGTGACAGCCGTCACCACTTTCTGGCACGAGGCGGGGCGCATTCTCTGTGCAGCGTTGACGGCAAACAGAGGCTCCCCATCGGTCAGGTCATACACGTAGAGTCCGAGTTGTGTGGTCTCGAAGATGGGCGACTGGCACAGTTGTTCCAGTGCTTGCTGCTTGGCTGCTTGCCAAGTGCCTTCGGGAGCGCGACGCACTTGCGAGATAAGCGGCCGGGCGCTCACCACGGGTTCTTCCGCTGCCACCTCTTCCTCGACCACCACCTGCGCAGGCTCCTGCACCACGGCTGGCGCGGCAGAAGGGACGTAGGGCTGATAGCCGTGCTGGCGTATGGTGCGTTTCGAGGCACACGATGCCAGCAAAAGAATCAGCAGCAGATACTTTGTGTATTTCATCCGAACGTGCGTTTATGGGTGCAAAGTTACGAATAAGTGAGGGAAACGCAAAGGAAAACAGGAATTTTTTTCAGTTGCGTTTCCGAGCGAGAGTAAGTTCGACGCCAGTCACGGTTACGAATAAGTGAGAGAAACGCAAAGGAAAACAGGAATTTTTTTGTTTAACACCAAAACACGCAGCATGCGATAATTTGAAATGACCCACGTGATAAATTCATTTTACCCACGTAATATTTAAAATATTCCACGTAATAATTTCATTTTACCCACGTGATAAATTTATTTTACCCACGTGATGTTTTCAATTCCTCCTAAAGGTGGTCAGGAGGTCTTCACGCGTCGCTTTCCGGCTACCTGTTCTGCGACGATAATCTCCCTGCTGATGCCTTTACGGTCTCCACGCTGTGCAAAAGGTAGGAATTGTGTGCATATTATTCTCTAAAACGTTTGATAAATGAACAAAATGTCATATTTTTGCAGTCACTAAACGTTTATACATTATATATATTATATGAAATCGCTCAAATACATACTGGCCTCGGGCATGGCTATCGGGCTGCTCGCACTCTCCGCAGCGGAGATAGACGGCCTCTACTTCTGGAAAAACGGAACCTACATCGGGTTCAGCGTGGGAGATATACTCTTTGCGAACAGCGAGATGACTGTTGCCGACACCACTTTCAACGTGGCTGACGTGGACAGCATCACTTTCAAAAATCCCGATGAAATCGGCAAAATTGAAACAAATGTCGTGTATGTCAACTACGATGGAAACGTGGCGACGGTCACTCCGGAGAACGTGAAAGGCATCTCTGTCGAGGTGGATGGGGCGACGGTCAACTTGACGAATACCAACACGGACTTCGAGATGACCTTCATCCTCAGCGGAGAGAGCACGACGGGAAGCTTCACATACAACGGCGAATACAAGGCCTGCATCCGACTGGCCGGGCTTAGCCTGAAGAGCACTACAGGTGCGGCGCTCGACATCAAATGCGGCAAACGCATCGCTCTCGAGCTCCTGGAGGGTACGGAAAACTACCTGGAAGACGCTCCCGACAGCCTCGGACAGAAGGCTGCCCTGTATTGCAAGGGACACCTCGAGGTGAGCAAAGGCGGCACGCTGACCGTCAAAGGCAACTATACCCACGCCATCAAGACCAAGGAATACATGCTGGTGAAGACCACGACAGGCGGCCTGAGCATCGCCGGCGCGGAAGGAGACGGCATACATGCCGGGCAGTACTTCAAGATGAACGGCAGCACAGTCTCCGTCAACGGCGTGAAAGGCGACGGCATACAGGCCGAGGCAACTCAGGAAGGCGATGAAAACGACGGACAAGTCATCATTAAAGGCGGCACACTCGACGTCAGCGTCACCGAAAGAGACGTAGCCGCCATCAAGTGTGACAGCCTGATCAACATCACGGGAGGCACCATCACCATCAATACGACTGGCGACGGCGACAAAGCCATCAAGAGCAAAGCGGACATGACTATCGGCGGAGGAGACATCACGATTACCCAAAGCGGACAGTACATCGTGGAGAACAACGACCCGGGCTACGTCACGGCTATTAAAGCGGACGGCAGTCTCAGCGTTTCTGGCGGGTCGATTACCATCGAAAACAACGCCGAAGCAGGCAAGGGACTGAGTGCCGACGGCGACCTCAACATTGCCGACGGAGAAACGTCGCCCATCATAACTATCAAGGCGCTTGGTTCCGGCGCTGCTCTCGACTACTCCCGAAACGTCGAGGTTGCTGACGGCGGTGGAGGCGACGGCGGCGGCGACGACCCGGACGAGCCGGAGACCGTCTATCGCATCTGTGTCGCACTGAGCTCGACAACCAGCCAGTACTGGCACGACGTCGTGTATCTCTACTCTTCCACGGGCACCAGGATTGCTCAACTCACCAATACCATCACCGTTCAGGCCACGGGTCAGACCACTCGCACCTTCTATTACTATGACTTCGACGAAGCTCCCGACGGCCAGTTCTACTTTGCAAGCGACGACTACACACGTCAGGGAGGAGGCGGCCCAGGCGGTGGCGCAGGACAAACCTACACGATTCGAACATCCGCAGTAAACGGTCCGACCGAAGACACACCGGCTGTCTATTACTACATCAACACGTCGAGTCCGCAGAGAAGCGGCAACGTCTATACTTTCACAGTTACTGACTACACATCGCGCTACGAGGATGGCGCCATCACAGACAGCGGCTCCGTAACACCTTCCAGCGGAAAGTTCGCGACGGCTGCAGGCATCAAGGGCGACGGAAACATTACTATCGGCGGCGGCACCATCGTCATAAACAACACAGGGGCTGCTGCAAAGGGCATCTCATGCGACAAAGTGCTCACTACAACCGGAGGAAACATCACGATTACCAACAGCGGAACGGGCACCGGAACGACCAGCAGCTACTCGACAGCCAAGGGTCTCACGTCCGACGGAAGCATCGAATTGCAAGGCGGAACGATAAGCATCACGATGTCCGGGCAGGGAGGCAAGGGCATCAAGAGCGACGGCACAATCGTCATCGGCAAGAGCGACACGGAGGGACCTGTGCTGACCGTCAACACGACGGGCGCCAAGTACCTCAGCACATCGTCGGCAAAAGCCATCAAAGCGCAGGGAACTATCACCGTCAACGGTGGCGAGATGACCGTCGGCACCAGTCAGGATGGCGCGGAAGGCATGGAAAGCAAACTCAAGGCAAATGCTTCAATCGTCTTCAACGGCGGCAAACATTACTTCAAGTGCTACGATGACTGCATCAACACGGCTGGCTGCATCAAGTTCGCCGGCGGCATCGTCGTCTGCTATAGCAACGGAAACGACGCCATCGACAGTAATTACGGACAGGCCGGAGCCATCCAAATCGGCAATGGAGCCGTGCTTTCCTACACGACAGCGGGTGGTCCGGAAGAAGGCTTCGACTGCGACAACAACTCCTACATCCAGATAACCGGCAACGGCATCGGCATCAGCGCAGGCGGTTCGCAAGGTGGCGGCGGCGGAGGCTGGGGAGGAAGCGGCTCGTCGAGCAGCATCGGCAGCGCCGTCCAGGGCTATTACCTCAGCACGTCGAGCATTAGTTATCAGACAGGACGCTACTACACACTTGCCGACGCAAGCGGCAACAACCTCGTCACCTACGCTTTAGAGGGCGCGCTGACCAGCAGCCTGTCGCTCTTCACGGCAACCGGCATGACGAAAGGCAGCACATATACTCTCAAATATAATAGCTCGAAGCCTACCGACGCGACGACCGAATGGCACGGACTTTACTTGGGAAGTTCCGCAACAGGCACAACCCAAGTTCAAAGCTTCACAGCACAGTAAACCTTTATCCCCATAGGTTTACAAACAATTAGCCGTGCTCAGTCCACAAACCGAGCACGGCTAATTTTTCGTCATTCCACGCTGTCTCTCCAAACGCGGCACGTGATAAATTGAATTTACCCACGTGATATTTGTCAACATACCTTGTTCTTAGAGTTTCGTGAATGTGCAATTTCCTTTTGTAGGCCAGCCTCGAAGGACAAGTTTTGCTTGCGATAACTCAACAATTCGTACACTTTTAAACTCTTCGCCAGTAAACATATAGCCCAGTTTTAAGTTATCAAAACGATAAGTATAGCTGTATGTTTTGTCATTCTTTAGTTTTCCATCTTCAAATTCTTTGCATCGTATAAGATTGTATTTTGTAAAGTTAAGGGAAAATTCCTGATCTTTGTCACTCTTCATAAGCCACTCTCCTAGAAGGTTATAAAAGTCATCTTTAACAGCGTGTTTGCATTTGTAAAGTCTATAAATAACTTTCCTTTGTTCGGGCGAATAGATGCGTTCGATGAGTCCATTCATATATCCAAGCGACCATAAGAACTCCAATGGATGCAGCAGGAACTCTGTGCGATAGATGCACGACGTTTCTTGAACAAGTTCATAGTCGCGTGTTAGGTTGGGCTGGAAGTCGCCGTAGTAATGTGCAAAACCATCGGTTTTCATAATGACGAACTTTGCCTTACAAGATTCTAAATAATTTGTCTGTTCATGTATAAGTTCTTCTGTGTATGCATTTGGAGTGACGAAGTACTTGATAGGGGGAAGGCAGTCGGTAAGAGTGTATATGCCAGTGTCGTAAGATTTTACCGTCAGCACTTGTTTGTCATCGTTATCAGCATTCACAATTTCTGCAAGAGGCAAGACAGCTTTAGGGAAGTTGCCAGAGAGCAGTGTCATTAGATTGAAATTTGTGAATGTAGCAAATATTGTGACAATTGTCGCTCCTACAATAAAAAGGGTTTGGGAGTGTATGTTCCGTAAGTAATATACCAAAAGAGGAGCAAATACAAAGATAGTAAGAAAATAATAAAGATAGACCTTAAACAGGACGAAGGGCAATAATGCAGTCCCCCAGCATAACGTTACCAATATCTTCACGTCGGCAGACATGCGTCTAGTTAGTACGAGGTTTACGAGAAAGGCCCACCCTATCCACTTGAAGGGAGTGGCCCACCATGCTTCAGGTGTTCCCCCTCCCTTTGTATATAGAAAAATATTGAAGTAGAAGTAGGAGTGATAAAGGTCTGCTTCATTGTCGTTCACCACGAAGTAAAGAAGTATGCAAGCTGTCAAAGTTCCTGCACCTGCGATGCACCATGTCAAACATTGCAGTAGTTGTGACATCTGGTTGCGTTGCCAAGCTAGTATGAGTAAAGCGGCAAATGCTCCCATGCAAATCGCCAGAACTGTGAATTTCATCCAGAAGATGACTGCTATGGCTATACCTATAATAACCGATTCACCGTTCTTTGGTAATTCATCCAACTTGGCATATCGCAAAGCTTTGTACAGAATGAAAAGTAAGATAGGCAAGGAAAGTTCCTCGACGGTATCGCCGTACCACATAAAGTCGGACGTGTAGGTAAGTACGCCAACTAAGCAAGTACCAACCAAACAGATGCGATGCTCAGCAAACAAGCGCATCGTCTTATATGAGTATTTTAGGAATCCGAAGCAACAAAGAATCTCAAGTAGATAAATACCGAAGAAAGACTTTGATGACAAGATTGCCGCCCATTCATGTATGAAGAAGAGAAGAGGCCCTTTTTGGTCGTGTACATCAGTGTAGAGCAGTTTGCCAGAAAGCATGCTCTTAGCTATGGACATGTAAGTGTTAGCGTCGTCAACAGGCTGGAGAGGGTAGATCCATGAGCAGCAGCTGAAAAGCGTGATAAACACTATTGCCAGCAGAAGCAGTAATAAGGTAGTTCTAAAGTTTTTCATCTTTTATATTGTAACGAGGCCGGTGCTTTACTTCTATATAAATCTTGCCAATATATTCGCCCACAATGCCCAAGCCAAGCAATATGCAACCACTGCAGAACCATACGGACAACATGAGCGATGCCCAACCTGTTATTGTCCTATGCTGAATGAGGCACACTGCTACCCAAATAGCAATTCCTAATGCCATTATAAGAAAAACAATACCAAACCACATCACTAAGTGTACAAGGCTCATAGAAAAGCTTGTGATGCCGACGAAAGCAAAACTAATCATCTTGCTGAGTGGATACTTACTTTCTCCTGCCATACGTTGTTTGCGAATATATTCTACTTGAGTAGTACGATATCCAAGCAACGGAACGATTCCTCGCAAGAAGAGATTCCGTTCTTCATAAAGAAGCAAGGATTCAACAGCTCTTCGCGACATAAGACGAAAGTCGGCATGGTTATATACAGTCTTTACACCCATAAAAGACATAAGGCGGTAGAACATTTGGGCTGTGTTACGCTTGAACCATGTGTCAGAAATACGGGAAATTCTCACGCCATATACTATGTCGTAGCCTTCTATAGCCCGTTGCATCATCTCTTTTATAGCAGTTTCATCATCTTGCAGATCTGCATCAATAGTCACCATGAAGTCTGCAAAACGTATGGCTATTGTAAGGCCAGCTATTAAAGCATTTTGATGTCCACTATTGGCAGCAAGACTTATGCCTGCAATACGTCTATCGTCAGCATAAAAATGCTCTATCAAGTTCCAAGTAGCATCATGGCTCCCGTCATCAACAAACAAGATGCGACTGTCAGGATGAACAATGTTCTGCATGCTTTCAAGCACATTAAGCAGTTGATGCATTGTTTTTACAAGTACCGAGGCCTCATTGTAACAAGGTACAATGATAGCAAGACAAGGTTTTTTTTCTGTTTCAATGGTCATTACGTTTCCTTTCTTCACACGGCAAAGGCGTGGGACTGTCTTAACCAGTTCCGAGTGAAGGTCCTAGGAAAACCCAATAAAAGAAAAAGGAGACATACCCCACGCATATACGTGGAAGCCGTCTTGCCCTCTTGCTTTTATTGTCATAGAATGAAAATTTCCTAGGTTTTCACTCGCAATGAAAGAGCATTACGCTTCTCTGCCGAAGTGGATTTACCCACTTTCGCCTGCAAAGTTAAGTAAAAATAACCGAACCACCAAGCGATTAGGAGAAAAATGTTATTTATGAGGAAATTCTTTAATAGAAATTATTGTTTACTTAATAGAGTTACTATCTAGCCGATGATTGCAAACTAACAACCAAGTCTGGAAGGCTTAACAAGGATGTAGTTAGTGTTTTCGTGGTAAGTCTATAAGATTTTACTTTGAGTAACCGGGGAGAATCCATTGGAATAAGCGGATATGTTGCACCATGCAGCCTAGTGAGGTGAGTTGTTCTCTATCCTTTGTCCGAGGGCTTTGCCCCCAGTTATTCAGTACTAAAGCCTTTTCAGGCTTGTTTAGTTTGTCAACTAGGCACGTTTAGTTTTTTCAGAACACTGCCCGTACGATTTGGCAGACGTTGTCTGGTTTGGCCATGGTATAGTAGTGGATGGCCGGGACGCCGTGTTCCAGGAGGTCGCGGCTCTGGCGGACTGCCCAGTCAATGCCGGCCTGGTAGGCTTCTTCGGCGGTTTTTGTCTTGTCCATCAGGCTGACAAGTTCCTGCGGGATGTCAATGTGGAAGGCTCGCGGAAGCAAGTCGATCTGCTTCTTCGACGAGATGGGTTTCAGTCCGGGAATGATGGGAACGCCGATGCCTGCCTGCCTGCACTTATCGACAAAGCGGAAGAAACGGTCGTTGTCGAAGAACATCTGGGTGACGATATAGTCGGCTCCGGCCTCCACCTTCTCGCGGAGATGCCGGATGTCGCTCTCCAGGTTGGCCGCTTCGAAGTGCTTCTCGGGATAGGCTGCCACGCCGATGCAGAAGTCGGTGCTGAGGCCGTTCTTGACCGTCGGGTCGAGGTACTGGCCGTGGTTCAGGTTGTTGATCATCCCCACCAGTTCCGAGCTGTGCTTGAAGCCGTCGGGTTCGGGGATGAAGACCTTTTGGCCTGGGAGCGCATCGCCTCGCAAAGCCATGATGTTCTTGATGCCCAGGAAGTGGAGGTCCAGCAGTTCCGACTCGACGCGGCTGCACGAAGAGCCTCCGCAGATGACGTGCGGCACAATCTCCAACTCGGGGTAGCGGCGCATGATGGCTGCCACGATTGCAACTGTGCCAGGGCGTTTCGCCAAAGTCATGCGAGTGTAGGTGCCGTCGGCGTTGGGCACATATTCTATCTCGTCGCGGTGGCACGTGATGTTGATGAAGGGAGGCTGGAACTCCATCAGCGGGTCGAGGCTCTGGTAAAGGCGGCTTGCGTCGCTGCCTTTCAGGGGCGGAACGAGTTCGAAACTGGCGAAAGGACGCTGGCTATTGTTCAGGATGTCAATGACTTTCATGTTATGTTGTGTGTGTTATGAACTTGGATAAGAGGTTTTCGCCTTCCTCGATGCTGATGCCTCGACGCTGGCAATAGTCTGTCAATTGCTCGCGGTCGATGCGGCCAACAGGGAAGTATTGTGCTTCAGGATGGTGGATAAACAGACCGCACACGGAAGTGGAGGGCTGGATGCTGTAGTGGTCGGTCAGCGTGACGTTGAGTTTCTGCTCAGCCTGCAGCCTGTCAAAGACGATGCGCTTGAGCGAATGGTCCGGGCAAGTAGCGTATCCGAAGGCGACTCTCATTGACCATTGACCATTGACCATTGAAGAACTTAGCCACTCGGCACCCGCTTCTGCCAGGCGTGCACAGAGAGCATGCGTCATCAGGCGTTCCTCTTCGTTGGCCGGCTCCTGCAAAGGTCTTGCAGTTACCACAAAGAGACCGATGGGAGAGAACTGCTGCTCGTCGAAGTAGTCGGCAAGGCAGCGGTAATGATACGTGGCGGATTGGCTGCGGAGCATGGGCAGGAGTTGCCCGTCAGCACAGAGCACGATGTCGTTTCCCCTTCTTATTGCCGCCTCTTCCTTATATAAAGCCTGCACCTCGAGCAGTCCTTTTTGCAGGAGCGACTCGAGGAGTTGCTTGCCTTTCTGCAGTGTCTTCTCTGCTTCGGGGTTGACCAGGAGCTGCGGCAACGTTTCGCCTTTAAAGCCCCAGAACAGCAGGAACATCCGCCAATCGATGAGGGATTTTAAGAGTGAAGAGTGAAGAGTGAGGAGTGAGGAATCTGTGTTACCAATAGCTGCTGGTGAAGATAATTCTTCACTCTTCGTTCTTCGTTCTTCACTCGCAAGTCTGTTGGCTTCTTCGTAAGGTGTGAGGGGTGCATGATGCTCGTTGTAGGCATCGCGTATCTG
This sequence comes from Bacteroidaceae bacterium, assembly GCA_017645655.1. Classification (GTDB taxonomy): domain Bacteria; phylum Bacteroidota; class Bacteroidia; order Bacteroidales; family Bacteroidaceae; genus Physcousia. The sequence continues at coordinate 20,210 of JAGCNZ010000111.1, read as the reverse complement.
TGCTTGTTCGACCTTTATTTGCTCGATGAAATGGGCATTTTTTGTGGTTAATCGCTTTGCCAGCACAGAGGTTTGGGAGGCGTCGCCGCCATAGACGACCAATCCTCGGTAGAGTGGTGCGAGCTTCACGGCAGTGTGGACGGCCGACGTTGTTGCCCCGCCGACCAGGATGGGCACGTCGAGATGCTCCTGCTGGAACGTCTGACAGAGTTTCTCCATCTCCTTCAGCGACGGTGTAATCAGGCCGCTGATGCCCACGAGGACTGGGTTGTGCTTCAACGTCGCCTCAAGAATCGTCTCGCACGGCACCATGACGCCAAGGTCGACCACTTCGAAACCGTTGCACGCAAGCACGATGCCGACGATGTTTTTGCCGATATCGTGCACGTCGCCGTTAGCTGTGGCGAGCACCACGCAGGGCTTCTTTTTCCCTTCCGAAGCGCTTTCCTGAGCGTCGATGTATGGCTGGAGAATCGCCACAGCGTCCTTCATGACCTGAGCCGACCTGACAACTTGCGGCAGGAACATCTTTCCGTCGCCAAACAAGACGCCGATGTGCTCCATTGCCGACATGAGAGGACCTTCGATGACCTTAATCGGTTCGCCATATTTGGCAAGCGCTTCCGGCATGTCTTCCGCAAGATGACTGCTGTCGCCCTTCGTCAAAGCAAGTTTCAAACGCTCCTCGATGGGGAGTGAAGATGTGGAATTACCGTTAGGTTCTGCTGGTGAATTTAATTCTTCACCCTTCATTCTTAGTTCTTCACTCAAGGCAAGCAGCCTGTCGGTTGCTTCGTCGTCGGTGTTCAAGATGACGTCTTCGACTGCTCGACGCAGGTTTTGGTCGATTTCATCGTATATTTGGAGCATCGACGGGTTGACGATTGCCATGTCGAGACCTGCGCTGATGGCATGATATAGGAACACCGAGTGCATCGCTTCCCTGACCTGATTGTTGCCTCGGAACGCGAAGGAGAGGTTGCTCACACCGCCACTGGTCTTCGCATAGGGCAGGTTCTCCTTTATCCATCGCACGGCGCGGATGAAATCGACGGCATAGGTCTGATGCTCCTTGATGCCCGTGCCGACCGAAAGGATATTGACGTCGAAGATGATGTCCTGTGGCGGGAAACCAATTCCGACGAGCAAATCGTATGCGCGACGAGCGATGGCAATCTTGCGTTCGTATGTCGTGGCTTGTCCCTCCTCGTCGAATGCCATCACGACCACCGCGGCGCCCAAGCGTCTCAGCTCAGTGGCTTTGGCAAGGAAATCCTGTTCCCCAGCCTTGAGACTAATGGAGTTGACGATGCATTTGCCTTGCGCGTTCTTCAGTCCGGCGAGGACCGTCGGCCAGTCGCTGCTGTCAATCATCAGGACGGCCTTGCCCACGGCGGGCTCTCCGCTGATGTGTCGGCAGAAAGTCTGCATTTCGAGTCGGCTGTCGAGCATCGCGTCGTCCATATTTATATCGATGATTGTAGCCCCTCCTTCTATTTGATTTCGGGCAACGGAAAGTGCCTCGCCGTATTGTTTCTCTGCGATGAGTCGTGCGAAACGCCTGGAGCCGGCGACGTTCGTACGCTCCCCGACGTTCGTGAAGTTCTGCGTTTCTCGGTCGATGAGCAATGGCTCGAGACCTGAGACTCGCAGTTTGTTGTCTGCGGGAGGAATGGTTCGCGGCTTGACGTCGCGCAGTGCGTCGGCAATCGCCCTGATGTGCTGTTCGTCAGTACCGCAGCAGCCACCGGCGATGTTGAGCAGTCCGGCGTCTGCCATCTTGCGGAGATGCGACGCAGTGAAGTCGGGAAGTTCCTCATACTCACCCATTTGGTTGGGCAATCCGGCGTTCGGATAGATGGAAATCGGCAGGGGAACATTGGCGGAGAGCTGTTCCATGAAGGGCCGCAATTCAGTGACTCCGAACGAACAGTTCAGGCCGAAGCTGAGGAGATGGGGATAGTGGCTGATGCTCGTGAAGAATGCCCAGAGCGTCTGTCCCGTGAGTGTACGGCCACTTCGGTCGTTGATAGTGACCGACACCATGACCGGAATTTCCCGATGAAACCGTCGATTTATGTCACTTATTGCAGAGAGAGCAGCCTTCGTGTTGAGTGCATCGTAGCAAGTTTCCAGGAGAAGGAAATCGGCACCGCCTTCGAGGAGCGCTTCTGCCTGCTGGCGATAAGAATCGGCCATTTCATCGAAAGAAACGATGCGATGTGCCGGCTCGCTCATGTTGGAAGGCAAAGTCAGGGACTTCGACGTGGGACCCATGGAACCGGCCACGTAGATCCTTCTGTCATTGGCCATTGACCATTGAGCATTGACCATTTCTCCTTCTACAGGGTGGCTGGTGATCTGGGTGTTCCGCTCGTCGGCCACTTGGCGGGCCAGGCGGGCACCTTCGCGAGCCATTTCAGCCGCGATGTCTGCGCAGGCGTATTCCTGCTGGCTGATTCGGTTGGAGGAGAAGGTGTTGGTGGCAATGATGTCGGCTCCCGCCTCGATGTAGAGTCGGTGAATCTGCTTGATGACTTCGGGCTGGGTCAGTGAAAGGATGTCGTTGTTGCCAGTCAGCGAGACGGGCCACGACGCGAACCGTCCGCGATGAAAACTGTCTGCGGAGAGCCCGAAAGCCTGTATCCTGGTGCCCATCGCCCCGTCGAGAATGAGGATGCGCTGTGCCAGCAGATCCCTTATTTCCTTAAACGTCTGCTCCATATTCGGGTGCAAAGGTACGATTAAGTGAGCGAAAAGCAAAAGAATTGGTTGTTTTTCTTTTGGTTTTCCGAGCGAAAGTACTTTCGAGGCTTGTCCTCAAAGGTACGACATATAATTCAGTATTCAGAATTATATAATTCAAAATATCGGTACGTGGCAGGCAGGGCAGGAAAACGTCACGTGGGTAAAATGAAATTATTACGTGGAATATTTTAAATATTACGTGGGTAAAATGAAATTATCACGTGGGTAAATTTAATTTATCACGTGGGTCATTTGAAAACGACGCGTGCTGCGTTTGGAATCGCTCCTGCCCACATAGTAAAAGAAAAAATGGTTTTTCTTTTGTCGTTCGCTGGGTAATTCGTAAATTTGCGCCGTCAAAAGAGTAAAATCCAAGTGTAACAGGTCATGATTAAGAAGAGTGAATTCCTGATTATAGGCAGTGGTGTGGCCGGAATGAGCTATGCGCTGAAGGTGGCGAACGCAGGGAAGGGAAAGGTTACCCTCATTTGCAAGACGACCCTCGAAGAGGCAAATACGGCGAAGGCGCAGGGCGGCATAGCATCCGTCACCAACCTGCTCGTCGATAACTTCGAGAAGCACATAGAAGACACTATGGTTGCGGGCGACTACATCAGCGACCCCGCTGCCGTGGAACAAGTGGTGCGCAATGCGCCGCAGGGCATCAGAGACCTCGTCAAGTGGGGCGTCAACTTCGATAAGAAAGAGGATGGCGAGTTCGATCTGCATCGCGAAGGAGGCCACTCGGAGTTCCGCATCCTCCATCATGCCGACGATACCGGAGCCGAGATACAGCGCGGACTGATGGCTGCGGTGCGCCAGAACCCCAACATCGAAGTGCTGGAACACCACTTTGCGGTCGAGATCATCACTCAGCACCACCTCGGCATCCGCGTCACTCGCCGCACGCCAGACATCGAATGCTACGGAGCCTACGTCCTCAATCCCAAGACCGGCAAGGTGGACACCTACCTTAGTAAGGTCACGCTTATGGCGACAGGAGGCACCGGAGCCATATATGCCACCACCTCCAACCCTAACATCGCGACCGGCGACGGCATAGCCATGGTCTATCGTGCCAAGGGAAAAGTGCAGGATATGGAGTTCGTGCAGTTCCACCCGACAGTGCTCTACAACCCTCAGGAAACGCATCCCGCCTATCTCATCACAGAAGCGATGCGCGGCTATGGCGGCATTCTCAGGCTGCCAAACGGGGAAGAATTCATGCAGAAATACGACGAACGGCTCTCCCTGGCACCCCGCGACATCGTGGCTCGCGCGATAGACCGCGAGATGAAGATACATGGATTGGACCACGTCTGCCTCGACGTCACCCACAAAGACCCGGAGGAAACGAAACATCACTTCCCCAACATCTACGCCAAATGCCTTAGTATCGGCATCGACATCACGAAGCAGTACATCCCCGTGGCGCCCAGCGCGCACTACATGTGCGGCGGCATCAAGGTCGACCTCGACGGACAAAGCAGCATCAGGCGTCTTTATGCCGTCGGCGAATGCTCCTGCACCGGACTGCACGGCGGCAACCGACTGGCCAGCAACTCGCTCATCGAAGCCGTCGTCTATGCCGACGCAGCAGCACGTCACTCGCTTGAAGTCATCGACCAGTACGACTACAACGACAAGGTGCCCGAATGGAACGACGAAGGCACCATGACGAACGAGGAGAAAGTCCTCATCGCGCAAGACGTCAAGGAGGTGAACCAGATCATGAGCACCTACGTCGGCATCGTTCGCAGCGACCTTCGTCTGCACCGCGCCTGGGAGCGACTCGATCTCCTGTACGAAGAGACGGAGCATCTCTTCAAGCGCGTCAAACCCACGAAAGACATCTGCGAGCTCCGCAACATGATAAACGTGGGCTACCTCATCACGCGACAGGCCCTCGAGCGCAAGGAGAGCCGCGGCCTGCACTATACAATAGACTACGCCAAGCACGCGTTGGACAAGAAGAATTAAGCTAAATGGTAAATGACCAAATGGTAAATGTGAGATGAAGAAAGGAATCCTCGGCATGCTCATCGTCATGGAGAGTTTCTTCCTGCTGCTCTCCATGCTCGTCGCCATTCTGAACGACGAGTCCGACTGGCTTTGCTTTCTGCTCACGGCACTGGGCACGATAGCAGTTGGCTCGTTCTGCATCTTCCTGAGCCGCAGGGACGAGAACAAGCGCATGCGCCGTGCCGACAATTTTCTCATCGTCTCACTCTCTTGGATTATATTCTCCGCAATCGGCATGGTGCCGTTCCTCTACCTGACAGACATGGATTTGTCGAGCGCTTTCTTTGAGACCATGAGCGGCTTCACCACGACGGGCGCCACTTGCATCACAGAGATAGACACCCTGCCGAAAGGCTTGCTCTTCTGGCGAGCCATTACACAATGGATTGGAGGCCTCGGCATCGTGGTCTTCTCGTTTGCCCTCATCCCCGTCTATGAGATGAAGAACAGCAACATCTACTCGGCTGAGATAACAGGCTTGGGACTCGACAAGTTGCGACCAAAGATAGGTGCCACGGCACGACGGGTGCTCCTGATATATCTCGTCCTGACCAGTGCCTGTGCTTTCTGCTACTGGCTCGGACCGATGAACCTCTACGACGCAGTCTGCCACGCGTTCACCACCATCGCTACCGGCGGCTTTAGCACGCATTCCGACAGCATCGCGTACTTCCGCAGCGGCTACATCGAGTACGTTGCCAGCATGTTCATGGTGGTGAGCAGCATCAACTTCTCGCTCTACTACTACATGACCATTCGCCGCAACCGCGTGCTCTTCCAGAACGAAGAGGTGCGCGTCTTCCTCTCCTACATAGGCATCGCAGTCGTTGTGTTCATGCTGCTCTTCTACTTCGCCCCTGTTCCAGAGAGTGCCGACCCATTGCTGCCGAAGGGCTTCGAAGAGTCGTTCCGCTCGGCACTATTCCATGTGAGCAGCGTTGCGACGAGCACCGGCTTCTCGGCACAGAAGTTTGATTATGTGGCATGGGGAGCCTCGTTCTGGATGCCGACAGTCGTCATCATGGCAATTGGCTCGTGTGCAGGCAGCACGGCAGGTGGCATAAAGGTCATCAGGATTATCATCTGTGCCAAGAGCGCCTTCAATGAACTCATCCAGATGCTGCATCCCAGAGCCGTCCTCGGTGTCCGCGTCAACAAACAAATCGTGCCAGACCATAAAGTGCGGCAGGCTCTCATCTTTGTCTTCATCTATTTCCTCTTGGTAGTCATCGCGATGACCTGCTACTCTCTGCTCGGTGCCGACGTCGACACAGCACTTGGCAGCAGCATCAGCATGCTGAGTAATGTAGGTCCCGCCACAGGCGCCACAGGTCCCGCATGCACCTTCGCCAACGTCCCCGCCTCAGGCAAATGGCTCATGAGTGCCTATATGCTCCTCGGCCGCCTTGAGATTTTCACCGTTCTCTTCCTGTTCATGCCGAACTACTGGAAGGATAGGAAATAGAGCGTTCCGTTCCTGATTTTGAAGTTTGTCTGCCTACGTTTTCAAATGACCCACGTGATAAATTCATTTTACCCACGTGATATTTGAAATATTCCACGTAATAATTTGATTTTACCCACGTGATAAATTCAATTATCCCACGTTATCTTTCCGTTTTTACCCTGCAGGTCTTGCCGGCAGAGGTCGGGAGGTCGTATTCATAGACCTTGCGGAGGGAGAGGGGAGTGCAGTGCAGAGGACATTTCGGACGTAGCCAGTCATTTTGTGGATGGCATCAGCAACTGACAGATACTTCGATGCCGAGCTGGCGGATGCGGTCCGCGATGGCTTGCATTGCTTCGGGCGCAGCTTTCTTGAGGCCGGCGACGGGTGTCTCGCGGTCAAGCGTGTAGAGCATGACGGAGCGAGGTTTGATGCGAGCCAGGGCGTCGAGGTAGGGGACAATGTATTCCTCGCCGGTATTGCAGACGCTTCGGCCTTCGTACTCGCCCTGCATGAGCATGGTCTGGATGATGCACTTGCCTTGGAAGAGTGCGAGGCAGGCGATTTGTTCCTCCACGTCGTAGTGTCCCTGCGGACGGTCCACATTATTTATATATATGGGACTGACGGTGTCGAGCTTGAGGATGTTGTTGTCGAAGTGGAGGAGCGCTTCGCGAATCTCGGGCCGGCGTATCTGTGTGGCGTTCGAGAGGATGCTCATCTTTGCCGACGGGCAGTAGATGTCCCTGACCTGACGCACTCTGTCGACTATCTCGGGGAAATGCGGATGCAAGGTCGGCTCGCCGTTTCCGGCGAAAGTAAGCACGTCGGGCACGATGCCCTCTGCCTTCAGTTCCTGGAGCTTGCTTTCGAGGCCATCGACGACTTCTTCCACGGTAGGCAACGGGTTCTTTGTGCGACGCTCTTTGTTCAGGCCGCACTCGCAATAGATACAGTCGAAGCTGCACACCTTGCCGCCTTTCGGCAGCAGATTGATGCCGAGGGAGATGCCCAGCCGGCGGCTGTGGATGGGCCCGAAGACAGGCGAATCGTAGATGATTGTGCTCATGTGTTTCGTTTCTTTGCACCTTAACGGGTGCAAAGGTACGAATTAAAATTCATAAGTCATAATTCATAATTCATAATTAAAGCCAGCTGTCAAAGAATTAAAAAAACATAATTATGAACGATGAACTATGGACTATGAATGAAAAAGTCGTATTTTTGCAGCGGATATGATACGCAACGCGATTATATTGAGCCTGTTGGTGCTGCTGTCTCCCTGTGTCTTTGCTCAGGATGAGGCAGATGAACTGTTGCCGCAGGAGCCGGTCAACTATAAGCTCAAGCTGCAGAGGTTCCGCTACGTGAAGCCCATCGTGGAGAACGGCGACACGATGTGGTGCTACCTCCTGCCCGAGCTGTGGGTCTATCCGCCAATGGTCTTCAAGAGCGAGAAGCAGCGACGTGCCTACAACCGACTCGTCTATAATGTGAAGAAGGTGTTGCCCATCGCCCAACAGGTCAATGAGCTCATTGCCGAGACATACGAGACGCTGGAGATGCTGCCTACCCAAAAGGAGAAGAGCGCCCATATCAGTGCGGTGGAGCGGGACATCAAGCAGACCTACACGCCGCAGATGAAGAAGCTCACCTACTCGCAGGGAAAGCTACTCATAAAGCTCGTGGACCGCGAGTGCAATCAGTCTTCCTACGAGATTGTGCAGGCGTTCCTCGGTCCGGCGCGTGCCGCGTTCTATCAGGTCTTTGCCTGGACGTTCCGGGCCAGCCTGAAGAAAGAGTATCATCCGGAGGAGGAAGACAAGCTCATCGAGCGTGTGGTCCGCCAGGTTGAAACGGGGCAGATATAATCGCGACGTGTGATAATTTCAAACTACCCACGTGATAAATTGATTTTACCCACGTGATATTTAAAATATTCCACGTGATAAATTCATTTTACCCACGTTATAATTTGAATTAACCCACGTGACGTTTTACGGCGTCGCCTGCCTGGTGATTCAACTCACTTGTTCAGGGTCCAGCTGAAGCCGTCCTTCGTGTCCTTCACCTCAAAGCCGAGGGCAGCCAGGTCGTCGCGTATCTTGTCGCTCAAAGCCCAGTTCTTCTCAGCCTTTGCTGCCTGACGTTGCTCGAGCAGCATGTTCACGACGGCTCCGAACGCCTCCTCGCGAGCCTTGTTGCTCACGCCTGTGTCCTGACGGAGACCAAGGATGTCGGTCGTGAACGTCTCCATGAGTTGGAGGAGCGCCTGTGCCACTTCGGCCGCGATGCTCGCCTTCTTGTCCGTCAAGGTGTTGATGATGCGGCATGCATCGAACAGGTGGCTGATGACGATGGGCGAGTTCAAGTCGTCGTTCATCGCGTCGTAAAGCTTCTCGCGCAGTTCGTCGACATACTTCATCTCCACCTGCGGCTGTCCCTTCACCTTCTGTCCCTCCTGGAGGCGGCGCAGGTTCTTCAGTCCGTCCATCAGTCGTGCCAGTCCCTTCTCGGCAGCCTGAAGGGCCTCGTTGCCGAAGTCGACGGTCGAGCGATAGTGTGCCTGCAGGATGAAGAAGCGGATGGTCATGGGCGTATAGGCTTGCGAGAGCAGCGGATGGTCGCCCGCGAAGAACTGCGGCAGCGTGATGAAGTTGTTGTAGGACTTGCCCATCTTCTTGCCGTCGATGGTAATCATGTTGTTGTGCATCCAGTAGTGCACCATCTGGCTGCCTTGGCTGGCGATTGCCTGCGCAATCTCGCATTCGTGGTGCGGGAAGATGAGGTCCATGCCTCCGCCGTGTATGTCGAAGTGCTCGCCCAGGTACTTGCGTCCCATCGCCGTGCATTCGCAGTGCCAACCCGGGAAGCCGTCGCTCCAGGGACTGGGCCAGCGCATGATATGTTCAGGCTGTGCGGCTTTCCACAAAGCGAAATCCGCCTGATTGTGCTTCTCGCCGACTCCTGCCAACTCGCGGCTCGCGTCCTTGATGTTCTCGAGGTCGCGCCCCGAGAGGATGCCCCAGCGATGGTCCTTATTGTATTTCTCGATGTCGAAGTAGATGCTTCCGTTGCTCTCGTACGCATAGCCGTTGTCGAGGATTTGCTGCACAAGGGCCTGCTGCTCGATGATGTGACCCGTGGCATGCGGCTCGATGCTTGGCGGCAAGCAGCCCAGCGCGTCCATCGCCTCGTGGAAGCGATTCGTGTAGTACTGCGCGACCTCCATCGGTTCGAGTTGCTCCAGCCGAGCCTTCTTTGCAATCTTGTCCTCGCCCTCATCGGCATCGTGTTCGAGATGGCCCACGTCCGTGATGTTGCGCACGTAGCGAACCTTGTAGCCAAGGTGCTGCAGATAGCGGAAAAGCAGGTCGAAGGTGATGGCAGGCCGTGCGTGCCCCAAGTGCGCGTCACCATAAACTGTCGGGCCACAAACGTACATCCCGACGCGACCCGGGGTGAGCGGCTTGAAGAGTTCCTTCTGCCGGCTCAGCGTGTTATAAATCAATAGGGGTTGTTCCATTAAATCATCAATTTTCAATTGTCAATAGTCTCGCCGTACTCCAGCTCGCCGTCCACAACCCAGCGGAGGTCTTCGGGAGCGAAGTCGCCCATCTTGTCCTTCTTGGCTTGCCCTGCAAGATGTTTCGCCACTTCCTCCACGTCGATATCGATGTCCTCGTCGCCATTGTGCTTGTCGAGCAAATCGACATAGTACTCGCCAAGAACGTCGATGAAGTAGTAGAGGTCATCTTCCGTGAACTTTTCCTTGAGCTCCTGCGGCAGGTAGTTCCGGATGTACTCGACCGTCTTGCGGTCATCCTCAGCATCGAGGAGCAGGTCTTCTTCAAAGGTACTCATGCGGATTAGGAATTAGAGATTAGGGATTAGGGGATGGGAATCAGAGCATTGCCTTTATCTTCTCTTCGAGAGCGGGCTTGGGTACAAGACCGACGCTGCGGTCCACCTCCTTGCCGTCCTTAATGAAGACGACGGTAGGGATGTTGCGCACACCAAAGCGCATGGGCAGGTCTTCGTCTTCTTCCACGTCGCATTTGCCCACGATGGCCATGCCGTCGAAGTCCTTTGCCAGTTCCTCGATGACGGGAGCAAGGCGCTTGCAAGGGCCGCACCACGTTGCCCAAAAGTCCAATACGAGAGGCTTGCCGGTTGCCACCAGAGCCTCGAAGTTACCACTGTTGATTACTTGTGCCATAGTCTTATGCTTATTAATTGTTTATACTGTATGAAAGCGCGTCGCTATTCTCAATGTCGTTCAGGAACTGCCGCGTCACCTTGATGCGGTGCTTGTGCGAGTTCATTCGGAGCTGGTTGTGAGGATTCGTGGCATCGACGAAGACAAGTTGCATCGCCGTGTTGCCCGGATTCTCCTCGGCATAGGATGTCAGCATCTCCACGTCGTCCTGGTTCAAGGCATTCACGTTGACGGCAATCGTGATACGCTCTATCACCTTGTCGCTCACATCGGCAAGCCAGTCGATGTGCCCCACTCGAAGCTCGTAGCTGTCGTCCCTGAAACGATTCTTCTCGATGTTGCCAGTGATGAGCACAGAGCGGTCGACACACAGATAAGCTCCCCATTTCACCCAACTGTCGCCAAAGAGCGCTATCTGACCCGTGCCGCTGAAGTCCTCGACAGTCGCCACGCCAAAAGGCTTCCCTTTCTGTGTGGTGCCGGAGCGAACGGCGGTGACAATGCCGCCCAGCCGAACGGTCTGTCCGGCATAGGCTGTCAGGTACTCCATATCAGCCATCTTCATGTTGCAGACGTTCTGCAGGATGACGTAGTACTCGTCCAGCGGATGAGCAGAAAGGTAGATGCCCACCAGCGAACGCTCCTTGTTCAGGCGCTCCAGGGCAGTCCATTCCTCTGCATCGGGCACTGTGGGCTTGTTCAACTCGATGGAATCCATGCCGAAGAGCGAGAACTGTGCCTCCATTTGAGTCTGCTGGAACTGCATACCGTAGCGAATCAAGAGGTCGAGGAAAATGTCGCCCTTCTGGTTCTCAGCAACAAACTGCTCTCGCCTGATACTGCCCGCAGTGATGGTATCGAAGGCACCACTCAAGGCAAGGCACTCCATGCCGTTGCGCTTGATGGAAGTGAGGTTGACGCGCTCCACGAAGTTGAAGATGTCGCTGAACGGACCGTTCTTCTCCCTCTCGTCAACAATAGCTTGAACAGCCGCTTCGCCAAGTCCCTTTATGGCAGTCAAGCCATAGCGTATCTGCTGCCGGTCGTTGACGCCAAAGTCGCGATGAGACTCGTTGACATCAGGTCCCAACACCTCAATCTTCATGGCGTGACACTCCTCCAGAAGTTTCGTGACTTCCTTCACATCGTCCTTACCTCGGGTCAGTAGGGCAGCCATGAACTCTGCCGGATAGTGCGCCTTCATGTAAGCAGTCTGGTAGGAAACCCAGGAATAGCATGCCGCGTGTGATTTGTTGAAAGCGTACGATGCAAACTTCTCCCAGTCGCTCCATATCTTTTCAAGTATCTTGGGGTCGTGTCCGTTCTTGGTGCCTCCCTCGATAAACTTGGGTTTCATCTCATCCACGATGTCCTTTTTCTTCTTACCCATCGCCTTGCGAAGGTTGTCGCTCTCGCCTCTGGTGAAGCCCGCAAGCTTTCGCGCCAGCAGCATGACCTGCTCCTGATAGACGGTGATGCCGTAGGTGTCGCGCAAGTATTCCTCGCAAGCCGGCAAGTCGTACGTGATGTCTTCCTGTCCGTTCTTGCGTCTGATGAATCGCGGGATGTATTCCATCGGCCCGGGTCGGTAGAGTGCATTCATGGCAATGAGGTCTTCGAAGACTGTCGGATGCAGTTCCTTCAGGTATTTGCGCATGCCTGCCGACTCGAACTGGAACGTTCCGACCGTTTTGCCCTCCTGATATAATTTATAGGTAAGCGGGTCGTCGATGGGAATATTGTCCAGGTCGATGTCTATGCCATGCGCCTCCTTTACGATGCGGCACGCTTCTTTCAACTGAGAGAGGGTCTTTAGGCCAAGGAAGTCCATCTTGATAAGTCCCGTGCTCTCAATGACGTGTCCGTCATATTGGGTCACCGCGGTCTTGCGGTCAGGGAAGTCCGGGTCGTCTGCTGTCGAGACAGGAACATGATCGCTAATCGGGTCGCGACAAATGATGAAACCGCACGCATGGATGCCTGTATTGCGAACTGTGCCTTCGAGTTTCAGAGCGTACTTGATGGTGTCTGCCTCTTTCTTGTCTCGCGAGAACTTTGCTTCCTTCAGTTCGGGAGTCGCTTCGATGTAGTTTTCGAGGACTGGTTTCTTACCATCCGGCAGACGGTCGGGCATTGCCTTGCACCAAGCGTTGACCACTGAGAGTGGCACCTTCTCCACTCGCCCTACATCTTTGATGCTGTTCTTGGCTGCCATCTTTCCGTAGGTGATGATGTGAGCACAGTTTTCTGCTCCATATTTGTCCATGACCCATTGCAGGACCTTTCCTCTGCCGTCGTCGTCGAAGTCGGTATCAATATCGGGCAGGGAGATGCGGTCGGGATTGAGGAAACGCTCGAACAGGAGGTCGTACTTGAGCGGGTCGAGGCGTGTGATGCCGAGGCAGTATGCGACGACCGATCCGGCTGCCGAGCCTCGTCCGGGTCCCACCCATACTCCGAGTTCGTTCCTGGCGCTGTTGATGAAGTCCTGCACGATGAGGAAGTAACCAGGGAAGCCCATCGTCTTCATGACATGCAGCTCGAAGCGTATCCTCTCGTCGATTTCTTTGGAGAGCGGCATGGGATAGAGGCGCTCGGCACCTTCGTAGGCAAGCTTCGCAAGGTAGTCCGCTTCGAACTTTATGCGATAGAGCTTGTCGATGCCTCCTAGTTTCTCTATCTTCTTCTTTGCCTCTTTCTTTGGCAAAGGGTGTTCTCCGTTCTCGTCGCAGGTGAATTCTTTGAAGAGGTCTTCCTCGCTAAACTTCTGTCTCCAGAGTTCCTCGGTGCCAAATTCTTCGGGTATGGGGAAGAAGGGCATGATGGCGTTCGACTCGAGGTCGTACATCTCGACTTTGTCCAGTAGCTCGCAGGTGTTGGCAAGCGCCTCGGGCTGGTCGCCGAAGATGGCATTCATCTCGGCTTTCGTCTTGAACCATTCCTGCTTGCTGTACCGCATGCGGTTGGGGTCGTCGAGGTCTCTGCCGGTCGACAGGCAGAGGAGCAAGTCGTGCGCTTCGGCGTCGTCTTCGTTGAGGAAGTGCGAGTCGTTGGTGCAGATGAGCTTGATGCCATGCTTGCGTGCCAGGTCGATGAGCACGGGATTGACTTTCTGTTGAGCTTCGTAGAAAGTCCTATTTGCCACTTGCATCGGGTTGGTCACTTCGTGGCGCTGCAGTTCGAGGTAATAGTCGTCGCCCCAGATGTCGTGGAACCACTTGATGGCTTCCTCGGCGCCCTTGGTGTCGCCGTTCATTATCTTCTGCGGCACTTCACCTCCTACGCAGGCAGAACTGATGATGAGGCCTTCGTGGAAGAGCTCCAGGTCCTTGCGGTCGGTGCGTGGTCGCTGGTAGAAACCGTCGACCCAGGAGCGCGAGACGAGCTTGATGAGGTTGTGATATCCCTTGAGGTTCTTTGCCAGAACGATGAGGTGCCAACCCGACTGGTTCTCTTTTCCGCCTTCGCGCACGCTTTTGTCGCCGCCTCGGGCAACGTACATCTCGCAGCCGAAGATGGGTTTGAACGGGTCGAGTCCCTTCTTCTCCCTTTTCTCGTTGACCGTCTTGCAGTAGTCATATAGCTCTTTAGCCCCGAACATATTGCCGTGGTCGGTCAGAGCCATGCCCCGCATACCGTCGGCGATAGCCTTGTCGACCATGCCTTTTATGGACGATTGCCCGTCGAGCAAAGAGTATTGCGAGTGGACGTGTAAGTGAACGAAGTCCTCCATGTGTACCTATATTATATAATGAGAAGGCAAAGATACGAAAAGATTAGGGATTGAAGAATGTGGAGCGTGTATTTTTTCAGAATTTAGTAAAAAATCAATGTTCATTGTTCGTAGTTCAACTAAAAATTTGTAACTTTGACCCGCACTATATGAAAAACGTATGGGTAAAAGGTTACGAAAACTGAAAAAGATAAGGTTGCATCACGAAGGAAAAGACACGCTTTTATGGAGTGCCATTTTCCTCGGGGTGCTCAACTTCGCTATACTTCATATCTTCGAGTCGAGGCTTCCCTTCGACATCTGCATAATGGTGAGCGCCATTCTCTATGCGGTGCTGCTCAACTTCTTCCAGTGTCCCATCCGCACCTTCGATGGCGAGACGGAGGGGCTGGTTCTGGCACCTGCCGACGGCAAGGTCGTCGTGGTGGAAGAGACGGAGGAGACAGAGTATTTCCACGACAGACGCATCATGGTGAGCATCTTCATGAGTCTTTTCAATGTGCATGCCAACTGGATTCCGGTGGACGGCACGGTGAAGTATGTACAGCACTACGACGGCAACTTCCATAAAGCGTGGCTGCCGAAGGCAAGCGAGGAGAACGAGCGATGCACCGTCGTCATCGAGACACCCGACGGAACGGAGATTCTGGCGCGTCAGGTGGCGGGTGCCATGGCGCGCCGCATCGTCACCTATCCCACGGTGGGCGAGGATTGCTACGTCGACGAGCACCTTGGCTTCATCAAGTTCGGCTCGCGTGTTGACCTGTATCTGCCTTTGGACACCGAGGTCTTGGTGAAGCTCAACCAGAAGACCGTCGGCAATGAAACCATTGTTGCCAGGCTGAAGGACCTTGCTCCAGATGCTGCTCCGGAACAGGAGGAACCTCAAAACGGCTAATGAAATGATTAAGCGACACATTCCGAATTCCATTACTTGCTGCAACCTCATCTGCGGCTGCATGGCTACAGGCTGTGCGTTCTACGGTCAGTATCATTTTGCAGTGCTGATGATAGTCCTTGGGGCCGTGTTCGATTTCTTCGACGGCATGGTGGCCAGGGCTCTCGGCGTCTCGTCGCCCATAGGCAAGGAACTCGATTCGCTGGCCGACGTCGTTACCTTCGGTGTCGCTCCCAGCGCGATTATTTTCTACTTGTTCCACGAGGTGCACATGCCCGAGGTGTTGCTCCCGATAAGGAGATTCCTGCCCTACACGGCATTCCTGATGGCGGCGTTCTCGGCTTTAAGGCTTGCCAAGTTCAACCTCGACGAGCGTCAGCACTATGGGTTCATCGGATTGCCAACGCCCGCCAATGCCCTCTTCTGGGGCAGCCTCGTGCTGGGCGAGCATGCCTTCCTCGTCTCGCTCAAGTTCAACGCAGTCTTCCTTTTCCTCTTCATGCTGCTTTTCTGCTTTTTGCTGGTGAGCGAAGTGCCCATGCTGGCGCTGAAGTTCAAGAATCTGAGCTGGGCGGACAACAGGCAGCGCTACGTCTTCCTCATCGGCTGCCTGCCCCTCTTGCTGCTTGGCTACTCGGCTCTTGCGGCTATAATTATCTGGTATGTGGTCGTCTCGATTGCCTTCCCCAGGATAGTCAAAGCGTAACGAAACAAAATGTCGCGTGGGATGTTTGCATTTTACCCACGTGATAAATCAATTTTACCCACGTGATATTTGAAATATTCCACGTGATATTTTCATTTTACCCACGTGATGTTTGAAATTCCCCCTAAAGGGGGTTAGGGGGTCTTCCCGTGACGTTTATAATTCCCCCTAAAGGGGGTTAGGTGGTCTTCACGTTTAGGGGGAGTTAGAGGGGTCTTTGGTTAGGGACGTCTCCGTCCGACGTCTTGAGAGGAGGCTGGGAGCGACGGCTGTTCCTTACTTCTTCGTGTTCTCGCGGATGATGCCGTGGCGGTAGGCGTGGAGCAGGCTGCGGAGTTCCGAAATCTGCTGCTGAATCTGTCGTCCCTTGTCGGTGTCGCGCACGCGGATGCGGCGGCCCATCATCTCGACGATTTGCATGCTGCTCTTGATGTCGGTGCCGTTGGCGACGGCCTCTGCGGTGCTCGTGAACGGCTCGTGCTGAATGAGCTCGAACCCGCGGCTGTGATAGACGAGCGTATAGCCTGCGATGCCCGTCGTGCGGTGGTACGACTTCGAGAATCCGCCGTCGATGACCATGAGCATGCCGTCGGCCTTGATGGGGTTCTCGCCCCGGCTGGCATGGACGGGCACGTGGCCGTTGATGATGTGGCGCGTCTCGCCCTCCACCCCGAAGTGGTCCAGGATGCGGGTGCACACGGCGGGGTCTTCCCTGAGCTGGTAGTAGGCGCCTTTCTCCTCGTGGTGCGTGGCCGGATTGGCAAGGAAATAACGCTCGAAGGTGGCCATTCTGTCCTTGTCGAAGAGCGGGCTGTCGGGACCGCACCACAGGTACCAGAAGAAGTCGCGGCTTGCCACTTTCCGTCTTCCTCCAAGGGTAGAGGGATATGCTGTGCGCATCTTGAACTCGATTTGCTGCATGAGTTCGCGTCCCTCGAAGGGTTTGCCGTCTATCATGACCTGTCTCAGGCTGCCGTCGGCATTGAGTGGGACGGACGCATGGAAGAGGAGATTGCTGTTGCAGACCGTGAACATCGAGCCGTGACTGAAGAGGCAGCGGATGTGCTTCTGCAGTTTCTCGGAGATGCGGAACGAGTGGTGGAGCCGCTTCATGAGTTCCTCTTCCTCTTCCGTCAGGCGATAGGGGTCGTCTTTGTCAATGGTAGGGAAGAAGGAGTCGAGCAGCGGATAGTCCTTCCCCTCGAAGCGATAGGTGCCGCGACCGAGGTCGATGTTCTCCAGCGTGCCCCGGCGGTCGATGTTCCACTCGGGATGCTGGCGTACGAGCTGCCCCTCGAGCTTGAACTGAATGACGGAAATGGCCTTGTGCATCTGGGCAATGAGGCGCAGGCGCTTCTCGTCGCCCTTCACCTCGGCCAGCGTCCCGATAGGCCGGAACTGCAGGCAAGGGTCGTCGGCATACGTCTCCATGGCAAACGTGGCGAGCGGCAAGAGGTTGATGCCATAGCCTTCTTCGAGCGTGGCTAAGTTCGCAAATCGCAACGAGAGACGCAAGACAATGGCGATACACGCGTCCTGACCGGCAGCGGCACCCATCCAGAGCGCATCGTGATTGCCCCACTGCAGGTCGAAATTCTCGCGAGAAAGCAAGTAGTCCATGATGATGTGAGCCCCCGGACCACGGTCGAAGATGTCGCCAAGGATGTGAAGACGGTCGATGCTCAGTTTGTGGATGACGTTGCAGACAGCAATGATGAAGTTGCGCGCCTGCCCAATTTGCACGATGGTCTCAACGATGCGTTGCACGTAAGCGTCCTTATCTTCATCGTTAGGGCTTTCGTGCAGCAGCTCCTCGATGATGTAGGCGAACTGTGGAGGCAGGGCTTTGCGGACCTTGCTGCGTGTGTACTTGCTGCTCACGGACTGGCATACCTGTATGAGCTGCAGCAGTGTGCGGGCGTAGAAGCCTGAGAGGTCGTCGTCCGTGCCCTCCTCTATCATCTCGAGACGCTTCTCTGGATAGTAGATGAGGGTGCAGAGGTCGCGCATTTCCTGCTTGGGGAGCGACTCGTCGAACAGGTCGTGGACCTTTCTCTTTATGTTTCCGCTGGCATTTCTGAGGATGTGCAGGAAGGCTTCATGCTCGCCGTGGATGTCGGCGACGAAGTGCTCGGTGCCTTTCGGAAGACTGAGAATTGCCTCGAGATTAATGATTTCCGTGCTTGCGCTCTCGCTGTTGGGGAACGTTTGGGCGAGGAGCTGCAGCAGACGCATATCGGGATAATTCATAATTCACAATTCATAATTCATAATTTAGGGATGTTGGCTTCAATCCTTAGGGTAAGCTGGATGAAGTCCTGGACGCTGAGCTGTTCCGGTCGTTTCTGCATGATGGGGTCGGCGAGGAGTGCCGTGAAGTCTGGTTTCGCCGGTCTCTCCTGTTCGAGTGCCGTGAGGAGTGGCTTGATGTTGTTGCGGAGGGTCTTTCTCCTCTGGTTGAAAGTTGTCTTGACAAGCCTTTTGAAGAGTTTCTCGTCGCAGCCCAGGCCGGTTGTCGCGTTGCGTGTCAGTCGGATGACAGCGCTGCGAACTTTTGGCGGGGGATTGAAGACGCCGGGCTCCACGGTGAAGAGATATTCCACATCATACCAGGCCTGAACGAGGACGCTCAGTATGCCGTAGGTCTTGCTGCCGGGTCCTGCTGCCATTCGCTCCGCGACTTCTTTCTGAATCATGCCTGTGCAGCAGGGAATCAAGTCCTTGTTGTCGAGCATTTTAAAGAAGATTTGCGAGGAGATGTTATATGGATAGTTGCCTGTCAGGACGAATGGTGAGCCCCCGAACGTGCGGTCGAGATGCATCTTCAGGAAGTCGTCTTCGATGATGCTGTCCTCCAGTTCGGGGTAGGTTCGCCTGAGGTATTCCACGCTTTCGTAGTCAATCTCGACCACTTTGACCTGTCGCGGCTTGCGAACAAGGTACTGTGTCATGACGCCCATGCCTGGTCCGACCTCCAGGATGGGCAGTCCGGGGCAGGCATCCACCGTGTCGGCGATGCGGCTGGCGATGCTCAAATCGGTCAGGAAATGCTGCCCGAGGAACTTTTTCGGCTTGACTGCGCTATATTTCACAATTTGGTAATTATACAATTTGACAATTAAAATTTTATTTCTTACCTTTGCAGTGCAAAAATACAAAGAATAAGCGAAAGCGCAAAAGGAAAGGCAAAAATAATTGTGGAATTGTCAAATAGTCAGATTGTCAAATCGGTAAAGGTTGCGGTGCCTTTGGCGTTGGCTGTCGGCATACTCTGGTGGATGTATCGTGGCATTGGATGGGAGGAGTTGGCGGACGCTTTGGAGCACAAGATGTCGTGGACGTGGATGCTGCTGAGCATGCCGTTCGGCGTTCTGGCTCAGGTGCTTCGTGCTGCCAGGTGGCGCCAGGTGCTGGCTCCTGCCGGGGAGCGGCCGCGGCTGTCCACTTGCATCCATGCCGTCTTCCTCAGTTATGCCAGCAGTCTGGTCGTGCCGCGTGTGGGCGAGGTGCTGCGGTGCGGCGTGCTCAAGCGCTATGAGGGCACCAATTTCACCATGAGTGTGGGCACGGTGGTGACTGAGAGGATTATCGACACGCTGTTCATCCTTGTGCTTTCCCTGCTGACGTTTCTGACGCAGATACCCGTCTTTCTGGATTTCTTCCGCCATACCGGCGTCTCCGTGAGCAGCATTCTGGGGAGTTTCTCGCTGACCGGATGGCTGGTGACGGCTGCCTGCGGGCTGCTCGCACTCGTTTGTGTCGTGCTTGTGTCCCGTCGTTTCCGCATTCTCTCGAGGACGAAAAATGTCGTTTCCGACCTGAAGAACGGCCTGCTGTCGGTCAGGGATGTGGAGCGCCCGATGCTTTTCGTCGCCTATTCCGCCGGCATTTGGCTGAGCTATTACCTGCATTTCTACCTCACGTTCTTCTGCTTCGACTTCACGGCAGGGCTGGGTGGTATGGCAGCGCTGGTCGCCTTTGTGGTCGGCACGTTTGCCGTCCTGGTGCCTACACCCAACGGAGCGGGCTCTTGGCACTTCGCCGTGAAGACCGTCCTGGTGCTTTACGGCGTTGGTCAGACCGAGGCTGCAGTGTTTGTGCTCATCGTTCATACGCTGCAGACGCTGCTTGTCGCCTTGCTGGGCATCTGGTCGTCTGCGGCTCTGGCGCTGAGGAGGAGCAAAGCCAGCCAGTAGGGCATTGCGGACTTTTCCAAGCCAAGTTTCAGGACGCGGCACGTGATGTTTGAAATTATTCCACGTGATAAATCAATTTTACCCACGTGATATTTGAAATATTCCACGTGATATTTTCATTTTACCCACGTGATGTTTGAAATTCCCCCTAAAGGGGGTTAGGGGGTCTCCACGTGTCGTTTGAAATTCCCCCTAAAGGGGGTTAGGGGGTCTCCACGTGTCGTTTATAATTCCCCCTAAG